>NZ_JBEXYD010000052.1:0-56774 GCF_040630735.1 Kitasatospora sp. NPDC005748
GCCGACAAATCCCAAACAAGACAGCCGAAGCGTCAGTCAGCCGAAGGGTCAGACCCGCCAGCAACATCACCACGAACATCATCACTGTCAGCCGACGAGCCGCCGGCGCCAGTCCAGCGGTCGCACCTCGACGGCACTGGCGGGGTCGCCGTCCCAGTCCGCCGACAGGCCGGCCACCGCCAGGGCGGCCACCACCTCACGGCCGACGGCGGCGGTGGTCTCCGAAGAGTCGTCGAAGCCCCCGTAGTACAGCGACAGCCCGTGGCCGGCGGCGGCCGCGTCGGTGCTCTGGGAGTGGAAGTAGACGAAGCCCCGGGCGTCCGGCGAGCCGACGCCGGCGATCTCGGCCTGTCCGCAGGAGTGGCAGCAGGTGAAGTTCTCGCGGGCCGTGATGCCGGCCGCCTCCAGTGCCGTGAAGGCACGGGTGATCCGGTCGGCGTCCGTCTCGCCCTCCCAGCCGGCCTGCTCCTCGGCCCGCTCGCGCCACATCCGGTCGACCAGGGCCCGGGCCTGCGCGGGCGAGACCGGTCGCCGGTCACCCTTGACCAGGTAGTCCTCCGCCAGTTCGGCGAGTTCGGCCCGGGTCGCGTAACCGCCGGCCAGGCTCTGGCGGAGGCGGTCCTCCAGCTGCCTGCGGTCGTCGTCGGGCAGCTCCAGCGGCGGCGCCGGCGTCTCGGGCTCCGGTGTCAGGTCGAGCCGCCGCCAGGCCAGGCCGGCGTCCCAACCGTCCGCCCGGCGGGCCCAGCCCGTCATCGCGGCGATCACCGGGCCGGGGTCGTCGAGCAGCACCCGGAAATGGCGGTCGTTCGAGCCCTCGCGGTGCTCCAGGGTGTAGTCACCGCCGGCCTCGTGCCAGACCTGGACGAACACCTCGGCGGGGCCGGAAATCCGCTCCACCACCAGGAAGCGGTCGCCCGGCCCGCCGATCCGGCGCACCAGTGCGGCCAGCTCCTCGGCGGTCACCCGAAGGTGCCGCTCCCCGTTCTCCGTCTGCACCTCGATCGCCAGCATGCGGGCCACTGTCGCACAGCCCACTGACACGTCATCGGGGAGGTCCCTGCCGCACAGGGGACACCTGCCTCATGTGTCCGGGACTCCGGGCACCGAACCATGGACGCATGCCCCCCACGGGACGCTCTTCCTCCGACCCGGGGAAGTCGTCCGGAAAGGAAGCTCCGTGGCCATCCTCGGACAGTCCAACTGGCGGTACTGCGGCAAGTGCTTCGGCCTCTGGTTCAACGGGAACCCGACCAACGGCGTCTGCCCCGCCGGCGGTGCGCACACCTCCTCGGGCAGCTTCGACTACCTCCTGCCCGCCAACAACTTCAGCGGCGTCGCGCCCGCGGGCGCCGGGAAGGAGGCCGCGACGGAGGACGACGACGGCGCCTGACCCCTCGCACGCCGCGGACCCCGGGCCGAATCGGCCCGGGGTCCGCGGTACGGACGACGGCTCAGCCCTTCGGGGCCGGCGAGGGGAGCGCACCGGACACCAGCGGCCACTCGCGGTGGAACGGCGGCAGCGGGAGCTTGCCCTCGATGATCGGGGTGCCGAAGACCTTCAGATGGGCGAGCAGCGCGCCGTTCAGGTCGACCCCGCCCAGCAGGGCCCAGCTGCCCTGGAGTTGGGGCGCGCCGCCCGGGACGTCCACGGTGAGCGAGCCGTCGGCCCGGGCCCGCAGGTACGGGGCCACGGTGGCCTCGACGCCGACCGTGTCGTACAGGCCGACGCTCACCTCGGCGCCCAGCGCGGCCCGGGCGGCCGCCTTGCCGGTCAGCCGCACGTGGACCGGGGAGACCTTGGTGTCGGCGGCGTCGGTGGACGAGGTCCAGCCGCGCCCGCCGGCGTAGTCGGCGTGCACCGCCCAGGTACCGGTGACCTCCTGTTCGGCCTCCAGGTGGACCTGGCCGTCGGCGCTGACCTCCAGGTAGCAGGTGAGCCCGAGGTTCACCACGACCGGCAGGCCGGCCACCGTGATGACCGGGCTGGCCTGGAGCTTGGCGAAGGGCACCCGGGTCGGTGCTGCGCCGGTGTCTCGGGCGAAGTCACCGGTGACCTTCCACTGGGCGTGGGCGCCCAGGTCGAAGCCGATCGACGCGGTGCGCGGGCCGCCCGCGCCGGCACCGTGGTAGGCGAAGTGCACGGCGGGGTGGAGCTGGAGGGAGCCGGAGGCGTCGGCGCTCAGCCCCTCGGGGAGCGGGATCGGCGCCTTGACGTCGACCTCCAGCGTGCCGGACGCGTCGGCCGTGGTGGTTCCGTCCTCCCGGCCGACGGTCGCCTTGACGTCCTTGACCAGGGGCGTCACCTTGATCGCCTGGGGGTCGACGGCCACCTTGCCGTCCGCCTCGGCCCCGCCGAGCAGTTCGGTCAGCGTCGCGGGCCGGGTCGCCAGGGAGACCGACCCGCCGCTCGCCGAACGGACGGCCGTGACGGCGACCAGGGCGCCCTGCGGCGCGGCGGCCGTCGGCGGGCTGGCGATCAGCTGACCGGGCCGGACGGCCTCGACCGCGGCCGTCGACCCCGGCGAGGGGCTCGCGAACGGGCTCGCGGACGGGCCCGCGGACGAACCGGCGGACGGGCTCGCCGACGGACCCGCCGAGGGTGCCGACGGCCCCGCGGCAGCCAGGACCGCCGTACCGGCGGCCGGGTCGTACGCGGTGAGCTGGAGGTTCCGGGCCGCCGGGGAGACGGCCGTGCCGTCCGGACCGGGCACGCCGACGGCGGCCTGCTGCGCGCCCGGCTGCGCCGCCGCCACCGGCAGGGTGGTGGCGGCGGGACGCCCGGAGGCGGTGGACGCGCTGGCCGGGGTGGCGGCCCGGGCCTGCGGCGAACCGGTCGGGGTGACGGCGGCGACCGGGTGGCCGGCACCGGAGGCCGAGGCGGCGACCGGGGCACCGCCGGTCGCGTCGGCCGTCGGGGAGCCCGGCTGGTCGCCCGAGGTCGGCCCGCACGCGGCGACACCGAGCAGCACCAGTGAGACGAGGGCAGGGCGGACCGCCATGCCGAGGGAACTCTTCAACAGGACTCTTTCGGAGCGGCGGACGAGGACACGACCGCCCGTGATCAGTGGAGGCAGGGAGGCGGCTCGCACGGCCGCGCCGCCATGTTACTGACGAGGAATCATCTTGTCGAAGTCATGCACATGCCCCACCGGCACCAGGGCGGACCCTCAACTCATCATCCGGAAAGGCGAGTTGACGCCACAAAGACGCGCCGACCCCGACCTTCGACGGGCCTCGGTCCCCCGCCAACCCGTCGACCGGCGGGGTCCGCACCCCCGCCGACCGGGTGGCGCCCGACCCCGTCGCCCGGCCGCCGGCGCCCACTGCGGCGGCCCTCGCCCGCACCGGGCGGTGCTACGGCGGCCGGCTGCCGTACCCGCCGGACCCCGCCGACTACCGGTCCGGGCTGCTGGACGTGCGGAAGGCGGCGGCCGGGGCGGGCCGTGACCCGGAGGCGATCACCCCCGCCCTCTTCGTCTAGGTCCGCGTGGACGAGGACGTGGCCGCCTGGCGCCCGACGCCTACGCACGGGCCGACCACGGCCTGCCGCTGGAGGAGTCGGAGCGGATCCAGGCGCTCGTGACCGGCCCGCCGGAGGACGTCGTGGCCGGCCTCGCCCGGTACCGGGACGCGGGGCCCGCCATGTCGTCGTCCGCCCGGGCGCGCTCGACCTCGCCGACCAGCGCGACCAACTGCGACGGCTCGCCGCACTGCTGCCCGAACTGGCGTGACGGTCCTGCCTGGAGGACCGGGCGGCCAGGGTCAGATCCCCCGCTTCGCCGTGATCACCCGGTCGTCGATCGCGGACAGCAGGGCGGCGTGGTCGGCCTCGGTCCGGTCGGCGTAACTGACGGCGAAGTCGGCGATCGCCTCCGCGAAGGTGTCCGACGAGCCCAGGTAGCCGGCGATGGCAAGCCGGTCGCCGGAGCGGGCGTGGGCGCGGGCCAGCGCGCGGCCGCAGAGGTCCGCGTAGTCCCGCAGACCGGACCTCGTCATGTCGGCGATCTCCACCGAACCCTTCATGTCCCGCAGTTGGCGCCCGTAGTAGTGGCGGCCGGCCGGGCCGGTGGTCCAGCCGAGGAAGATGTCGCTGACGGCCTGCATCAGGTGCTGGCCGACCACCACCCGGCGGCCGCCGTGGGTACCGGTCACCTCGGCGTCGACCCGGCTGCCGGCGGGCAGGTGGTCCTCCAGGACCGACCGGGTGGCCTCCTTGACCTGGAGGAAGAGCGGGTCCCGGGCGTCGCGCCCCTCCAGCAGGATGATGTAGCAGCGGGTGCCGACACTGCCGACGCCGACCACCTTGCGCGCCGCGTCGACGAACTGGAACCGGTCGAGCAGGACGCGGCGGTCCTCGCTGAGGGTGGCCCGGTAGTCGCTGAAGATCTGCCCGACGGCACCGAACTCGTTCTTCGTCAGCGGCTGGATCAGCGGCGGCTCGCTGATGATGTGGCGCTGGCCGTCCCGTTCATCGGTGAGCTTGCCGAAGGCCTGCAGGCTGGTGCGGCGCCGGGCGTGCGCCATACCGGCCTCGACCCGCTTGCGGCGCTTGGACCTGCTGATCAGCGGGAGGAGGTCCTCGGTGTCGATCCGGGCGTACCAGACGTCGAGTTCGCCCATCGCCGCCAGCCGCCGCATCGCGGTGGCGTAGCCGAGCGCGGCGGTCAGCGCGGCCCGGCGGACGTGCGCCTCGTCGTTGCCGTTGTCGCGGGCCGCGACGGCGGCGCTCGCGGCGAGCCGTTTGACGTCCCACTCGAACGGGCCGGGGTAGGTCTCGTCGAAGTCGTTCAGGCCGAAGAGCAGCGCCCGCTCCGGCGAGGCGTACATGCCGAAGTTCGCCAGGTGGGCGTCACCGCAGAGCTGGACGGTGATGCCGGTGTCGGGGACGGCCGCGAGGTCGGCGGCCAGCACGGCGGCCGCGCCGCGCAGGAAGGCGAAGGCGGAGTCGGCCATCCGGCCGTAGCGGATCGGCAGCAGTTCGGCGACCCGGTCCGCCCCCTGCCGCTCCAGCACGGCGATCGGGTCGAGCCGGTCGGCCGCGGGGATCCAGCGGCCGTGGGCCGAGCGCGAGACCCGTTCGCGGGCGGCCCGGCCGCGCCGGCGGCGTTCGGCGGGACTGGTCATGCGCGCGCTCCTCGGTCGGACGGCAGGGCCGGTGCCCCTCCCGCGACGCTAGGTCAACCGCGGGGGCCCGGCACGTCGAGGCGCCGGCGGGCGGGACGGCCGCCCGCCGGCGCGCGGCCGAACGGGTGAGGGGACGGAGCGGTGGCCACCGGCCCGGCCGGCGCACTACTCCACGACGAAGTCCGCCATCATCGCCATGTCCTCGTGCTCCAGGTTGTGGCAGTGCAGCATGTACGTCCCCGGGTAGTCCGTGAAGCGGACCAGGATCTCCACCGACTCGGCCGGCCGCAGGTCCACGGTGTCCTTCCAGCCGGCGTCGTAGCGGCCGGGTTCGGCGCCGTTGCGCGAGAGCACCTGGAAGGGGTCCAGGTGCAGGTGGACGGGGTGGTGGACGTCGGTGAAGAAGCGCCACTTCTCGACGGTGCCGAGGGCGGGCCGGGCCAGCGAACGGCCCGGCTGGTAGGGCTGGTTGTTGATCGTCCAGCCGTCGTTGCGGCTGCGGCGGAAGCCGAAGGTCCGGGTGGTCACGGCGGCGGCCGGATCGAGCCGTTCGAGGGTGCAGAGCCGCTCGGGCACGGCCGAGTCGTCGGTGACGGTCCGCGAGGACACGTCGAACACCATCACCTCGGCGTCCCGGTCGGTGCCGAACCGGTTCATCAGGCGGACCGACGTCCCCGGCGGGTAGCGGGCGAAGTCGACCACCAGGTCGAAGCGTTCGGCCGGGGCGATCTCCAGCGCGTCGTGCGCCAGCGGGGCCTCCAGCAGGCCACCGTCGCCGCCGATCTGCACCAGCGCGTCGCCGCCGGAGGGCTGCGGATCGAGTTCGAGGCGGTAGAGGCGAGCGTTGGAGGCGTTCAGCACGCGCAGCCGGTAGCGGGCGCGGTCCACCGCGAGCCGGGGCCAGGGGGCGCCGTTGACCAGGATGACGTCGCCGAGGACGCCGTTCATGTAGTCGTCGGTGACGCCCGGGACGGCCAGCGCGGCATCGGTGGCCGGGTACTGGAAGGAGCCGTCCTCGGCGAAGGAGCGGTCGGCGAGCATCAGCGGGACGTCGCGTTCGCCGCGCGGCAGCGGCAGCGCGTCCTCCTCGTCGTCGTGGACGAGGTGGAAGCCGGCCAGGCCCCGCCAGACGGCGGGGCCGGTGAAGCCCATCCGGTGGTCGTGGTACCAGAGCGTGGCCGCGCGCTGGTGGTTCGGATAGGTGTAGGTGCGCTCGCCGTCGGCGGTCCGGGCGGCGGCCGGGTCGGCCGGGTGGTGCTCCATCCCCGGCATGCCCGCCATCCCGGCCATGTCCTGGGCGCCCCGGGCACCGCCGCCCCCGACCGGCAGCAGCAGGTCGGTCGGGTAGCCGTCGCTGTCCGCCGGGGTGTGGCCGCCGTGCAGGTGGACCACCGAGGGCACCGGCAGCTCGTTGCGGTGGCGGACCACGCTCTGCCGCCCGGCCCGCACGGCGAAGGTCGGACCGGGGAAGCTGCCGCCGTACGTCCAGGCCTCGGTCCGCAGGCCGGGCAGGATCTCCAGCCGCGCGCTCCGCTGGGTGATCTCGTAGTAGTCGGTGGTGCCGTCGGTACGGACTGGTTGCAGCACGGGCGGCACCGGGAGCGGCACCTGGAACGGGGCGGGCGGCTCCATCGCGCTGAGCAGCAGACGGCCCGGCCGGGCCTCGGCCAGCAGCCGGGTGGCCGAGGGGAGGGCGAAGGCCCCGATCCCGCCGGTGCCGACCACGGCCGCGCCGATGCCCAGGAAGCGGCGGCGGTTCACTGGGCGACCTCCACCGGTCCGCCCGGGCGGGGCAGCCGGCCGGCGCCCTCGGGGTCGGCCGCGGCGGCGCCGGCGCGGGCCGGCAGCGGCAGCCGCCAGGCACCGACCAGGCCGGCCAGGATGCCGCCGACCAGCAGCACACCGAGCACCACGTGCACCCCGATCGCGCGGTTGTAGCCGACGGCGGTCTGCAGGGTCACCGTCGCCACCAGGAGCACCGAGAGCCACAACGGCCCGCGCGGGCCGCGCCGGTCACGGCCGGGCCGCCGGACCAGCGCCCCCGCCACGAGCTGGCAGCACGCCGCGACGAGCACCGCCCGCGCGGCGGCCTCGTGCAGCACGAGCGACTCGTAGTGGCCGTTGAGGTAGCTGCCGGCCAGCACGGTCTGCAGGACGGCCAGCGCGGCCAGCGCGGTGGCGCTCGCCCGCAGCAGGATCAGCGGCCGACGGGGCGCGGGGGCCACGGGAGGACTGCTCATGGGTGGGCTTCTCTCTGCTCGGCCGTGAGGCGGGAACCGGTGCGGGAGGGTGCGAAGGGGCTGCGGAACGACGACGGGAGGAACGGCGGCGGTAGGAACAGCTGCGGAGCCGGTGCGGAACGGGTGCGGGAAACGGCCCGGCGGGCCTGGCGGAGGGGAAACGGCAAACGCCTCCGGAGGCGGCTCGGCCCCGGACGGCGCGGCCGACACCGTAACCGACCGGGCTCCCGGATCCGTGGCGCCGAACCGGGGGCGGGTCGATCACCACCCCGTTGCGCCCGCCTGGGCCGGAGCCCTCACCCGAACGGGCGGTACGCCACCCGCGCGCACCGCCCGTCCCGCCACCCCGAGGCCGCCCCGAGGCCCACACCCCCACCCCTCGGCCCACCCGGACGGGCGGTGCGCCACCCGCGCGCACCGCCCGTCCCGCCGTCAGGAGCCCCCAGGGGTCCGCGCTACTGCCGGCCCCCGCCCGCCGCCACCGGGTGGGCCCGCAGCAGGAGGCGGGCCGGCAGGCCGGTCGAGCCGAGGCAGAGCAGCACCGCTCCGGCGGCCAGCGGCAGCGCGAGGCCGACCGGGATGTGCGGCGCCGAGCCGGTGATGCCCCGGGTGATCGGCAGCAGGGTGACCCAGGCGATCACCGCACCGACCGCCAGCCCGGTCGCGGCGACCAGCAGCGCCTCCCAGCGCATCATGCCGCGCACCTGACGGCGGGTCGTCCCGGCCAGGCGGAGCAGCGCCACCTCCCGGCGGCGGTCCAGCACCGTCATCGCCAGGGTGTTGGCGGCGGTGACGGCGGCGAAGCCGCCCAGCACACCGGCCATCACCGCGTTCGCCCAGGCGCCGATCTCCTGCGCCTTGTCGGCCTGGGCGACGAAGCCGGCCCGGTCGGCGACGGTGGTCGCGCCGGCGCCGGAGAGGTTGCCCAGTGCGGCGGCCACGGCGGCCCGGTCGGCACCGGGGGCGTCCGCGACCAGCAGCTGGCTGTCGTAGCCGGCGGTGACGTGCTCCGCGACGGCCGCCCGGGGCAGCAGCACCTGACCGAAGCCGAGGCCGCGCTCGTAGGTGGCGACCACGGTGGGCTTGACCGGGGTGCCGTCACCGAGCCAGAGCGGGGCGCGGTCGCCGACCGTGACGCCGAGGGCGTCGGCCAGACCGGCGTCCAGGGCGACGGTGTCGGCCGAACGGGCGAGCTCGGCCAGCGAGCCGCTCTTCACCCCGAGGTCGAGCACCGCGGGGAGCTTCGCCGGGTCACCGCTGATGCCGAGCGTGTTGGCGGTGCCGAGCATGCTGCCGTCGCGGTACACCGTGCTGGTGCGCAGCACGCCGACGGCGGCGTCCACGCCGGGCACCTTGGCGGCGCGGTCGGCGCTGCCGGCGGGCAGGCCGGGGCCGGTCGAGCCGACCACGTGGTCGGCGGTGATGCCGGTGCGCACCTGCTCGCCGGTGACGTGGGTGATGGTGCTCTGCATGAAGAGCAGGGTGCCGCAGAAGGCGGTGACCATGACGATCGGCGTGATCGCGGAGGCCAGCCGGCGGGCGTTGGCCCGGGTGTTGTCGACGGCGAGCGAACCGGGCGCGCCGGCCCCGGCCCGCAGCGGGAGACCGAACACCCCGGCGGCGACCCCGGCCACCCAGGGACCGAGCAGGGCGACGGCCATCAGGAAGCACATCACCACGCCCAGGGCGGTGTTGGCGGCCTTCGAGCCGTCCAGGCCGGCCGCGACGGCGGCGAGCGAGACACCCCCGGCGGCGAAGAGCAGCCCGACCACGGTCCGGACCGTGCCGGGGCGGCCGGCCTCGACCGCCGCCGCGCCGAGGGCCTGGCTGGGCCGCAGCCGGGACGGGCGGCGGGAGGCGAAGAAGCCGGCGGTCAGCGCGGCGATCGTGCAGGTCGCCACGGCGGCGAGCATCGGGATCGGGCCGACGTCCAGCGGCACGGCCGCCGGGACGGCGCCGCGGTCGGCCAGCTCGCCGAACCACCAGCGGGCCAGCGCGAGGCCGGGGAGGATGCCGAGGGCGCCGGCGATCGGTGCCACCAGCACCGCCTCGGTGGCGATGGTGCGGCGGATCTGGCGCGGGGTGGCGCCGATGGCGCGCAGCAGGGCGAACTCCCGGGCCCGCTGGCCGGTCGCCAGGGCGACGGTGCTCATCACGACGAACACCGCGGTCATGGTGGCGATGCCGCCGAAGGAGCCGCCGAGGGCGGTGAGCATGGTCCGGCTCTCGGCGAGCAGCGGCTGCTCGACGGCGCCGCGGGCGTCGCCGGTGAGCACCTCGGCGTCGCCGCCGACGGCCTGGCGGACCTGGGCGGCGAGGGTCTTGGCGGTGACGCCGTCGCGGGGGACGACGGCGATCGCGTCGACCCGGCCCGGGTGGCCGGAGATCCGGTCGGCGACCTGGTCGGCGAACCACGCGGTGGCGGCCGGATGCTGCGGGCCCGCCCCCGGGGAGGCGGCGAGGCCGGAGATCCGGTAGGTGCCGGTGCCACCGGGCCCGGTCAGTGCGAGGGTGGCGCCCGGCGCGAGGTGGGCGGCGTGCGCGGTGTCGACGTCCAGGACGACCTCGCCCGCGCCCGGCGCACGGCCCTCGACCAGCTTCTCGCCCGCTCCGGCGATGCCGAGGGCGGCGATGCCCCGGCCGGTCAGACCGGGCACGCCGGGGGCGGAGCCGGCCGGGATCGGGAAGGCGGTGTCCGGCCGGGCGGCCGCGACACCGGGCTGGGCCGCGATCCGCCCGGCCAGCGCCGCGTCGACCCGGGCCCGCTCGGGGACGGGCAGGCTCTCGACGTCCTCGTCCCCGCCGGTCTTGACGGTGATCTCGACGGCCGCGTCCGGCGCGACCAGCACCGGGGCGGCGGCGTAGCGGCTCGGCGGCACGCTCGCGGTGAGGCCGGTCTGCAGCAGCGTGCCGCAGGCCGTCACGATGGCCGCGCCGAGCAGCAGGGCCAGGAAGGTGCCGACGAAGGAGGCCGGCCGGAAGCGCACCGAGGCGCGCGCGAGTCCGTTGCTCATGCCGCCGCTCCGACCGGGCGCGCCGCCAGCGTGACCATGCGGTCGGCGACGGCGTTCGGGTCCGGGTGGTACAGCTCGCCGGCGAACGCGCCGTCGGCGAGGAACACGGCGCGGTCCGCGAAGGAGGCCGCCACCGGGTCGTGGGTGACCATGACCACGGTCGCGCCCATGGTGTCCACGGCGCGGCGCAGCAGGCCGAGCACCTCGTGCGCGGTGCGGGTGTCCAGCGCGCCGGTCGGCTCGTCGGCGAAGACCACGTCCGGGTCGGTGATCAGCGCGCGGGCGATCGCCACCCGCTGCTGCTGGCCGCCGGAGAGCTGGCCGGGCCGCCGGCCGGCATGCTCGCCGAGACCGACCTGGGCGAGCAACTCCCGCGCCCGGGCACGGTCCTGGCGCTCACCGGCGAGGCGCTGCGGGAGCAGCACGTTCTGCTGGACCGTCAGCGAGGGCAGCAGGTTGAAGGACTGGAAGATGAAGCCGATCCGGCTGCGGCGCAGCTTGGTGAGCCGGTTCTCGCTCAGCCGGGTGATCTCCTCGCCGCCGAGGTAGACCTCGCCGCCGTCCGGGCGGTCCAGGCCGGCCGCGCACTGCAGGAAGGTGCTCTTGCCGGAGCCGGACGGCCCCATCACCGCGGTGAAGCTGCCCCGGTCCAGCGACAGGTCGATCCCGCGCAGGGCGTGCACGACGTCGCCGCCGCGGCCGTAGCTGCGCCGTACCGCCCGCAGCTCGATCGCTGCGTGGGCGCCGGGGCGGCCGTACGGCTCGGTCTGGGGGTGCTGGCGGCGTGCCATGGAGGGGCCTTCCTTCGGGAATCGTCGCTGGTCGTCGACGTGTTCCAGCCTAGGAAGGGCGGGTGCTCCGAACCATGGAGGCCGCTGGCGGACGGACCGGGGGGTTATCCCCACCCCGTTCCCCCCGCCTTGCCCCCGGCCCGCAGCCCCGGAGTTCTTTCGGGGTTCGTCCGAGTCCTACGGACCGACGGAACTCTCGGGACCGGCGGAGCGCTGCGGACCGGACCGGTGGGGCCCGGCTCAGAGCAGGTCGCCCTCGATCCGCCGGTACGCCGCGCACAGCGGCGCGAGGACGGGGTGGGCGGGGTCGAACGCCGTCCCGTCGATCGCGGCGATCGGCCGGACGCCGACACCCGCGTTGACCGCGAAGGCCGCCACGAACCGGTCCAGGCCGGCCGGGTCGACGCGCTCGCGCCGCTGCGGGCCGGGGTGCGCGGCGGCGAGCAGCGCGGCGGTGACGCCGGGCAGCGCGGGGCCCTCCGGCCAGATCACCTGCCGGTCGTCGTGGAAGCCGACGTTCCAGGTGGCCCCCTCGGTGATCCGGCCGTCCTCCCCGGTCAGCAAGGCATCGTCGTAGCCGTCGAGTTGGGCCTGCCGGCGCAGCCCGACCAGACCGAACAGGCCGACGTGCTTCACCTCGGGCAGCTCGCGCCGGTACGCGGCGGTGCGCACCCGCAGCGGCCCGGGGGCCGCGGCCGGGGCCGGGCGGGTGGTCACCAGCAGCCGGGGCAGGGCGGGCGCGGCCGGGCGCTCCAGCCCGAGGGCCGGATCGAACACGGTGACCCGGACGATCACCGGAGCGCCGTCCGCCGGGAGCACCCGGCGGATCCGCTGCCGGACCAGCTCCCGGTCCAGCTCGGCACCGAACACCGTCCGGCAGTCCCGGACCAGGCGGTCCAGGTGCAGGGCCAGTCCGCGCACCCGGCCGGACTCCACCCGCAGGGTGGTGAAGTGCCCGTAGTTCAGCAGCGCCAGGGCGGCGAGCTGCCCGGGGTCGGCAGGCGCGCCGTCGATCTCGATCTCAGCCATCCCCCGAGTCTCCCAGCCGTCCGGCCGCGGGTGTGCGCGGCCGTCGCGAACGGTGGTGGCGGCGCCGTCACGGCCCCGGGGCGGTACTCGGCAGCCGGCCGGCCGGGCCGGGCACCTGCGGGGCCCGGTCCGACTCCCGCAGGACCGGCCGCTCCGGCCCGGCCCCCTCCGGCCGGTAGGGGGAGACGACGCGCCGGCCGGCGTCGCGCGCGAGCCGCTCGAAGTGCTCGATCTTGTACGCGAGGCCCTCCGGCTCGCCGGTGTCGGACCAGCGCCAGGCCTCCGCCCACCACTGCGGACCGCGCACCAGCGGCCGGCCCGCCAGCGCGAGGTGCAGGGCGAGCGTCGAGCGGGCGAAGTCGTGCACCCACCCGTCGCTCTGCCGGTAGGCGGCCGTCTCGTCCAGGCGCAGCCACCGGCCCTCCCGCCCGGCGGCGAGCAGCGGCACCCAGCCGTGGCGGGCGTCGGAGACCAGCAGGAGCAGCCGGTCGTCCTCCTCGCGCACCCGGTAGGACGGCAGCTGCGGCATCCGGGCGAGGCCGAGGGCGTGCTTCCAGGAGACCACCCAGAGTCCGCGCCGCAGGTAGTAGCGGACGGCGTGCTGCCAGGTCCAGTGCGCGTCCAGGCGGTAGCCGGGCATCCCCTCGGCCGCGGCCGCCCGGTACACCTCGTCGAGCACGGCGGCGGCGTGGCCGCGGCCGCGCGCGCCGGGGCGCAGGTAGAGCGAGGAGACGGCCAGTTGGCCCGGCCCCCTGGTCCAGTTGTCGACCGCCACCGTGCCGACCGGCGGACCGTCCCGGCCGTCCGGGCCGTGCACCCAGTAGCGGCGGCGGTAGAGCCCGCCGTCGGGCCACTCCCGGCCGCCCTCGCCGAGCCGCTCGCGCAGCCCGCGCTCGGCCTCCGGGGTCAGGGCGTCCGGGTCCACCCGCTCGCCCAGCTCGCCCTCGGCGCGGGACGCCACGTCCCAGAGCTCGAACCGCCGCCCGTCCCCGCCGTCCACCGTCCGCAGCCGGGGCACCGCCGCCAACCGCTCCTGCGCCCGCTCCACCGCGGCATCCCACGACCTCACCACGGGACCACGATAGCGAGGTTCGCCACCGAACGTGTTTCCGTCGTCACCGAACGTCAGGGCGAAGGTGGGCGGGCGACGAAGGTAGGGGAAACCCGACCCCAGGTCTCGACCTGGCCGTCATGACCCGGCCGTACTGCGCCGCTGGAATGAAGGGGTGCTGAATCACCGAGGCAGACGCGACCACCGCGACCGGGACCACCATCGCCCCGGGGGAGCCCAACTCACCTACCGGGCCGGGCGGTTCGACCGGCGGGCACCGTGGTGCGCCGGTTGGCTGACCGCAGCCGGCTGGGCGGCGGCCTTCCCGCTCGTCTCCGGGCTCGGGCCGCACCGCAGTTGGGGCGCCATCGCCGCAACGGGCTATCTGGCGGCGGCCGTTGCCGTACTCGTGCTGCCGTGGCGGCGGGCCCGCTCCTGGTCCGTGGCGGTGGCCCTGCTCGGGGCCCTGGCCCTGCCGCTGCTGCGGCTGGTGCTGACCGGCCAGGGGCAGAGCGAGGTCGCCGTCATCGAGCGGTCCGCGGAGCTGCTGCTCCGGCACGGCACCCCCTACCTGGCCGATCCGCACACGGTCTCCGAGTACACGCCGTACCTGCCCGGCATGGCGCTGTTCGGGCTGCCCCGCGCGGTGCTGGGCGCACAGGAGTGGCCGGCCCGGCTGCTCGGGGACGCCCGGCTCTGGTGCGCCGCCGCGTTCCTGGGCTGCCTGTTCGCGGCCGGCCGCCGGCACCGGGCCGGGCTCGCGGCGCTCACCGCCTCGCCGCTGGTCGCGCTGCCGCTCTGCGTGAGCGGCGTGGACCTGCCGATGACCGGCCTCTGCTGCCTGGCCCTCGCCCTGGCCGCCCGGGACCGCCCCGGCGCCGCCGGGCTGGCGCTCGCCGCGGCCTGCGCGCTCAAGTGGACGGCCTGGCCCGCGGTCGCGGTCGTCGCGGCCCTGCTCGCCGCCACGGCCGGCCGGCGGGCGGCGCTGCGCGCCACGGCGGTCGCGCTGGCGGGCACGGCCGTCCTCGTCCTGCCGGGGGCGCTGCGCTCGCCCGGCCCGATGTTCCACCAGGTGTTCGCCTTCCCCACCGGACGCGGCCCGCTGCCCACCCCGGCGGGCAGCCCGCTGCCCGGCCGGCTGCTCGCGGACCTCGGCCCGGCCGGCTGGTACGCCGCCGTGACGCTGCTGCTGCTCGGCGGACTGGCCGTCGCCACCTCGCTGGTGCTGCGCCCGCCCCGGGACGCCGTCGGCGCCGCCGACCGGCTCGCCCTCGGGCTCTGCGTGGCCTTCCTGCTCGCACCCGCCGGGCGGTTCGGCTACCTGGCGCTACCGCTCCTGCTCACCCTCTGGGCCCGCTCGCAAGCCCGCCCCGCTCCCCGCACCGGCGCCCTCGCCGATCCCCGAACCGATCCCCGAACCAATCCCCGAACCGATCCGCTCACCGATCCCCGAACCGAGGTTGCACCGACCCCATGGCCGGCACACTCATCGTCACCAATGACTTCCCGCCCCGGCAGGGCGGCATCGAAACCTTCGTCCACGCCCTGGCCACCCGTCTGCCCGCCGACGAGGTCGTCGTCCTCACCTCGGACGAGCCCGGCGCCGCCGCGCACGACGCGGCCCTCCCCTTCCCGGTGATCCGCGACCGGTCCCGGACGCTGCTGCCGACCGCCAGGGTCACCCGGCGGGCCGCCGAGATCGCCCGCGCGCACGGGTGCGACCGGGTCTGGTTCGGCGCCGCCGCCCCGCTCGCCGCGATGACGCCCGGGCTCCGGCGGCAGGCCCCCGGGATCGCCCGCACGGTCGCCACCACGCACGGACACGAGATCTGGTGGGCCCGCACCCCCGGGGCCCGCCGACTGCTCCGGCGGATCGGTGACCACGTCGACGTGGTCACCTACCTCGGCGAGTACACCCGGGCGCGGATCGCCCCCGCGCTCGGGCCCCGGGCCCGGCTGGAACGGCTCGTGCCGGGTGTGGACGCGGATCGCTTCCGGCCGGCGGGCGCGGGCGCGGCGGGCGCCCCGGACACCGGCGCGCCGATGATCCTCTGCGTGGCCCGGCTGGTCCCCCGCAAGGGTCAGGACGCCCTGATCCGGGCCCTCCCGCTGATCCGGCGGACGGTGCCGGGGGCCGTCCTGGTCCTGGTCGGCCGGGGCCCGGACGAACGACGGCTGCGCGCCCTCGCCCGGCACCACACCGAGCCCGGCTCGGTGGTCTTCGCCGGCGGCCGGGAGCACGCGGCGACACCCGCCTACTACGCGGCGGCGGACGTCTTCGCGATGCCGTGCCGCACCCGGCGGGCCGGTCTGGAGGCGGAGGGCCTGGGCATCGTCTTCCTGGAGGCGGCGGCCGCCGGGCTGCCGGTGGTCGCGGGCCGGTCCGGTGGCGCGCCCGACGCCGTCCTCGACGGGGTCACCGGCGCCGTCGTCGACGGCCGGAGTCCGGCCGCCGTCGCGGACGCGGTCGGCCGCATCCTCGGCGCCCCGGCGGCCGACCGCGCCCGGATGGGGGCGGCGGGACGGCGCTGGGTCCGGGCGCAGTGGTCCTGGGAGGCCTCCGCCCGCCGCCTCGCGGAGCTGCTCGACCCGGCGGGCGCGGACGCCGCCGCCCCGGAGGGGTCCGTCCGCCGCGGGTGAGGCGGCACCGCCCGCTGGGTCGGGCGGGTCCGCACCCGCTTCCGGAGGGGCCCGCCCCGGACCTACTCCCCCCGCAGGTGCGCCAGCACCGCCAGCACCCGGCGGTTGCCCTCCGCCGGGTCGAGGTCGAGCTTCATGAAGATGTTCCCGCAGTGCTTGACCACCGAGGCCTCGGTGATGCCCAGCCGCCCGGCGACGGTCTGGTTGTTCAGCCCCTCCGCCATCAGCGCCAGCACCTCCCGCTCACGCGGGGTCAGCCGGGCCAGTGGCCGGTCCGCCGCCTGCTGCCGGAGCAGGACCCGGACCACCTCGGGATCGATCACCGTCTGACCGGCCGCCACCCGGCGCAGCGCGTCCAGGAAGTCCGCCACCTCGCCGACCCGGTCCTTCAGCAGGTAGCCGAGCCCGGCGGGCTGCGCGCCCGCGGCGCCGAGCAGCCGGGTGGCGTACGGGGTGGCCACGTACTGGGAGAGCACCAGCACGGGCAGGCCCGGGTGGCGTTCGCGCAGCTCCAGGGCGGCCCGCAGGCCCTCGTCGTGGAAGTCCGGCGGCATCCGGACGTCGGTGAGCACGAGGTCGGGGCGGTCCGCGTCCACGGCGGCGGCCAGCGCGGCCGCGTCGCCGACCGCGGCCACCACCTGGTGGCCGCCACGGGCCAGCAGCTCGACCAGCCCGGCCCGGAGCAGCACCGCGTCCTCGGCGATCACGATCCGGAGCACGGCACCTCCACCCGGAGCCGCGTCGGCCCGCCGATCGGACTGGTCACCATCAGCCTCCCTCTCAGAATCGCGATCCGGTCGGCCAGGCCCTGCAGCCCCGCCCCGGCGGCCGGGTCGGCCCCGCCGCGGCCGTCGTCCGTCACCTGGAGCACCAACCGGCCGTCGTCGACCCGGCCGTGGACGGTGACCGCGGTGGCCCCGCTGTGCTTGGCCGCGTTGGTGAGCGCCTCGGTGACGGTGAAGTAGGCCGTCGTCTCGACCGGTCCGGGCAGCCGGTCCGGCAGGTCGATGTCCACCGCGACCGGGACCGGGTGGCGCAGCGCGACCTCGGCGACGGCGGCGGCCAGCCCGTGGTCGGTGAGCACCTGCGGGTGGATGCCCCGGACGAGGTCCCGCAGCTGTTCGAGCGCCTGCCGGGCCTCGCCGCGCGCCCGGTCGACCAGTGCGAGCGCCGGGTCGTCGTCCGCCCGCCCGCGAAGCTCGTACGCGGCCAGCCCGAGGGTCATGCTGAGGGCGACGAGCTGTTGCTGGGCGCCGTCGTGCAGATCGCGTTCGATCCGCCGGCGTTCGGCCTCGAAGGCGTCGACCAGGCGGGCCCGCGAGCGGGTGAGTTCGAGGACCTGTCGACCGAGGCCCTCCGGCCGGGGGCCGAGCAGGAACCGGACCAGCCGGACCCGGCCGGCGGTCAGCAGCGCGCCCGCGTACCCGCAGAGCAGCAGGCCGCCCAGTCCGACGGCGGTCGCGGGGAGGGCGGCGGCGGGACCGGGGACGGCCCGGCCGGGGATCAGCATCACGGTCTCGGGGGCCAGCGCCCAGACCACCAGCGGGCTGACGACCAGCGCGCCGCAGAACACCAGCAGGGCCGTGAAGGCCAGGTCGACGACGCTCAGGACCAGGGCGAACAGGGCGGTGTAGCCGAGCTCGCGCCAGGTGGCGCGCTCACGCAGCCTGGTCCGCAGCCGGGCCCGCCGGCCGACCCCGGGCAGCGCGCGGTGCGGGTCGGGCACGGGCACCGGCTCCACCAGCCGCAGCCGGCGGCGCTCCAGCGCGCCGACCGGGATCCCGGCGAGCGCGACGCCCAGCAGGACCACCAGGCCGACCCCGACGACGGACAGCCCGGTGCCGATCAGCAGCAGGGCGGCGAGCAGGGCCAGCAGCAGCGGCCCGAACACCGCACCCCCGAGCACGTGCCCCCAGCAACGCCACGGGGTGGAGGTGAACGGGAAACGCAGCGGGCGCGCCCGCAGGGCCGCCAGGACCGCGACGGCCTGCCGCCCCTCCGCCACCCCCCGGTCCGCCCCCATCCGGCCACCCTAACCGACCACCCCGCACCCGCCCCGACCTGCCCTTCCACCCCCGCACCCCCGCCCAGGCCCCCGAACCGCCCACCTGACACGACCCCGGGGCCCGTCAGCCGCGCAGGGGGACGCCGTCGAGGACCACGCCGACGATGCTGGTGGCCGGGACGGCGCCCCAGAGGCGGGAGTCGGTGCTGAAGGCGGGGTTGTCGCCGAGCAGGACCACCTGGCCGCCGGGCACGACGGTGGTGCCGGCCGCGGCGCGGACCGGGTCGGGCACCGGGTCGCCCGGCAGGGCGGCGAGGCGCTTCACCAGGAGCCGCCGCGGGCGGCGGCCGGCCGGGTCGGCGGGGAGGTCCAGGTCGGCCGGGGAGACCACGACGATCCGGCCCGGCCGAAGCCGCGCCCAGCTCCGGCGCAGGACCAGGACGCGCTGGCCCGGCCGCAGGGCGGGGGCCATGCTCGGCCCGGAGACCACGACGACCGACAGCGCGGTGCGGGCCAGCGCGGCGACGACCACCACCACGGCGGCGATCGCGCCGCCGACGGCGAGGAGCAGTTGCGTCATGGGGGTCTCCTACGGAACCGGGCCGGCCGCGGGCTGGTAGCCCTCGGCCTGGAGGGTGAACAGTTCGGCGTAGCGGCCGCCGAGCGTCATCAGGGACTCGTGGGTGCCCACCTCGGTGACCCGCCCCTCGGCGAGGACGACGATCCGGTCGGCGTCGCGGACTGCGGCGAGGCGGTGCGACACGATGACGCTGGTCGCTCCCCGGCGCAGTTCGCGCAGGCTGTCGTGGACCTCCTTCTCGGCGGCCGCGTCCAGCCCGGCGCTGGGCTCGTCGAGGATCATCAGGTCGGCGTCCCGGCGCATGAACGCCCGCGCCACGGCGAGTCGTTGCCACTCGCCGCCGGAGAGCGAATGGCCCCAGCCGGTGCCCGCCCCCTCGGGCAGGAAGATCCGGCTGAGCAGCGCGTCGTAGCCGCCCTCCAGCCGGTCGATCCGGGCGTGCACCCCGGCGGCGCGGGCGGCCCCGGCGACCCGGTCGCGGTCCTGGAGGTGGTCGAGGCGGCCGAGGCCGATGTTCTCGCCCGCGGTGAGGTCGTAGCGGCAGTAGTCCTGGAAGACCGCGCCGATCCGCTCCCGGTAGGCCTCCGGCGTGAACTCGCGGATGTCGACGCCGTCCCAGAGGATCCGGCCGCGACCCGGGTCGTAGAGCCGACAGAGCAGCTTGACCAGGGTGCTCTTGCCCGCGCCGTTGAGGCCGATCAGCGCGGTCACCGAGCCGGCCGGGACGGTCAGGTCGACGCCGCGCAGCGTCCACGGCGCGTCCTCGTGGTAGCGGAACCAGACGTCCTGGAACTCGATCGTCCCGCCGAGCCGGCCGGGTGCCAGCGGGACGGCGGGCAGGGCGAGGTCGGGTTCGGCGGTGCCCAGGGCGCGGTAGTGGGCGAAGGTGATGGCCGCCTGGTAGGCGGCCGCGCCGGTGCTCGCGAGCTGTCCGACGCCGGACTGGATGCCGGCCACGGCCGCCACGCAGACCGAGACCTGCCCGATCGACAACTCGCCCCCGGCGGCGGCCCGGACGGCCCAGACCAGGCCGAGCCCGTACACCGCGACGCCGAGCAGCAGGGCGGGCAGCCGGTGCCCGAGGTTCTGCCGGTCGGTGCGGTTCTCCGCCTCGGAGACCGCGACGAGTTCGGTCCGCGCCCGCTGCTTGAAGAAGTCCTGGAGGCCGAAGAGCCGGATCTCCTTCACCGCGTCGACGTCGGCGATCAGGCTGCCGTAGAACATCTGCCGGCGGTTGCGCGGCATGGTCTCGCGCAGCACGGCCGCCCGGCGGCGCCCGGCGGCGAGCTGGACGCGGATCAGCGGGAGCGTCAGCAGCAGGGTGAGCGCGCCGAGGAGCGGGTTCACCACGAACAGGGTGCCGAGGAAGCCGGCGACCGTCAGCAGCGCCTGGAGGCTGCTGAACGCCGAGCCGATGAGCAGGTCGGGGGCGATGCCGCCGGCCTGCTGGGCGAGCCGCAACTCGTCCTGGAAGCGCGGGTCCTCGAAGCGCCGCAGACCGGGCAACCGGTTGACGGCGTCGAAGAGTTCCTCCTGCACCCGCAGCCGGACGGCCCGGCTGCTGCGGGCCCGGGTGAACTCGCCGAACGCGGGGGCGAGCGCCAGCCCGAGGCTGGCCGCGATCAGCAGCGCGCAGATGCGGACGGGCACCCCGGCGGGGGCGCCCGTGCCGGCGGGCCCGGTGAGGTCGTCGAAGAGGTCGCTGACCAGCAGCGCCGTGCCGGCCGGCAACAGCCCGGCCACCAGGCTGGTGAGCAGCGAGAGCAGCAGGGCGGCCGGGCTCGCGCGCCAGGCGAGGGCGCAGGCGGCGGCGCCCGAGCGCAGGGCCCGCCGGCCCTCCGCCGGAACGGCGGGGCGGTGCCCGGCAGCCCCGGCGGGCGACGGGCCGGCCATCGGCCCGGCAGACGTCCCGGGGGGCGCTCCGGGAGGCGTTCCGGTCACAGCGAGGCGGGGGCGACGGTGAGTTCGGCCGGGAGAAGGCGGTTGGTGATCCGCCCCGCCGCGTCGATGTCCACGTAACTCGGCCAGCGGACCACGCCGAACGCCTCGGCCACCGAACCCTCGGCGACCCCGGCGGGCTCGACCACCACCCGTGCCACCGGTTCGAGCATCGCGACGAGGTTGTCGCCGACCGGGCCGGTGCCCTTGACCACGGCCACCACCCGCTCCCGCCCACCGGGGTAGGCCGTCACGGCCTTGACGAAGTCCGGGGCCTGTTCGAGGCACGAGCCGCAGGTGGTGGAGAAGAATCCGACTACTGCCCGGTCACCGGTCAGGTCGTCACCGGAAAACGGACCACCGGAATGCGAGACGGCCCGGAAAGCGGGCATCGGCGCGCCGTCCGGGAGCTTGTTCTCCGGAATAGACACACCGCTCAGAATGCTGCCCGCAGCACCACCCTGGGAGGCTCCGTGGGAATGACCGTGGGCATTTCCGTGGGACACCAGGGTGATTTTCCTGGCCAATACCAGGGTCAGCAGAAGATTGAATACCGAAAGGCAGCCGACCAGAATGACGGAGACCGTGGTCATGGTTATCTGTTCCTCGTTCCGGCGCGGTCGTGCGCGCGGGGATGGGGGCGCCCGGAAAGCCCCGGGGAAGCGGGAGCCCAGGGAAGGCGGGTGCCGGTCAGCGGGCGGCCGAGAAGAGTTCCACCAGGGTGTCGGTGGCGATGATCAGGATGCTGGCGAAGGCCGCGACCAGCAGGGCGACCGCCACCCCGGCGGCGGCGAGGCCGCCGGGATCGGACGCGGTGCTCGCCGACAGGCCGGCTCCGGCGATGGCGAGCAGGACCGCGTTGCGGACCACATGGGCCCGGTTCACGGGCACCCCGGAGGCCCCGAAGCACGAGCAGGAGACGTCCAGCCCGCGCCGCAGGACGGAGACCAGCACCACCGCGAAGGCCGCGAACATCCCGCCGGCGAGCGCGAACCCCCAGGTCGCGAGGGGCTTCGACGCCCACACCAGGAGGCCGGCGGCGACCTCCACCACCGGGACGGCGGCCGCGACGGCACCGGTCAGGCGCCCGGGCACGACGGACATCGCGCGCAGGGCGGAGGCGAACTCGCGCGGCGCCCGGAACTTGGCCAGCGCGGAGACGGCGAACACGGCCGCGAGCACGCAGCGGCCGCCGAGCAGCAGGTAGGCAGTCATGGCTCCCCCGTCACCGGCGCCCCCGCCCGGATGGGCGGGGGCGCCGGCGGACTTGTGTGTCAGTCGGCCGTCGTCGTCACGGCGAATGGATCGCCGGGACGGGGATCAGCAGCCGCCGATGATCCCGTAGGTCTCACAGGACGGCGCGACGGCGCAGTTCCAGGAGCAGCACGTGCGGACGTACAGAACCTCGCCGGAGCACCAGGAGCTGGTGCCCGCGGGGCACGCGCAGTACGCGTCCGCGGCCTCCTCCTTGAGGCCCCGGGAGAAGGTGCGGTCCACCAGGTTGAGAATCGCCTGAACCATTTGTTCCTCCACGCTGCGATAGCTGGACAGGAGCGGCTTTGCACTTACGGACGAGATCTCGTGTCGGGAAACGTAACCGACACATGAACAGCTTGTCTAGACCAACTTCGATCACGTTCGAAACGGGTGCGGACCACGCTCGGAACCGGAGCATCCGGTTCCATCGAAGGAAATCGGGGCGGCAATCACGACGTACGGAAAGGGGACGGAAAGGGGGCACAAAAGGGGTCAAGGGCGGATCCGGGAGGGGGGTCGGGAATGCCCCGGAATCCAGGGCCGGGCCGGAGCGACCACCGGACGTCCGGTCGGCCGGCCCCGGGAAGCGCCGCCGGGGCCGTCACCGGCGCCGCCGCCAGGGCCGCCACCGGAGAGCGCCGCCCGGGCCCGGCCGAAGGCTTGACCGTCCCATTGGTTGACGGCGGTTTCCAGACAGGTCTATACCAGTGGAGGCCGTCCGCACGCTCCCCCCGTGGCACGGCTGTCGCGCCCGACCGCGTCTCCCCCACCTCGACGCGGGCAGGCCTTCCCCCGCCGTTTCCTGGAGAGGTTCCCGATGGAACGCGCTCTTCCCCCACAGCACTTCACCCCACCGACCGGACCGCGGGCCCGGCCCTCGCACCGCACGCCCCGGGCCCGCCGGGCCGCGGTGGCGGTGGCCGGGGTGCTCGGCCTGGTGGCCGGCGCCGCGGTCGCGCTGGCCGGCGGCGGCGCCGCCGCGGCCGACGTCACCGCCCCGGCCGCCGGGATCGGCAGCAACTGGTACGCCTCGGCGCCCTACCTGATGCCCGAGGACAACAGCCCGCCGGACGCCGCGGCGGTGATGGACGCGACCGGCCAGAAGGCGTTCCAGCTGGCGTTCATCCTGGACAAGGGCGGCTGTTCCCCGGCCTGGGGCGGCACCTCCTCGATCGACACCGACACCACCATGCCGGCGGTGATCCAGACCATCCGGGCCAAGGGCGGGGACGTCTCGGTCTCGGTCGGCGGCTACGGCGGCAACAAGCTCGGCCAGGGTTGCGGAACCCCGGAGGCCACCGCCGCCGGCTACCAGAAGGTGATCACCAAGTACCAGCTGAAGGCGATCGACTTCGACCTGGAGGAGCCGGAGTACGAGAACACGGCGGCCATCCACAACGAGATCGGCGCGGCCCGGATCCTCCAGCAGAACAACCCCGGGCTCTACATCTCGATCACCACCGCCGGGACCGGGGCGGGCACCGGGTGGTTCGGGCAGCAGATGCTCAACGAGGCGAAGGCGCAGGGCTTCACCCCCGACAACTACTCGATCATGCCGTTCGACGGCGGCTTCAACGGCGCGGCCGCCCAGACCGCCGCCCTGGTCGCCTTCAACGGGATCCTCCGGACCACCTTCGGCTGGACCGAGGCCCAGGCCTACGCGCACGAGGGCGTCTCGCTGATGAACGGGCGCACGGACGCCGCCGAGTACTTCCGGCAGGCGGACTTCCAGACCGTGCTGGACTTCGCCCTCGCCCACAAGCTGGCCCGGTACACCTACTGGTCCGTCAACCGCGACCGCCAGTGCCCGGGCACGGTCGACCCTGGGCTGTCCGGGTCGTGCTCCAGCGTGGCGCAGAGCGACTGGGACTTCACCAAGTTCACCGTGCGGTTCGCCGGCGCCACGCCGCCCACCACCCCGCCGAGCACGCCCCCGACCACGCCCCCGACCAGCAACCCGCCGGGGGCCTGCGCCGACCCGGCCTGGAGCGCCACCACGACGTACACCAACGGCAGCAAGGTGTCCTACAGCGGCCACAAGTACCACGCCAAGTGGTGGACGCTCAACGAGAACCCGTCGGCCAGTGGACAGTGGGGCGTCTGGTCCGACGACGGCCCCTGCTGACGCGGGGCCGCCCGGTGGGCCCGCCGCCGCTCCCGGCGGTGGCGGGCCCACCGTCACCTCACCGCTCCTGCGCGCCGATCCGCTCGCGCAGTCCGGTCAGGATGCCGGCCGCCTCGTGCAGTCCGAAGCCCCGGCAGCGCTCGGCGGCGGCGGCGAGACGGGCCCGGGCCTGCTCCGTCCGGCCGAGGTCGGTGCCCTCGATCAGCCCGGCCAGCCGGACGGCCTCGGCGCGCGGCGTCTCGGCCGGCTCCCCGCCCGCCTCGTAGGCGGTGACCGCCGACTCGGCCTCGGCCAGTGCCTCCTCGTGCCGCCCGGCCACCGCGTACACCCGGGCCCGCTCGTAGTGGACGGCGCCGCGCAGGTACCAGGGGGTGTGCGGCTCGCCGTCGCGCTCGGCGGCCTCCCGGACGGCGTCCGCCTCGGCCAGCCGCTCCAGCGCCTCGGCCAGCCCCCCGGGGCCCTGCCGCTGCATGGTGATCCGGGCGAGATCCCGGAGCATACCGGCGATCTGGTCCGGCCTCGGCGCCTTCGCGTGCGAGGCGAGGGCCCGCTCGCGGGCCGTCCGGGCGGCCTCCCAGCGGCCCGCCTCGGCCAGCGCGAGGACGGCCTCGCCGGCGACCACGGTGTGGGTGTGCTGCTCCTCCCAGCCGGCCACCTCGTCGGCGAGCCGCAGGTACTCCTCCGCCGAGTCGCGGAACTCCTCCAGCGCGAACAGTCCGCGCGCGAGGTCCAGCCGGGCCTGCGCGAGCATCCGCTCGTCCAGGTCGGGCGCGGCCGGGTCGAGCAGCACCGACTCCAGGACGGCGACCGCGTCGGCCGCCCGGCCCGCGTCCCGCAGCAGGTCGGCGAGCTGGAGCCGCACCTGGGCGGCCTCCTCGGCGCCCGCCGGACCCTTGCGGTCGAAGCGCGCGGCGGCCTGCGAGAGCGCCCGGACGGCCGCGCCGTTGTCCCCGAGGTGGGCGCAGGCGTGGCCGAGCATCATGTACGTCGCCCCGAACGGGTACGAGTCGTCCGCCCAGCGGGTGGCCTCGGCCAGCGCCCGGTGGAAGACCTCGACGGCCTCGGCCCGGTCGCCGTTCTGCAGCAGCACCTGGCCGAGCAGGCCGAGCACCCGCGGCGTGTGCCAGGGCAGTTCGGCTTCGTCCAACTGCTCCAGGGCGCCGCGCAGTTCGGCCACCGCCTCGGCCATCCGGCCCTGCCGGGCGGCCACATCGGCGCCGTACTGGCGGGCGGTGGCCGTGCGCCGGAGCGAGCCCCGCTCGGTGCTCTCCCGCCGGTACGCGGCGACGGTGTCCTCGAAGCGCTCCAGCGTCCCGGCCGGGGGCTCGGGCAGCGCCCGGACGAGGTCGTGGTGGGCCGCGAAGGCCCGGCACTGCAGCACGATCAGGTAGTCGTCGGTCGTGATGGCCGGCCCGGCGGCTGCCGCGTCCGCGGCCGGCGGCGCGGCGAGCAGCGCCTCGGCCTCGGCCAGCGCCGCGTCCAGGGCGGGCCAGTCGGAGGTCGCGCCCTCGACGTCGCCGAGTTCGACCACCAGGGCCCGGGTGCGGACCGCCAGGGCACGCCCGGCCAGCCCCGCCCGCTCGAAGAGGTCGGCCGCCTCCAGCAGCGCCGCCCGGCCGCCCGTCCAGTCGTCCCGCTCGATCGCGGTATGGGCCCGCTGCTCGGCGAGTTCGGCCCGCAGCCGGGCGGCGCTGCCGGCCGCCGTGCCCTCGGTGTGCCGGTAGTCCGCGGCGCCGAAGCGCTCGGCGACCCGCTCCCAGAGGCGGTCCCCGTCCGGGTGGCCCAGCAGGTGCAGCTCGCGGGCCCGGACGACCAGGTCGGCGAAGTCCGCCGGCTCCGGCTCGGCGGCCCGCGGCGGCGCCGCCGGGGTGGCCGGCGCGGCCGACAGCTCCGGGGTGCTCGCGGCCCGCACCCCGAGCGCGAGCGGCTCGGCGAGCAGCGGGCGCCGCTCCAGCCGGGCCCGCCGGCGCGCGCCGACCGCGTCGGTGCCGTTGCGGGCGTCGAAGCGGGCCGCCAGCGCGTCCGCCTCGGTGCGCAGGTGGGCGAGGAGCGAGTCCACCGTCCAGGCGGCGCCGGGCGGTCCGCTGACGGCGAGCCCGCCGTGGCCGCTCCGGGCCAGCCCGGCGATCAGCACCTCGACGCCGGTCAGGAAGTCGAGCCGGCCGGCCTGGTCCCCGGTGACGCCGAACAGGTCGCGGTTCTCGGCCAGGATCTCCAGGCCGCGCGGCTCGTTCCCGGACAGCGCGCAGAACTCCACGTGCAGGCCGACCGCCCGGGCCATCCCGGACTTGCCGCGGGCGAACCGGTAGCCGACCAGGTGGCTGGAGCGCGCGTCGTCCAGCCGGCCCTCGCGCAGCAGCGGCAGCAGTGCGTAGGCGTGGCTGAGGTAGGGCTCCTCGGCGCAGGTGCTCTCGCCCTCGAAGACCGGCCGCCAGGCGTCCAGCGCCCGCCGGTCGTCCCCGGACCGTACGTGGTGGCCCGCCTGGGCGCGGATCTCGCAGGCCCGGCAGTCGCTCAGTTCGCTGCGCGGCCGGGCCGCCCACAGCTCGAAGGCCTGCTCGGTGTCGATCCCGGTGTGCGCGGCCAGGTGGTACCGCTGCGCGTAGTACGGCTGGAGGCCGTGGCCGGCGGCGCGGTAGCGGTCGCGCATCTCGGTCTGCCAGCGGCGCACCGCGTCCAGCGGGACGTCGGGGGTGCCGAGCAGCGCGGTGGCCACCCACTTGAACCGCCAGAACACCTGCTGGCCGGCCCACTCGCCGAAGCCGTCGCGGTCGGTGTCCCAGAGCTTCAGCACCCGGGCGAAGACCACCGGGGTCTTGCTCCGCTCGCCGTCGTACTCGTAGGCCTCCATCAGTTCGAGCAGCGCCATCGCCCGGACCGCGGTGTCGTCGAACTGCTCGGCGGCGTCGACCAGTTCCTCCGCCGTCACGGTCCGCAGCCGGCCGTACGGGCGGGCGTCGTTCTCGCGCAGCGCGGCCATCACCGCGTCGACGCTGTCCAGTACGTCCACGGTCAGGACTCCTTCTGCGGGTCGGCGGCGTCACGGTCGGCGGCGTCACGGCCGGCGGCGGCGCGACCGGCCGACTCGTGGCCGAGCATCGCGTGGTCGAGCAAGCTGATGAACGACCGGTTGAGCAGGGCGCTCTCGCTGGACTTCAGCGGGCGGCGGGTGAGCAGCACGGCCTGCCCGTACAGCGCCTCGACGGCGGTGACGGTCAGTTCGCGGTCGCCGATCGAGGCGGCCCGGCGCACCAGCGGGTTGAGGTGGTTGAGCACCAGTTGGGCGCGCGGCGCCTCGGCGCGCAGCGAGCCGAGGATGTCGGCCCACAGGCCGTCGGCCTCGTCCGCGAGCTGGGCGCGGGTGCGCTCGTGCCGCGCCTCCCGGTTGTCCAGCAGCAGCGCGGGCGCGCTGGTCGGGTGGAAGCTGCGCAGCGCGACGTCGCAGTCGAACCGGCCGACCACCTCGCGGGCGACGGTGAGGAACGCCGCCGCGGCCAGCTCGGCCGCCGGGTCGACGGTGTCCAGGTGGGCGGTGACGGTGCCCGGGTCGAGGTCGGCCACCGACGTGCCGGGGCGGATCTCGGGCAGCCGGTGGACGAGGTCCCGGTCGTAGGTGTAGCCGCCGTTGACCACGCCGAGGCCGGCCGCGGCCGCGATCGGGGCGACCTGGCGGAACTCCTCGACCGTGCGCGTCACCAGGACGACCGGGTGGGCGCGGGCGAACTCGTCCAGGGTGACATTGCCGTCGGTCGTCTCGAACGGCAGCCAGGGCAGCAGCATCCGCAGCAACTCGTCGTCGTAGCGAGCGAGTTCCTTGACGGCGAGGTGGTGCACCGAGATGAAGCGGTGCAGCAGGGCCGGATCGCTGGCGGAGAGCCCGGTGAGCCAGTCCCGGATGCGCGCGCCGAGGGCGTCCCGGACGGCGGCGAGCGTCTCGTCCGCGTACAGGCCCTCGCGCGAGGCGGTGGGGCGCAGGCTGTCGGTGTCGACCACGCAGCGGACGAAGAACGCCCAGTCGGGCAGGAGTTCGTCGGCCTGCTCGGACAGCAGCATGCCCTTGAGGTGGACCCGGTGGCCGGAGCGGCGGGACGGCGGCACCGCGTCCGGCAGGACGTAGGCGACGCCGCGCAGGCCGACCAGCGGCAGGTCCAGCTCGATGGTGTCCAGCGGGGTGAAGTCGAAGGTGGTGCGGCAGTAGGTGGCCAGCGCCTCGCGGCGGGCCAGCGGGGAGCCGTGCCGCTCGGCCCACGGCGGGGTGCGGTTGACCCGGGTGGCGGTGCCGCGGCCGTCGACCACCGTCACCTCGTGGCGCAGCAGGCCGCCGAAGTCCCGGGCGAGCGCCAGGACGCGGTCGGAGCGGGTCCACTCGGCGGCGTCGGCGCGCGGCGCCAGCCGGACGGTGGTGCCGGGCTCGGGCTTGGCCTCCGGCGGCAGGGTGCGGATGGTGTAACGGCCGTCGGAGCCGCCGCGCCACTCGATGACCGGCGCGTCCGGGGTGGCGGCGGAGCGGGTGACGACGGTGATCTCGTCGGCGACCACGAAGCAGGCCAGCAGCCCGATGCCGAACTGGCCGATGAAGTCCCCGCGGGCGCGGGCCAGGCCGGCGCCGTCGAGGCGGCCGTCGGCGTCGCGCTTGGAGCTGCGGCCGATGGTGGCGAGGAAGGTGTGGACGTCGGCCTCGGTGAGCCCGATCCCCGTGTCGGTGACGGTGAGGTCCTGGTCGGCGTGGACGGTGATCCGGGCCGGCGAGGCCGGGTCGAGCGCCTGGCGGGCGGAGATCGCGTCGACCGCGTTCTGCAGCAGCTCGCGCAGGTAGACCCGGGGGCTGGAGTAGAGGTGGTGGGAGAGCAGGTCCACCAGGCCGCGCAGGTCCACCTGGAAGGTGTGCGCGCTCGTCGGGTTCTCGGAAGGGGACACCGCAGGCTCTTTCGATCGCATCGGGTGTGGGGCGGGAGGGGCGGGGCGCCGGGGCGGGGCGCCGGGGCGCGGCCCGGCCGGGCGACTGGACCGGACCGGCGGGTCGGGCTGTCGGGCCGAACCGGTGGGCCGAACCGGTGGGCCGGGCCGGTGGGCTAGCGGGCGCAGCGGTCCCGGTGGGCGCGGAAGATCTCGGCGGGGTCGCCGGACAGGTAGTTCCACGGGGACTCGGTGACGGCGCCGTCGAGCGCCTCGAACAGGAGGTGCGCCGTCCTCGGCTGGTCGGCCAGCGAGAAGGCCATCGCGAAGGTGTTGAAGGCGGCCTGCCAGCCGCGCGGGCGCGGGTAGTCGGCGTGCAGCACGGACCGCCGCAGCGCCTCCTGGAGCGAGGCCAGGACGGCGGGCCCGGTGAGGTAGGCGTGGTCCTCGCCGTCCGGGAGGTCCAGCCAGTGCTCCAGGTGCGCGAGCGCGACCAGTTCACCCAGCGGACTGCCCTCGGGAGCGGCCAGCATCGCGGCGCGGGCGAAGGCGTGCATCTCCTCGTGCGAGCCGCCCCACTTGGCGCAGAGCTGCTGGAGGCGCTGCTTGTGCGAGCCGAGGTGGCCGGGGTCGCGGCGCAGCGCGGCCTCGAACCGGTACCGGGCGACGTCCGGGCCGAGCGAGGCGCCGCGGCCGCTGATCTGCAGGAAGTACCAGGGGGCGAGCCACCGGGGCTCCCGCTCGGCCACCTCGAACAGCTGCTCCTCGGCGGTGTCCAGCCGCTCGTGGAACAGCCGCCACTGCTCCTCGGTGACGTACTGGGCTCGCGCACCGGTGCGCGCCTCCCAGGCCCAGGAGACGTGCCGGGCGCCGGAGAGCAGCAGCGCCGGCGTGTCCTCGGGCCGGTCGGCGACGGCCCGGGCCGTCCACTCCTCCACCCCGGCGACGTCGGAGAGCGCGACCAGCAGCCAGGTGAGTTCGGCGCCGTCCGCGACGGCGGCCAGCGCCGGGCGCAGCGAAGCCCAGTCCCCCGCGGCCGCCTGGGCCAGCATCAGCCGCAGCTCCTCGTCACCGTGGGCCGGGTCGAGCGCCGGCACCGCCGCCACGCGCGCGGCGGGGCGCCGGGCGAAACCGAACCCCCGACGGCCGTCGGCCCCGCCTCCGGCAGCGCCCTCGCCGGAACGGCGTCGGAAGAACGACATGGTGTGGCCCCCTCGAACAGCATCGGCTTCTTTCGTACGGCTGCGCACTGGCCGCCCCAGACGCAGTACATATCACGGGCGGACGACATCCCGTCCGCCGGGCCGACCTCGAAGCCCAGGTCACGACTGTGGTGGCATACCCCTGCCTGGTATGTGGACGCAGCATCGCGCGCGGGGCGCGGCGGGCCGGCCGGCGCCCGGAGCCCGGGCACCGGCCGACGGGACCGTTCGAAGACCGGCGATCCGGCGCGGTGGCACGGGGCGCGCGGCCGGCGCGCGTCCTGCACGGTCGCCGGGTCGGTGCGGACGCGCTCCTGCTCGACGGTGCGCATCCGCGTCCCGCGCTCCAGGGGCTGCTGCGCCAGGGCCCGGCCAGCCGCCATGACCCGCGGGGGCGTCGGGCGGCCGGGCGCGGCGGCCCGCGCCTCGGCAATGGCGGGTCCGAGGCGAGTTGGACCCGCTCCTGCGGACGAGCGTGGCGGTCCGGTGCGTGAACGGCGAAGGGAGCCGGTCCGACCGGCCGCGCGACCACGGCAACGGAACGCGGGCGCACCGGAATCGTCGCCGTACGACGGTGACATGTTGCTGCCAGTCAGAAGTGTGCCACCGGCGCTTCGGACCAAGGGAACTGTCGATCAGTCACGCTGTCGTAGATGTACGTGATTCGCGTCCGGTTGGAGACGGCGGGTGGCCCCCCGCCCGTCCGACCGGTGGCGGCGGCGACCGTGCGGGACGCACTGGAGCGCGTGCTCCGGGAGCCGGCCCGGCTCGACCACGCCCGGATCCGGACGACGCCGGGAGCCCTGGACGCCGTGGCGTTCGTCTCGGCCCCCGGCCTGCTGGCCGCCGAGGCCGGGCTGCGCGCCGCCTGCGTGGAACTGTCCCACCCACAGGGCCCGTTGGCAGGCTGGCTGCTACGGCACTGCGAGGCCGACTCCTGGCTGGCGCTCGGCCTGCACGAGCAGCCGACGTACCGCTGAGCCCGGGCCCGGGCCCGGGGCACCGGCACCCCGCGCGCACGGGGGCCGGCCGCCCGGCCACCTGTCACGCGCTCACGCGCTCAGGCCACCGTCGGCGTGCGGAGCGAGGCGAGCGTCTCGGAGTACAGCATCTCCTTGATCTGCCCTCGGACCGGCCGGGTCTTGCCGGCCAGCGCGCGGGCCCGCTCGACCGCGGTCCCGAGCAGCGCGTCGAGGTCCGCGACCTCGTCGACGATCCCGGCCGCGAGCGCCTCGCCGCCGCCGTAGCGGCGTCCGGTGGTCATCGCCTCGTGGGCCGTCCCCGGCGCCAGCCGGGCCCGGATCAGATCCGACATGCCGCGCTGGAAGGGCAGGTCGAGATCCACCTCCGGCAGGCAGAAGTACCCCCGGTCGGCCCGCATCACCCGGACGTCGTGGGCCAGCGCCCACATCGCCCCGGCCGCGAAGGTGTGCCCGTTGAGCGCCGCGACGGTGACCACCGGCGAGGCCAGCGTCCGGGCGAGCAGCGCGTGCACCCGGTCCAGGTAGCCGGCGTACTGGTCGCCGTGGTCGAGCAGCCAGGCCAGGTCCAGACCGTTCGACCAGTACTTGCCGCTGCCCACCGTGACCAGCGCGCGCGGCCCCTGCGCGCCCTCCACCTCGTCGAACGCCGCCTCCAGGGCGGCGAGTCGGTCGGGGTGGAAGAGGTTCTCGTCGTCGGGGTCGAGCCGCAGGACGAAGACCTCGCCGTCCTGTTCCAGCTTCGGCATGCGTCGCTCCTTCGCGTAGTGGCGTCCCCGCCCGCGGGTGCGGGCGGGGCTCCGACGGCCGCGCCGGACCGGGTGGCCGCCCGCCGGCGGCGAACCGGTCCGGCCGCCCGGTCAGCTCCCGGGCCCGGCCAGCGTCAGCCCTTCGAGCTGCCCCTGCTCGTACGCGGCCACGATCGCGCGCCGCTGGAGCTTGCCGCTGCTGGTGCGCGGCAGCTGTCCGGGCTTCAGGTAGTGCACGTCCTCCGCCCGCACGGTGACGCCGATCGCCCGCACCAGGTGCTCGACGATCCGCGCCCGGCTGCCCGGCACGTCGTCCCGGGCCTCGCGGTCCACCTCGGTCAGGACCACGATGTCGGTGCCGATCTGCGCCACCGCGGTGCGGCCCTCACGAACGAACGGGAGCTGCTCGACCGCCTGCTCGAAGTCGGCGGCGAACAGGCTGCGCCCGCCCACCTTGATCCGGTCGCTGATCCGGCCGGTGATGAACAGCTCCCCGGCGTCCAGGAAGCCGATGTCCCCGGTGGCGTAGTAGCCGTCCGGCCCCTCGATCGACCCGGGGCGGTCGAAGTAGGCCTCGGCGAGGCTGCCGCCGGCCAGCTCGATCTCGCCCAGCTCGTGCTCGCCGCAGACCCGCCCGTCCTCGCCGCGCAGCCGGACGGCGAACTCCGCCATCGGCCGGCCGACCGAGATCGCCGGGACGCCGGACGGTGAGGTCACCACCCGGATCTCGCCGCCCACCGGTCGGCTGGCCACCAGCAGGACGGCCTCAGCCATGCCGTAGCAGGGCATGAAGACGTCGCGCCGCAGACCGGCGGGCGCCATCAGGTCGAGGAACGCCTCCAGGTTCGGCAGGTTGATCGGCTCGCTGCCGAGGTAGATCGACCGCATCCCGGAGAGGTCGAGTTCGGCGATCTCCTCCGGGTCGAGGTCCTGCATCAGCTTGAGCGAGTAGTCGACGGCGAAGTTCGGGATGACGGTGCCGATGGCCCGCTCCCGGCCCATGTGCTCCCACCAGCCGCGCGCGTCGAACAGGAAGGTCACCGGCTCGGCGAGCAGCAGGTCGCAGCCGACGGTGAAGCAGGACAGCATGCCGCCGACCAGTCCCATGTCGTGGTAGAGCGGCAGCCAGCTGCTGACCCGCTCCCCGGGCTCGCGGCCGTCGGTCCGGGTGATCATGGCCAGGTTGGCCCGGAGCCGGCCGTGGGTCACCGGGACGCCCTTGGGGAAGGAGGTCGACCCGGAGGAGAACTGCACGAACGCCAGTTCGTCGTCCCCGGGCGTCCGCAGCCGGGCACCGGCCCGGCGCAGGCCCGCCGGCGGCAGCGGCAGCGCCTCGACCGGCAGGTCGACGGCGGCCAGCGTGGGGACGCCGAGGATCCGGGCGGCGCCGAAGTCCGCCGCGACCCGGGCCAGGAACTCCTGGTAGCCCTCCCTCGGCGTGTTCAGCACGAAGGGCTTGACGGAGAGCGGCACCGCGCCGATCTCCATCAGCGCCAGGAACGCGAAGATCACCGGAACGGAGGTCTCGAACGGGAAGACCACCCTGGTTCCCGGTCCGATCCCCTGCTCCCGGAAGAAGTCCGCACTGGCGGCGATCCGCTCGGGGAAGTCCCGGTACGGCGTGAACTCCGCCGGATCGCCGTACTTCTCGTACAGGTGGAGCCCCCGCTCGGGCGGGCACTCCTGGTTGCGCTGGATGTGTTCGAGCACCGGACCCCTCCTACTCGTTCAGTTGCCGCTCGTTCATGGTTCGGTCGCCGCGTTCCGGAGCGGCGGTGTCCCGACGGGTCGTCAGGCCGGGGTGGAGGCGGCCAGGAAGTCCTGGAGGGAGACCAGGCAGCGCTGCTCCGCGTCCAGGAAGGCCACCGTCACCAGCGCGTCCACCGCCGGCCGGTCGGCCTCCGGAAGGTGGATCCGCTGCCGGAACCGGGCCCGGAAGGTCAGGCCCTCCTCGTCCCACTCCTCCTCCGAGGGGGAGACGAGCTCGGTCCGCACCTCGACCCGGCCGCGCGGGATCTCCGCCAGGTAGTCGATCTCGGTGCGGGCGACCACCGCGATCAGCCGGTCGCCGTGCACGAGCCCCTGCCGGCCGAGCCAGTCCCACCGCCCGGCCTCCAGGTACTCCAGCGCGACCGCGTTGTTGACGTGCCCCAGCGCGTCGAGGTCGTTGGGGCGCACCGGGAGCATGAGGCGTGATTCGCCGAAGAACACGTCGGACCGTCCGTTTTCGATCGTGCCGAAGGGCCCCGGCCGAGGAGCCGGGAGCCGGTGTACCGGGAGCCGCTGTACCGGGAGCCGCCCGGGCGGAGCGTCCTGCCCGGGCGCCCGGGTGCCCGGCCGCCGGGCCGGCGCCCCGCGCGTTCACCGCGGGGCGCCGGCCGGGGCCGCGGGGCGGCGTCAGCTGTCGAGGAGGTCCATCCAGGTGTCCTCGACCTCCTCCCGGGAGTGCACCTCGATCCCGGTGATCTTCTTCAGAGCGCCGCAGACCAGCTGCTCCTTCTTCTCCATCGCCTCGGGCCGGTAGCCGGTCTCGGCGGTGTCCAGGTGGTCCCACCAGTTGACGTGGGTCCCCCGGTCCTCCTTCTGGTCCCGGGCGCTGCCCAGGAGTTCGCCGTCCTCGCGGAGGAAGAGGTGGGCCACCGCGAAGGCGTCCTTGGCGTGGTACTCGCCGCTGTCCACCAGAGCCTTGGCGAACGACACGAAGTAGTTGCGGTGCTGGATCTCGTCGGCCGCGACCTGCTTGAAGATCCGGCGCAGGCCCTCGTCCTGGATCACGTGCTGGCACTGGCCGTAGTTGACGGCGGCGGTGATCTCGGAGATCGCGAGCAGCACCAGGGTGCGCAGCATGTCGTCGTCCGGGAAGACCTTGCGGAACGCGAGGAAGGTCTCGTCGTCGATCGGCTCCATCCCGCTGACGTCCGCCAGCCGGTTGAAGACCGTCTCGTGGTGGGCCTCCTCCTCGTTCCAGTAGCGGCTCCAGGTGCCGCACGCCTCCATGACCGCCGCGAGCGCCGGGTTGGTCTTCTCCCAGCGGCGCACCTCGGCCTCGGCCTGCCGCTCCAGGCGGTCGGCGCCCGGCTTGGTGGTCAGCTCGGCCCGGCCGGCGTTCCACACCAGGTTGCGGTCGAGCGGGGTGAGGCTGTCCAGGTCGACGGCGGACAGCATCTCGACGACGCTCCACCGGCGCGACTCGTGCAGCCGCTGCTGCTCCCAGGTCACGTCGACGAGGGACATCCCGCGCACCGTCACCGCGTCCCAGAGGTCGGTGATGATGGCCGGCGGCTCGGCGGGGACGACCGCCTTCCGGATCACCGGCTCCGTCTCGATGACGCTCATGCGGCCGCCTCCTTCGCCTTCTGCTTCTCGAACTCCTCCAGGAACACCTTCAGCACCACCGGGGTCGCGGTGTCGAGGGGCAGCGCGGGCAGCCGCACCCGCACGCCGTAGTCCTTGCGGAGACCGTTGGCGGTCCGGGCGAAGGCTTCCATCAGGTCAATGCTGTTGGTCATTTTGGGACTCCGGCCGATCACATCGGCCAGCGTCACGTCGTCGGCGAAAACTTCCTCGTCGGCGAGGCCGGCGTGCTCGCCGAATTTCTGCCGGATGTAGGACTCAACTTCGGGCGTCACCATGGCTCAGAATCATACAAGTTGGCGATTGTGCAGGCCAAGTGATGCGTGTTACACGGAAGTTGATGCATCATCAGATCTGCTTCGCACAAACACCGCTGGACCCCCGGTCGGAACCGGGGGCCGAGTCGCGGTATTGGTCGGGGAATTCGGCCGAAATCACCGGAGGCCCGGTGGATCGGCAGGCGCGTCGACCGCCGGGATCCGGCGGATCGTCACCGCGGCGAGCAGGGCGACGGCGAGCGCGAAACCGATCGCCAGGTACCAGGTGTCACGCGCGGCGCCGAGCGCGTCGGCCGCCGAGGCGGTCACCACGGAGACCGCGAGGGCCGTCCCGAGGACGGCGCCGAGCTGACGGAAGGCCGCGTTGGCCGCACTCGCGGTGGCCAGCCGGGCCGGTTCGACCCCGGCCAGCGCGACCGCGCCCAGCACCGGCCAGACCAGTCCGGCCCCGGTGCCCATCACCACCGCCCCGGGCAGCCAGTGGGTGAGGAAGTCGGGCCCCCGGCCGCCGCCCCAGAGCAGCAGCAGCGTGCCGCAGGCGTAGATCAGGCAGCCGGCGATCACCACCGGGCGGTCCCCGAACCGCTCCGCGAACCGGCTCGCCGGGCGGGCGACCAGCGCGGTGGCGATCGGCGGCGGCGTGGTGGCGAGTCCGGCCGTGATCAGCGACCAGTGCCAGTGTCCGGTCAGGAACAGGATGTTGTTGAGGATGACCATGTAGAAGGTCACCGAGAACAGCATCGAACCGAGGTTGCCGCCGATGGCGCTGCGCGAGCGGAGCAGGTCCAGCGCGATGACCGGCGCGGGGTGGCGGGCGCTGCGCAGCACCGCCGCCACCGCCAGCAGCGCGCCACCGGCCAGCGCTCCGAGGGTGCCGGGGCTCGTCCACTCCCAGTCCGGGCCCTTGACCAGGCCCAGGGCGAGCAGGCCGAGCGCGCCGCCGAGCAGCGCCGCGCCCAGCACGTCCGGGGTCGGACCGCCGCGCTCGCGCTGCTCGGTGAGCGAGCGTGAGGCCCAGACGGCCGCCACCCCGATCGGGATGTTCACCAGGAAGACCGCCCGCCACGACCAGTGCTCGGCCAGCAGCCCGCCGAGACCGGGGCCGATGCCGGCGGCCAGCGCTGCCGCCGCGCCCCAGATGGTGATCGCGATCAGCCGCCGGGCCATCGGGAACATCGGCATCAGCAGCGCGAGCGAGGTCGGCACCAGGATCGCCGCGCCCACCGCCTGCACCAGCCGCGCCGCGATCAGCACCGTCGCCGACCCGGCGAGCCCGCAGACCACCGAGGCCAGGGTGAAGAGCGAGAGGCCGACCGCGAACGACCGCCGGCAGCCGAGCCGGTCGGCGGCCCGGCCGGCCGGCATCAGGAAGGCCGCGATCACCACGTTGTAGCCGTTGAGCACCCAGGAGAGGGTCGGCAGGTCGGAGCCGGAGAAGGTCTTGGCGATGTTGGGGAACGCCACGTTCACGATGGTGCTGTCCAGGAAGGCCACGAAGGCTCCCAGGCAGCAGAGCAGCACCGGCCCGAGCGGCGGCCCGGCGGCCGGGCCGGCCACGACGGCGGGGCCCTTGACGGGTGCGACGGGCGATTCGGCCATGCGGGCGTCCTTCCTGGGCGACGGGATCGGGCGGTCGGTGCGCCGTCGGGGCACCGCGCCGCAGCGGCCCGTCCTCCCGGACCGGTCCGCACACCGCCGTCGAGCCGCCGGCCCCCGCCTGCGTCTCTCCCCCACGGGGGCACGCCTCACCGGCACGCCCCCACCGCACACCCCAGGAGCGTGTACGGGCACGCGGAACTGGCGTTCCCCCCGCATGTGAGCCGAGCGCGCGACGCCACGATCCGTCGCGCACGCCGCATCCGGCAACGGCACAGACCGCACTCGACCCCCCGCACACGCCGGTGGGCCTGATCAGATTGCTCGTTGTTACCCGCCAGTGTCAATCCCCTCCCGACCGGCGGACAGCGGTCGGGGGAACGCCCCTGACCTCCCGTCAGGGCGGCTTCACCCCCGCCCACCGGCCACGACGCCGACCGGCAGGGCAACGGCCCCGCGGGCACGCCCGCGGGGCCGCTCGCTTCGCGCCGGATCAGTTGACGACGACCGCCGGGCTGCCGGCCTGGCTGGTGTCGGTGACCGGGCCGTAGGTGGCCGAGAAGTAGCCGTCGGCCGGGCAGAGCGAGGAGCCGCCGCTCTTGGCGAAGTGCTCGGTGCGGAACGCCATGCTGTGGCCGGCGTTGTCCGCGGCGCCGGTGAACGCACCGCTGAGCTGGTAGCTGCAGGTGAGGGTGCCGAACCAGCTGTTGAGCACGGCGGTGGCCTGGATCGGCCCGGCCGTCCCCGAGGTGAGGGTGATCGGCAGCCCCGGGCCGTCGTCGACGGCGATGACGTGCGGGAAGTTGCCGACGGTCAGGCTCCGGACCGAGGTGACACCGGTGACGTTGCTGGTGCAGGAGCCGAAGGTCAGCCCGGTGAGGGACTCCGTGGCCGTACCGGGGGCCGCCGGGTTGCTCAGCACCTTGGCGGCGAGCTGGGAGGTGGCGCAGGTGACCCCGGTCGTGCTGGTCGCGGTCGAGTAGAAGGTGGCGCGGGTGTTCGCCGCGAGCGGCGCGGCGAGCGTGTCGCCCGCCGCGACGGCGCCGCCGCCGGCGGTCAGCACCGCGGTGGCGGTGACGGAGCCGGGCGCCGCCGACGCGGGGACAGCGCCCAGCGCGAACGCCGCGGTGGCGGCGAGGGCGGCGGCGAGGAGCGGGACAGGACGGTGAAGGCGCATGGGAAAGCCTCTTCCTCGGTGAGGGGAAATCGAGAAGGTGAACTTTCGTGGCTCCCCGCCGGTGGGGGATTCGGGGAGCTGACTACGTTGTAGAGCGGTGTCCGTGCACCGTCAAGGCACTGCACCGAACTTGCTGACTTTTCGTCAGCAAGAGCCGGGGCGCCGATCGGCAGCCGGACCCGCGGCGGTGTGACTTACCCTCCACGCGGGTGACCGGACGCGGGAGGCGGCCGGGAATCCCGCACCGGCGACGCCATAATCCCAGCACAGCACGGCGGTGAGCCGGATTCCGCCGCCGGACGCACAGCTACCCGAAGAAGAGGCGGACCGCCATGACCGACACCTCCTGGCCGAGCGACCCCGATGCCGACACCTCGATCCGGGAGCTGGCCCTTCGCTCCGGAGAGGTGCACAACGAGGTCCTGCGGGTGGTCCCCGAACTCCTCAGGCTCTCCCTGGACCAGCTCGTCGAGCGGGGGGAACGGGACCTCGCGGCGCTGCACGGCAAGGGGCGGCTGTCCGCCGCGGAGCTGGAGCAGCTGATCGACCTGCTGCGCCTGGTCCGCTCGGAGGCCTCGCCGAAGGACAAGTCCGACGGGGTCGACGCCGCGCTCGACCGCATCAGGACCTCGAACGGGCACCCCTACGCGGTGGTGATCGCCTCGATCGCCTCCGCCAGCAGCCGCGAGTTCCTCCGACGCGCCGAGGCGGCCGGCCCGGACGCGGTCGCCTTCAAGGCCTCGACCCTCGCGGTGGTCGCCTCGGACGTCGTCGGCGGGGTGGTCGGCGTCCTCGTCGGCGACGAGCTCTGCGGGGTGCCCTGCGGAGTCCTGGGCGGCGCCGCGGGCGCGCTGGGCGCGTCGCTCGCGGCCCAGGAACTCCTCTAGGTCGCGCCCCGTCCTCAGCGGTGCTCGGGGTTCTCGAAGTCGAAGCGGCAGCCGGCGTCCCACTCGGAGCGCTGGTTGCCGTGGGCGGGGACGCCGCCGGCGTCCTTGAGCATCCGGGCGAGGTGGAGCAGGTTCCAGGTCATGAAGGTGGCGTTGCGGTTGGTGAAGTCGTTCTCCGGACCGCCCGACCCCGGGTCGAGGTAGGACGGCCCAGGCCCCGCCTCCCCCACCCAGCCGGCGTCGGCCTGCGGCGGGATCACGTACCCCAGGTGCTGCAGGCTGTAGAGGACGTTCATCGCGCAGTGCTTCGCGCCGTCCTCGTTCCCGGTGATCAGACAGCCGCCCACCCGGCCGTAGTAGGCGTACTGGCCCTCGGAGTTGAGGATCGACGAGCAGGCGTAGAGCCGCTCGATCACCTGCTTCGTCACCGAGGAGTTGTCACCCAGCCAGACCGGGCCGGCCAGGACGAGGATGTCGGCGGCCATCACCTGGCTGTAGAGCACCGGCCAGTCGTCGGTCTCCCAGCCGTGCTCGGTCATGTCAGGCCAGACGCCGGTGGCGATGTCGTGGTCGACCGCCCGGATCACGTCGACCTGGACGCCCTGGCGCTGCATGATGCCGGTGCTGAGGTCGATCAGGCCCTGGGTGTGGCTGCGCTCGGGTGAGCGCTTGAGGGTGCAGTTGAGGACCAGCGCGCTCAGGTCGTCGTAGCCGCGGGGCGAGGTGGACATCGGCGGGCCCTTTCCGGAGGAGGCGTTCGCCCACCAGTCCAGCCGCACGGCCGGGCCGCCGCCCGTCGGACTGGGCCGACCGCGCGGACGCCGGACGGACGCCGGGCCGGGAACGGTCCGGTCCGGGAACGGGCCGGGGCCGCTCAGCGGGGCGCCGCGGGCAGCCGGCCGTCGGCGATCGCCCGGGTGAAGGCGGCGTGGTCGTCCCGGCGCCCGTGCCGCCGCCGCCGTACGGCGTAGCCGCCGGGCCGGTCCGCCCGCCCCCTCGTAGGGTGCGAAGGATGAGCAGCCCAGTCAGCCGGCCCGAGGGCGGGCACCGCAGCGACCGTCCGGCGGCCGAGCGCACGGACTACGCGGGAGCGGTCTACGGCTCCATGCTCGCCGCCTCGGTGGTGGCGACCGCGAGTGCCGTCGGCGACTACCCGCGCTTCCAGCTCGGCGTCCTGCTGATCGTCACCGGCCTGGTGTTCTGGGGCGCCCACGTGTACGCCCGGCTGGCCGGTGAGCGCCAGGTCGGACAGCGGCTCACCTGGCGGCAGGCCCGCCGGATCGCCCGCCACGAGCGGCCCATCGTGGAGGCGGCGGTGGCTCCCGCGGTGGCGGTGCTGATCAGCCCGCTGCTCGGGCTGGGCCTCGCCGGGACGGCCTGGCTGGCGCTGGGCGTCGCCGTCGCCCAGCAGGTCGGGTGGGCGTTCGTGGGAGCCGTCCGGGCCGGTGCGAGCCGGCGGCAGGCGGCGCTGGAGGGGTTCGTCAACCTCGTCCTGGGCCTGGTCATCGTGGCCGCCAAAGCCGCCCTCGGGCACTGAGCGCGGCTCGTCCCGGCGCGGGAGCGGCGGCGGTGTCAGGCCTCGTCGGTGGGCGGGCCGGCCGGCGGCAGGACCGGGGTGACCAGCAGCCGGGCGGCCAGTATCGCGCCACCGGTGACGGCGGCCAGTGTGGCGTCGTGGAAGGGGCGCAGGTTGCGCTCGTGCCAGAGCGTCTGGGTGGTGGCCCAGGCGGCGTCCAGCGCGCGGGCGACGGAGAAGCTGGCGACGAGGTGCTGCAGGGAATCGGCGGCCTGGGCGTCCGGCGTGCCGAGCCGCGCCTCGAAGGAGGCCCGGGCCTCGGCCTCGGCCTGCCCCAGCAGTGCGGCGGCCCGGAGGTGGTCGGCGTGCACGGGCGGCGTGTCCGGCGTGGTGCGGCGCTCGATGCAGGTCTCCACCAGACCCAGCGGGAGGTCGTGGCTGAGGTGCGCGCTCATCCCCGCGAAGGCGAACTGGATCGGCCGGACCGACCGGTCTCCCCGGGCCTCGAACAGCGGCTGCCAGGCCTCGTTGACCGGGCGACCCGCCTCGGCGTCCTCGACCGCGTCGAGGTAGGCACCGGCGACGACCACCTCCAGGCCCTCGGTGAACGCCCCGTCCTGGAAGGAGCCCGCGGCCAGGTGGCCGCCGATCAGTTCGGCGACCCTCAGGTACATCCGGTTGAAGCAGGCCACACCGTCCCGCGGGTCCAGCCGGGCCTCCACCGCCCGCATCCGCCCGACGACCTCGTCGAGGCTCCGCGCGGGCCTGGCGTGCGCGTATGTCATGGCCGTCCTCCCGGAGAAGCGGTCGGTGCGGGGCCGGACCCGGCTGCCACCTGTACCCAGACTGCCACCTCCGCGCGGCGGCCACCGCCGCCGGGCCCGCGCACCCCGCGCTCGGACCCCGCGCTCGCACCGCCGCCGGTCGCCCGAACCGCCCCACCGGCCGACCGCAGCACCGGCCGACCACGCCACCGGCCGGCCGACCGTGCCGGGGCCCGGAACGCGCCGAGGGCCGTCCTCGCCGGCGGGGCGGGGACGGCCCTCGGCCGGTCCGGATCAGGGGCGGGCGCCTCCCCGGGTCGAGACGGCGACGTAGTCCACCCGCATCGGGTGCCCGGGCTCGGTGGCCGGGCCGGGCACGCCGCCGAGCGCGGCGGGCAGGTTGCCGCCGACCGCGACGTTCAGGATCAGGAAGAGCCCGTGGCCGACGGCCCGGTCCCAGGTCGCGCGGTCCATCTGCGCGGCCGTGACCCGGTGGTGCTCGCGCCCGTCGAGGTACCAGCGGACCTGCTCGGCCCCGGGCGTGAGGTCGACCTCCACCGCGTAGCTGTGGAAGCCCGTGCGGCAGTCCGGGCACGGCTGGTCGCCCGAGCCGAGGCCCTTCGGCTCCTGGCAGGGGCCACCCTCCAGGGTGCCGCAGTGCATCGTGCCGAAGATCGAGCCGCGGCCGTTGACCTGCTCCATCACATCGAGCTCACCGATCGCGGGCCAGCCGGTGAAGCCGTTGCGCAGCTCACCGCCGAGCGTCCAGAAGGCCGGCCAGTACCCGGCGGCGGCCGGTCCGGTGACGTCGGGCAGCGCGATCGAGGCCTCGATCCGCAGCACTCCGCCGGGCGGCGGGGCGAGGTCGGAGCGGCGGGACTCGATCCGGCCCGAGCTCCACCGGCCGTTCTCCAGGGTGGGGACGATCTCCAGCGCGCCCCGGCCGTCGAGACGGACGTTGGCGGTCGAGTCGGTCATCGTCTCGATCTCCCCGGTGCCCCACTGCGGAGCCGGGCAGCCCGGGTAGCAGGTCCCCAGGTCGTACTGCCAGTGCTCGGCGGAGGGGCGGCTGCCGGCCGGGCCCTCGAAGTCGTCCCGCAGCACCGGTGTCCAGCCGTCGGCGCCGGGCTTCCCCGGTCCGGTGGCGACACCCCCGGCAGCGCCGGCGGCGGGCACCAGCCCGGCCTCGGTCAGCAGCCGTTCGAGCCGGGGCGTCAGGACGACGGCCGCGACGTTGGTCAGGTGCGCGTCGTCCCGGTAGAGCAGGATGCGCTCCAGGACGGCGGGGCAGCTGCGCCCCGCACCCGGGCAGAGGACGGAGTTCAGCTCGACCGACCGGACGCCCGGCACCCGGCCGGCCGCGATCTCCTCGGCGAGCGGGTCGGGCCACTGCGCACGGGCGCGCGGGAACTCGCAGGCGGCCGGGTCCTCGGTGTGCCCGGAGACGCAGGCCGGAACGTCCGTCCCGGGGATCGGGGTGTCCTGGATGTAGACGATCGGCACTCCGAGCGCGCGCAGCGGCGCCAGTGTCCGCTCCCAGCCGTCCAGCACTTGCCGTCGGTCGTCGGTGTAGCGGTTGAGCGCGGAGACCACGATCAGCTTGGGCTTCGGCCCGCTGCGCAACCGCTCCAGGCTGGCCGTCCGCCAGCTGTCGCACTCCCAGTAGGCCCGCCCCAACTGCGGGTTGACGACGTCGAGTTCGGGCAGCGGGCAGCCCTGCTTGACCAGTTCCTCCAGGGCCCAGTGGCGCCCCGCCGCGATGGCGAGCAGCGAGGAGAACCACTGGCCGGCGTGCGAGTCGCCGAGCAGGACGATCCGGTCCGCAGCGGTGGTGTCGCCGAACAGGCAGGCGGGGCTGGTGACGGCGCTCGGCGCCACCTCGCACTCGCCGTCCGGCGGGAAGTCCTTGCGCGCCTGCGCGGCGGCCGGGACGACCGCCGCGGTCTTCGGCGGGGTGGCGGTGCGCACCAGCAGGGAGGTGCCGTCGGGCGAGCCGGGCGGCAGGCCGAGCAGGTCCACCGGCCCGGCCGGCCCGAGCAGCCGCAGCGTCCCGGTTCCGACGACCAGCGCCAGCACCACCGGGACGATCACTGCGGTGAGCCCCAAGGAGAGCCCGCGCCTGGGGAGTTCGGCCACGGTCCGGTTGCGGCGCAGCGGCTGTTCGATCCAGCGCAGCACCGCCACGGCGGGCAGCGCGGCCGCCGCGCTCAGCGCCACCTTGACCGGCCAGCCGAGCGTCCCGAACCGGGCCTCGGTGAGCACCAGGACCGGCCAGTGCCACAGGTACAGGTTGTAGGAGAGCCGGCCGATCGCGCGCGGGACCCGCAGGCCGAGCAGCCGGTCCGCGCCGTACCGGGTGGCGACGACGGCGCCGCCGTCCCGCCGGTCCGGCGTCCCGGCCAGGATGATCGCGGCGGTGGCGAGGGTCGGGACCAGTGCGCCGTACCCCGGGTAGGGGGTGCCGGCGTCGTAGGCGAGGACGCACCAGCCGATGGCCAGCAGGCCGGCCCAGCCGGTGAGCAGCCGCAGCGGGCGCGGTCCGCGCAGCCGGTGCCAGGGCAGCAGGGCGAGCAGCGCCCCGACCCCGAACTGCCAGACCCGCGAGGGCGTGCCGAGGTAGGCGAGCGAGACCGAGCTCTGCGTCCAGTGCAGCGAGAGCGCGAAGGAGCCCAGCGTCAGCGCCCCCGCGACCGCGGCCGCCACCGTGCGGACGGCCCGGCCGCGGCGGACCGCCCGGGCCGCCAGGAACACGATCAGCGCGACCAGTGGCGCCCAGAACAGGTAGAACTGCTCCTCCACCGCGAGCGACCAGAAGTGCAGCAGCGGGCTCTGGTCGCGCCCGGCCGCGAGGTAGTCGGTCTGCTGGGAGACGAAGCGCCAGTTGGCGACGGAGAGCGCCGCGGCCAGCACGTCGTGCTCCAGGTCGGCACGGCGCAGCGGGACGGTCAGCCAGGCGCCCGCCAGCGCGACCGCGCCGAGCACCACGGCGGCCGAGGGCAGCAGCCGGCGCGCCCGGCGGGAGAAGAACTCCCCCAGCCGGACCCGGCCGGTGGTGACGGCCTCGCGCACCAGCAGTCCGGTGATCAGGTAGCCGGAGACGACGAGGAAGACGTCGACGCCGACGAACCCGCCGGCCAGGCCGGGTACGGAGGCGTGGAAGGCGAGCACCGCGAGGACCGCCACCGCGCGCAGGCCCTCGATGTCGGGGCGGAAGCCGGCCGGGCGGGGCGCGGGCCCCGGGCTGCCGGCCGCCCGCGCGCCGGAGCCCCGGGAGTCGGAGCCGCCGCGCGGCGGCCCGGGGATGGTGTAAGTACCCGGCAGGAGCTCCGGATCCGCGGTCGGTGGCACAGGTGTGTCCGGTGACATCGAGGTGGTCGGTGTGATCGGGGTCGGAGACATCGGTGTGGTCGGGGACATCGGTGTGACGACCTTTCAACCCAGCCAGGGCAGCATCGGGCGGACCCAGCCGGAGGCGAGCAGGGCGGTGAGCACGAGGGTGGCGGTGGCGGCCAGCGCTTCGGGCCAGCGCCGCGGCAGCATGCCCGTCCGGGCCGCGCGCCGGGACAGCAGCCGACGCGGGGCGCCGGGGCGGTCCGGGTCGGCCGCGCGCTGCCCGCCGGCCGGGCGCAGCTCGCCGACCAGGTCGCGGATCAGCGGGAGGCCGATCTGGCACTGCACGGCCAGGTAGAGGCCGAGGCCCCAGTTGGGCTCCCAGCCGTTGCGGGCGACCGCGAGCGAGAGGCCCGCGGCGGCCGCGCCGACGGAGGCGCAGAGCCACCCGAGCGAGACCAGGACCACCTGGCGGGCCAGGCCGCCCGGCTTCGCCCGGCCGGCACCGGTGGGCACCCAGGCCGCGCTGCGGCCGCGCAGGGTGTGCCAGAAGGCGGCGCCGGCGGCCACGCTCATCAGCACGTTGGAGCGGATCACCTCGATCCGCCAGCGGGTCCGGCTGATCCGGGGCAGCAGGACGTGCCAGAGCCAGAGCGGCGCGAGCAGCGGCAGGACGTGCCAGGGCCGGATCTGGTCCGGGTACCAGAACATCATCACCAGCGGCGGCAGCGGTGCCACGAAGAGGTTCACGGCGGCGGCCAGGTAGCCGACGACGCCCTCGTAGAAGCAGAGCCGCATCCGCCAGGGTGCCCGGATCCGCTTGAGCACGGGCGAGCCGAGCAGGTGCAGGTTGCCCATCGCCCAGCGGTACTGCTGGTTGACGTAGGAGGCGAGGTTGTCGGGCGAGGTGCCCTTGGCGACCAGCACCGGGACGTACAGCGTCCGGTACCCCTGCTCGTACAGGCCGAGGCCGGTGAAGAGGTCCTCGCTGTGGTCGAGCCGGGCGAAGCCGCCGGCCGCGTCGATCGCCGTGCGCCGGTAGACCGCGTTGCTGCCGCAGCAGATCGCCGCGTCGCTGGCGTCCCGGGAGGGCTGGATCCAGCGGAAGAACCACTCCTGCGCCGAGCCGGCGGCACGCTGGATCCAGTCCATCGTCTCGTCGGTGTCGAAGCACTGCGGGCTCTGCACGATGCCGATCCGGGCGTCCGCGAAGTACGGCACGAGGTGGCGCAGGAAGTCCGGCCTGGGCGCGAAGTCGGCGTCCAGGATGGCGATGTACTCGGCGCGGCTCAGGGTGAGCGCGTGGTTGAGGTTGCCCGCCTTCTTGAGGTGCCCGCGGTCGGGCCGCACGACGTACTCGTAGCCGTGCGCGGCCGCCAGGTCGGCGACCTCGGCGCGGTCGGCGTCGTCGAGCACCCAGACGGTCAGCGCACCCGGCCAGTCGAGCCGCCGCACCGCGCGGTAGGCGTTCTCCAGGACGTCGAGCGGTTCGCCGCAGGTCGGCAGGTAGAGGTCGACGGTCGGCAGCTCACCGGGGCTCCAGGCGTGCACCAGGACTTCGTGCGACTGCCTGGTCAGCCGCCGCTGGCGGAGGCTGTTGACCGAGGAGAGCCCGAGCGCGACGACGTTGAGCGCGAGGACGGCGAGGAAGCCCCAGAGGGCCGGGGTCCGCAGCGAGAAGGTGAACATGGTCGCCGCGGTGAAGACGAAGGCCAGCGAGGTCAGCACCAGCACCCAGCGGCGTTGTGGTCCGAAATACCAGTACAGCTCCTGATCGGAAGGAGGTTGAGGAAGGTGTTGGACAGTCATGAGGCCCCCACAGCCGCGTTTCTGACAGCTCCGCGGCCACAGTACCTCATTGGTATAGACCATTCGGGCGGCCGTCCGAGAGCTGGGACGCCCGCCGGCGGCACCCGCCCCGGGCCGCGATCACCCGGCCACCGCGGCCGGATGCGGAGGAAAGCGGCAGGTCACGGCGGTGACGGCGGCGCCCCGCCCACCCCGGGGGCCCGTCGGGCCCAGCCGTCCGCTCCCCGCCAGGACGCCTCCGGGCCCTCGCCGATCCCCCGCCCCGACGCCTGCGTGACTGCGCGCCGCCCCCGTCGCGACCCCTGATCGCCTCCCGCCGGCCACCCACCCGTCACCTCGGGCGCCACTCCTCCCCCTCCCGACCCCCTGGCTCCCCCGGGTCGGACGGCCGCCCCCTCCCCCGATTGGCGGTGCGTCGCACTCGTTCGGCGCAGTCCGGATCGTGCCGGCGCCCCGGTGTTCCCAGACTCGGAGGCGGGGGTGGACTCAACCGGAGAGGCATCCTCATGTACATCGGGCTTCGCCGCATCGTCGCGGTGACCGCAGTGGTAACCGTCGGCATGGGCCTGGCGTCGTGCGGCAGCGCCAAGCAGTCGACCGGCACCACGTCCTCGGGCAGCGCGAGCGGCACCGCAGGAGGAGCGATCAAGATCGGGCTGCTGCTGCCGGAGACCAAGACGACCCGGTACGAGCAGTTCGACCGCCCGCTGATCGAGCAGAAGATCAAGGAACTCGCGCCGAACGCGCAGATCGACTACTACAACGCCAACGAGAACGCGACCACCCAGCAGACCCAGGTGGACACCGCGCTGACCAAGGGCGACCAGGTGCTGATCCTGGACGCGGTGGACTCCAAGTCGATCCAGTCCTCCGTCCAGAAGGCGCACGACGCGGGCGTGAAGGTCGTCGCGTACGACCGCCTGGCGCAGGGTCCGGTCGACGCGTACGTGTCCTTCGACAACAAGAAGGTCGGCGAGCTGCAGGGCCAGGCCCTGGTGGCGGCCGTCGGCGACAAGGCGAACGCCGGGTCGATCATCATGATCAACGGCTCGCCGACCGACCCCAACGCGGCCGACTTCAAGGCCGGCGCGCACAGCGCGATCGACGGGAAGCTCAAGATCGGCAAGGAGTACGACACGCCGAACTGGGACCCGAACAACGCCAACCAGGAGGCCGCCGCCGCGATCACCGCGATCGGCGCGCCCAACGTCGTCGGCGTCTACTCGGCCAACGACGGCATGGCCGCCGGTATCGCGACCGCACTGAAGGCGGCGAACCTCAGCGTGCCGCTGACCGGCCAGGACGCCCAGCTGGACGCGGTGCAGCGGATCCTGGTCAACACCCAGACCATGTCGATCTACAAGCCGTTCAAGCCGGAGACCGACGCGGCCGCGCGGATGGCGGTGGCCTACGCCCAGGGTTCGAGCCCGGCCCCCGACCTGGTGCCGACCACGGTGACCAACGGCAGCGGCAACAAGGTCCCGGCCGACCTGATCACCCCGGTCGTGCTGACCAAGGACAACATCAAGACCACCGTGGTCGCCGACGGCCTCTACACCGTCGCGCAGATCTGCACGCCCGACTACGCCGCCGCCTGCGCCGAGGCCGGCCTCTCGTAGCGGGGCCGGGCCCCGGGCTCCGCCCCCCGGAGCGGCCCCGGCCCGGCCCCGGTCGCGTGCGGCACCGGACCAGCAGCACCGCATCGGCCGCACCGGACCGGCAGCACCGCATCAGCGGCACCGGACCGGCAGCACCCCGAAGAAGCACCCGAAGCCGAAGACGCCCCGCCTCCCCCCGGAGGCGGGGCAAGGGAGTTGGTCACTGTGGCAGGTGAGACCGTACTGGCCCTGCGCGGGGTCTCCAAACGGTTCGGCGCCGTACAGGCGCTCACCGACATCGAGCTGGAGGTGCACACCGGCGAGGTACTGGCGCTGGTCGGGGACAACGGCGCCGGCAAGTCCACCCTGGTCAAGGCGATCGCCGGGGTGCACCAGCCGGACGAGGGCGTCATCGAGTGGCAGGGCCGCCCGGTCTCCATCCACCGCCCCCAGGACGCCCAGCACCTCGGCGTGGCCACCGTCTACCAGGACCTCGCGCTCTGCGACAACCTCGACGTCGTCGGGAACCTCTTCCTGGGCCGCGAGATCAAGCGCTTCGCCGTCCTCGACGAGGTCGAGATGGAGAAGCGCTCGCGCGAGCTGCTGGACACGCTGTCCATCCGCATCCCCAGCGTGCGGATCCCGATCGCCTCGCTCTCCGGCGGCCAGCGCCAGGTGGTCGCGATCGCCCGCGCGCTGATCGGCTCGCCCAAGGTCGTGATGCTGGACGAGCCGACCGCCGCCCTCGGCGTCGAGCAGACCGCCCAGGTCCTCGACCTCGTCGAACGCCTCCGCGAGCGGGGCCTCGGCGTGATCCTGATCAGCCACAACATGGCGGACGTGATGGCGGTCGCGGACACCGTGGCGGTCCTGCGCCTCGGTCGCAACAACGGCGTCTTCGACCGGCGCTCCACCAACCAGGAACAGATCATCTCGGCCATCACCGGGGCCACGGACAACGCGGTGACCCGCCGACAGGCCCGCGGCACGGAGGGCACCCCATGAGCGACCACATCCCGGGCGGCGACGACGGCCGCCGCCACCACCTGCCCGAGGACAGCATGCCCAAGGGCGGCGTCAACGCGCCGGTCCCCGTGGCACCCTCGGCGACCCCGGTCGTGGACCCGCGGCTCATCGTGCGCCAGGAGGGCATCAAGGGCTACCTCGGGGAGTTCCGCCGGCGGGTGAGCAGCGGCGAACTCGGCTCGCTGCCGGTCGTCCTGGCACTGATCGTGATCTGGGCCGTCTTCGGCAGCCTGGACAGCACCTTCCTCTCCGCCCAGAACCTCTCCAACCTGTCGCAGCAGATCGTCGGCACCGGCATGATCGCCATCGGTGTGGTCTTCGTGCTGCTGCTCGGCGAGATCGACCTGTCGGTGGGCTCGGTCAGCGGCCTGTGCGCGGCGATCTTCGCCGTCCTGAACGTCACCCACGGCGTCAACCAGTGGGTGGCACTGCTCTCCGCCGTCCTCGGCGGCGCGGTCGTCGGCCTGATCCAGGGCGTGTTCTTCGCCAAGGTCGGCGTGCCGGCCTTCGTCGTCACCCTCGCGGGCAACCTCGGCTGGAACGGCGCGATGCTGCAGATCCTCGGCGCCAGCGGCACCGTCAACCTCTCCGGCAAGGACATCGTCTCCCGCCTCTACAGCACCATCTACAGCCAGCAGCTCGCCGCCTACGGAGCCGCCGCGATCGGCGTCCTGCTGTTCGTCGGCGCCTCGCTGGCGGACGCGAGACGGCGCCGGGCGGCCGGCGTGCCCTACCGGCCGATGGCCGACCTGGTACTGCGCACGGTGGCACTGGCCGTCGTCTCGTTCCTCGCCGCGTACACCCTGAACCAGTACAAGGGGCTGCCGCTGGCCCTGCTGATCTTCCTGATCTTCATCGTGGTGCTGGACTTCGTCCTGCGCCGCACCACCTACGGACGGCAGATCTTCGCGCTCGGCGGCAACATCGAGGGCGCGCGCCGCGCCGGTATCAACATCTCGTGGATCCGGATCAGTGTCTTCATCATCTGCTCCACCATGGCGGGCATCGGCGGTCTCTTCCTGGCCGCCCAGATCCAGTCCGCCAGCCAGACCTCCGGCGGCGGCAACCTGCTGATGAACGCCATCGCGGCGGCCGTCATCGGCGGCACCAGCCTCTTCGGCGGCCGCGGCAAGACGTGGTCGGCCCTGCTCGGTGCCCTGGTGATCGGCTCGATCCAGTCCGGCATGAACATCGAGGGCCTGAGCAACGCCATCCAGTTCATGATCACCGGTGCGGTGCTGCTGGCCGCCGTGGTCGTCGACTCCCTGGCCCGCCGCACCCAGAAGGCGGCCGGCCGCGCCTGACCCTCGCCCGGGTCCCGGTAAGGCGACGGAGGCCCGCTCCACCGAGGTGGAGCGGGCCTCCGTGCCGCATGGGCGGGCGCCCGGCCGTCAGGCCTTCGGGCCGGGGTCAGCGCACCCGGCTCAGAGCATCCGGCTCAGAGCGCCGGGGCCGGGAAGGTCGGGTACTCCACGCCGGAGACGTACTGGACGACCCGGATCACCTGGCACGAGTAGCCGAACTCGTTGTCGTACCACAGGTAGAGGATCGCGTTGTCCCCGTCCACCATGGTCGGGCCGGCGTCCACGATCGAGGCGTGGCGCGAGCCGATGAAGTCGCTGGACACCGCGTCGGGGGCGGTGACGAAGTCGATCTGGCGCTTCAGCGGCGAGGTCAGCGACACCTCCCGGAGGTAGTCGAGGACCTCCTCGCGGGTGGTCTCGCGACCGAGCCGCAGGCTGAGGATCGCGATCGAGACGTCCGGCACCGGCACTCGGATCGAGCTGCCGGTGATCTTCGCGTCGAGGTCCGGCAGCGCCTTCGCGACGGCGGAGGCGGCACCGGTCTCGGTGATCACCATGTTCAGCGGTGCCGAACGGCCGCGGCGGTCCGAGCTGTGGTAGTTGTCCAGCAGGTTCTGGTCGTTGGTGAACGAGTGGACGGTCTCCACGTGGCCGCGCAGCACACCGTACTCGTCCGCCATCGCCTTCAGCGGCGGGACGATCGCGTTGGTGGTGCAGGAGGCGCAGGACAGGATCTGCTCGTCCGGCTTGATCATGTCGTGGTTCACGCCGTGCACGATGTTCGGGACGTCGCCCTTGCCCGGCGCGGTCAGGACGACCTTCTCGATCCCGGGGCGCAGGTGCTTCGAGAGCCCCTCGCGGTCCCGCCACCGGCCGGTGTTGTCGATCAGGATCGCGTCCTTGATCCCGTACGCGGTGTAGTCCACCGTGGTCGGGTCGTCGGAGTAGATCACCGTGATCTCGTGACCATTGGCGATGATCTTGTTGTTCGCCTCGTCGACGGTGATCGTGCCGTTGAACTGGCCGTGGATCGAGTCGCGCCGCAGCAGCGAGGCACGCTTCACCAGGTCGTCGCCCGCACCCTTGCGGACGACGATGGCACGCAGCCGCAGGCCGTTGCCCGACCCGGCCTTCTCGATCAGCAGGCGGGCCAGCAGCCGGCCGATCCGGCCGAACCCGTACAGCACGACATCGCGCGACCCGCGGCGCTCCAGCTTGTTGGCACCCGTGGCGCCGGCCACCGCCTCCGCGGTGAACTCCGCCACCGACAGACCGCGGTCATCGGCCTTGTACGTCGCGGCGAGCATGCCGATGTCGATCTGGGAGGGGCCGAGATCCAGCGCGGTGAGCGCGTGCAGGAACGGCAGCGTCTCGGTGACCGAGAGCTCCGCCCCGGCTATCTGGCGGGCGAACCGGTGAGTCTTCAGAATGCTGACCACCGACTTGTTCACCAGGGAACGGCTGTGCAGCAGAACGGTGACGTCCCGCTCACGCTGCAGCCTCCCGATGATCGGGATCATCGACTCCGCGATCTCCTCGCGGTTCATCCAGTTAGTGAACACGTCTTCGTTGACAGTCACAGGTCCATCTTTCGAGCTAGGCGAATGCCCACATGCTAGCTTTGAGCCATTTTGGCCTCTCAGCCGGACCCACCCGAACAGCACTTCCCCCGCCCGGGGTTTCGAAGGGCACGCCTCGCTCGTTCGTCCTACCCCGGTGATCGTCATGGCCATATCGAACCCTCGCACCGGAGCGGGCAACAGGCCCTCGTACGGCGGCCGGTCGTGCGCGACCTTCCGCGGAGTCCACCCGTCGCGGCCGTAGGCCGCGAGCAACTCGCGCGCCACGGCTGCCACCGACCGGCGCCGTCCTCCCCCGCTCCAGCCCGTGACGGACATCACCGGAGCCGGGCCGCCGCCGTCCTCCCCCGCCGGCCCCCGGCCCGGTGGGTCAGGCCGGGTGGGGCTCGGTGGTGAGGGTGGTGGTGAAGACGGGGGTGCCGGACTGGGTGGCTCGGATGTGGGTGCGGGGGTGGCCGTCGGGGGTGGGGGGTGCGGGGGTGGTGGTCAGGAGGCAGGGCTGGTCGAACTCGACGTAGCGCAGGAAGGTGCTGTCGAAGGCGACCGGGACGGCGGGGTGGGGCAGGGTGGCCCGGGTCGCCTGGACGGCGGCCTCCAGGAGGACCATGCCGGGGACGTGGTCGTGCGGGTGGTCGAAGAGGACGCGGTGGCCGGTGTCCGTACGGAGCTGCCAGTGGTCCGGCGCGCCCGCCGGTGAGATGACGACGTCCCGCTCGTGCAGGCGGCCGACCACGGCGGTGGGGGCCGGCGGGAGGAGCGGGAGCGCCCGCGCGAACGCCTGGGCCGCGTCGGCGTAGCGGCCGCGCAGGCGGTCGTAGAGGGCGGGCGGGTGGCTGGTGTAGTGGAGTTCGGCGGCGCCGAGGTGGCGCCCCCCGCGCCGGGCCTCGACCTGGGAGACCAGGTGGGCGGAGCCGAGCCGCCGCCTGGTCACCGAGGTGTGGGTGATCAGCAGGTCGACCTCGGGCGGGCCGGAAGTGGTGAGCAGCTCGCCCGAGTTGACGGACGTTCGGATACGCTCCATGCCGAAGCGGTGTCCGAGCGGGACGCCGTGGACGGCGTGGCTCAGCACGGTGAGCGCCTGGCGGGCACTCTCGGTGAACAGCAGGGGGCTGTAGCGGCCGCCCTCGGTGTAGAAGGGGTGGTCGTGCGGCCAGTGGACGGTGACCCACTGGGTGGCGCCGGAGACGTCGCCCCAGTCGGTGACGAGCGCTTCGCCCGCCACGGACTTGCCGACCAGGGCCGGCATCTCCGGCGGGACCGACGGCCGGGTGCGTGTGGCCGCCGTGTGCTGAACGATCGTTGGACGCGACTCCATGATGAGCCGTCTCCCCCCGGAGTCAGTGTGGCGGGGGACGGGAGCGGTGCAATCGTCCCCCCAGCCTATAAAATGAAGAATACTCTTCTTTATCAAGCAACATGAGGTGCAGTCGTATGGTGGGACGCCCAGTGAAACAGGAGCGGGCCGAGCGGACGCGGGCCGCCCTGATCCAGGCCGCCGCGAAGCTCTTCGGGGAGCAGGGCTTCTCCGGAACCAGCGTCGTGAAGATCGCCGACGAGGCCGGCCTGACCCTGGGCGCGGTGTACTTCCACTTCCGCAACAAGAGCGAGCTGGCCCGGGAGATCGTCTTCCGCCAGCCCGAGTGGGTGGTGACCCCCCGCCCCTCGGAGGGGCTGCAGCGCGTCGTCGACGTGTCCCTCACCTGGGCCTGCCAGCTGCTCGACAACCCCATCCTCCAGGCCGGGGCCCGACTGGTCTGGGAGCAGGAGCAGTTCAACTCCCCGGACGAGAACTCCCACCGCCAGTGGGCCGAGATCATCATGGACGACCTCCTGGTCGCCCAGCGCCGGCGGGAACTGCGGGCCGGCACCGACGTCCAGGCGCTCTCCCGCCTGGTGGTCTACGCGTGTACGGGGGCCCAGATGCACTCGTTCATCGAGACCCGGCGCGCCGATCTCCCGGAGCGCGTCGTGGAGTTCTGGCAGCTGCTGCTGCCGGCCGTCGCAACTCCCGCCACCGCGAAGCGCATCGAGCTCTCGGAGTGCCGCGGTCGGCCCGAGTAGCACCGACGGCCGGGGGCCGCCCCGTGCCGGCCCGCTCCCCGGACGGTCGACCGTCCCGACTGGTGCCGCCCCGCGCGGGCCCGGGACAATGATCGACATCCGAGTTCGACGACACCGAGACCGGCTCGCGGGCCGGTCGGCGCCGCGGGCAGGGGGGCGAAGCACATGGAGCACCGTCAGGGGCTGTTGCAGGGCAGGACCGTCATGATCACCGGGGCGTCCAGCGGGATAGGCGCGGCCGCCGCCCGGCTGTTCGCCGCCGAGGGCGCGGCCGTGGTACTGACGGCCCGGCGCAAGGAACTGCTCGACCGGCTCGCCGAGGAGATCCGCACCGCGGGCGGCCGGGCCGAGGTGGCCCCGGGGGACGTCACGGCGACAGCCGACGTCGAACGGGTCGTCGCCACCGCCGTGGCGGCCTTCGGCGGCCTGGACGGCGCCTTCAACAACGCCGGCTGGGGGGCGATCGGCTCACAGCTGCACGAGACGGACGACGCGGTCTACGACCGGATCATGGACGTCAACGTACGCGGCGTGTGGAACTGCCTCAAGCACCAGGTGCCGGTGATGCTCGGCCAGGAGTCGGGCGGCTCGATCGTCAACACCGCCAGCATCGCGAGCCTGTTCGCCACCGGAGCGGTCTCCCCCTACGTCGCGGCCAAGCACGCCGTGCTCGGCCTGAGCCGGGCCGCGGCGGCCGAGTACGGGGCGCGCGGGATCCGGGTCAACGCGCTGGTCGTCGGGACCACCCGCACCGAGCTGATCGAGGACGCCATGCGCCAGGTCCCGCAGTTGGAGCAGGTCGCGGTGGGCAGATCCATCCAGCCCCGGCTCGCCGAACCCGTGGAGGTGGCGCGCGCGGCGGCCTGGCTGCTGAGCGACCAGGCCTCGTTCGTCACCGGTGGTGCCGTCCCCGTCGACGGCGGCTGCAGCGCCGTCTGACGGGGCCGGCGGAGCCGGGGGTCGGGCCCGGCGGGGTGACTCTCGCCGGTGGGCTCAAGTCAGGCACCGCTCGCCGCAGCTGAGGAGGTCCCAGATGCGGCTGATGTGCTCCACGGACTGCCCGTCCAGGGGTTCCTTCCGGCAGGCCCGCTGCCGGATGCAGGACTCCGCGCCGGTGACCAGGTACCCGGCCAGGGTGGCGAGGGTGCTCCGGTCCCCGTACGGGCCCAACTCGGCTTCGTGCGTCGCCTGCAGGCGCTCGTGGATCACCGGCGCCCAGGTCGTCGACCAGTCCGGCTCCCCGGGTTGCTCCCGGGCGAGCCGGGCCGCGGCGCGCACCACGGCCTCCCGCTCCAGCAGATCGGCCAGCGCCAGGGTCAGCGAGATGACCGACTGGACCGGGGGTTCGCTCCGCGCCGTCACCTGGCCCACGACGGCCTGGGTCACGGCGTGGCCCTGCGTCCTGACCACCGCGGCCATCTCCTCCTTGCTCTGGAAGTGGAACGTCAGGGCTCCGGTGGTGATTCCGGCCGACCTGGCGATCCGCGCCAGGGACGCCCCCGCGTATCCGTCGCGGTCGAACTCGCCAGCGGCCGCGCTGACCAGGTTCTGTCGCGTCCGGGCCGCCCTCTCTTGCATCATCATGCTCCTGTCAGATGTGGCGTTCATACACCCGCACCATAGGCGTAAAAAAAGAATGCCACTATTTTTGTAGCGGGGCCGCCTCCCCGTGGTGCATCCTGTGTAGAACTGGTGTACAGGGGGGACTTTATGACTCTGGCGACAACCTCTCGAACCGAACTACCAGGTCAGCCCCGGGCCGTGGTGTCGATCCCGTACCGACGGACCGAGAAGGCCTCCGAGCCGCAGGCGATCCGGGTGCTCGTGGTCGCCGGCGACCACGACGCCGCCGAAGGAAGGGCTCATGACCTCCGACGACAGGGGTACTGCACGAGACTTGCCGGAACCGGCGCGGAAGTGCTGAGAACACATGAGCACTCGGACATGATCCTGCTCGACCTCGATCTTCCCGACATCGACGGCCTGGAAGTCTGCCGTTCGATACGAGCGAGTGGAGACAAGCCCATTATCACTCTCACCGGCCGCGACACCGAACTGGACCGGGTGCTCGCCCTGCAGGCCGGCGCGGACGACTGCGTCGTCCGCTCGTGCGGCCCCAGGGAAATGACGGCCCGTATCGAAGCCGTGCTCCGCCGGGCCCGCCCCAGACCGGCCCCGGTCCGGATATTATCCATCGGCCCGCTCCACGTCGACGAAAGGACCCGTGAAGTCCGCCTGCACGGCGAGCGGGTGAGCCTCACCGCCAAGGAGTTCGAGCTGCTGCACATCCTGGCCTCGAACCAGGGCCACGTCATGTCACGCAAGGATCTGATGGCCCGGGTCTGGGACACCGACTGGGTGGACTCCAGCCGGACCATCGACACGCATGTGCGCAACCTTCGCGCGAAGCTCGGCGCCAGCACCTGGGTCATCACCGTCCGCGGGATCGGCTACCGCATCGGCCACGGCTGACGGCCGGCCACGGGCCCGCCCCGGAAGGACCGCACGGACAGGACGGCACCCGCCCGGAGCGCCCCGCGCGGACGGCGTCCCGGCGCGCACGACACCCTCATCGAACGACCCGCGCAGCGCGGGAACGAACCGACCTCGCACGGACAGCAGCCCACGGGCCCACCCCCGAGGCGCGCGGCCGGCCGGCCGACTGATCGTCATCTACCGTTTCCCCGGCGGTTGACAGGCCGACGACCGGCACGCGGAGCCCCGGCGAAGAGCGAACCCGGGCGCACCGACCGAGCGGTTCGGCAGATGGCAGTGGCTCGTCTGCGAACTGCTCTGTGGTGATCGGCCGATTGCCACGGTGCTCCTGTGGGTGAAGCTGGGCTTTGGCAGCCAGGCTATGCGTTTGTGAACGT
>NZ_JBEXYD010000053.1:0-55270 GCF_040630735.1 Kitasatospora sp. NPDC005748
GGGTTCCCTTCGGGGAGCCCGGCCGCACGGCGAGAGGCCGGGCTCCCCGAAGGGAACCCGGCCTCTCGGCGTTCAAGGGGTTGCTCAGGCGCCCTTGGCGGCTTCCTTGAGCTTGGAGCCCGCGCTCACCTTGGCGCTGTAGCCGGCCGCGATCTGGATCGGCTCACCGGTCTGCGGGTTGCGGGCGGTGCGGGCAGCGCGGTGGGTGCGCTCGAAGGTCAGGAAACCGGGGATGGTGACCTTCTCGTCGCCCTTGGCGACGACCTCGCCGACGATCTCGGCGAAGGCGGCCAGAACGGCGTCGGCGTCCTTGCGGGTCACCTCGGCGCGCTCGGACAGCGCGGCCACCAGCTCACTGCGGTTCATGTGTACTCCTGTGGTCTGTTCGCTTGCGGTGTGCGGGGGCCCATCGGTGCTCCCCTCCGGGGGCACCCGGACAGGCCGCAGGTCCGCACACAGTGCTCATTCAGGCAATGCGTGGTCGCAGGCCGGGTTCGCGCCCTGTGCCGCGGTCGGTGCCGTCGACGGCCCGTCTGCCTGCCTGGATACGAATCCTGCCCCGACCGGCCCCGAGAAAGCCAATCGGGCCCCGGCCGTGCCACCCGAACAAAGCCCGCCCGCCGGAGGTGTGACGCTCCGTCGGCTCCGGCGGACCGGGCGCGGGCGGCGGTCGGGACGACGCGCCGGAAGACCAGGGGGACGTTCCGTACTTGTCGGACACGCCTGCCCCGTGCAGGGCTACCGTACGCCCTAGGCCCGACAAGCCCAAACACGCCCCTCGCCCTTGTGTCGCAAGGGTTCGGGGCGGACTTGGGCGGGTAAGGACGCTAATCGGTCATTTGACCGATCCGCGACACCTGTCGCGTACCGCCATCAGAGCTTGAAGACGGGGAAGGACGAGGTGTCGAGCGTGCCGACGATGCCCGGGGTCGGCCGGGACGGCGCCTGCTCCTCCTGGGGGCCGGCCAGGGCGGCGTCCCGGACGGCGGCGGCCACGGTCTTGGCGACGTCCTTGTGGAAGACGCTCGGGATGATGTAGTTGGCGTTCAGCTCGTCGTCCGCGACGGTGGTGGCCAGCGCGCGGGCGGCGGCGATCATCATCTCGGTGTTGACGGTCCGGCTCTGCGCGTCCAGCAGGCCGCGGAAGACACCCGGGAAGACCAGCACGTTGTTGATCTGGTTCGGGAAGTCGCTGCGGCCGGTGGCGACCACCGCGGCGGTCTGGCGGGCGATCGCCGGGTCGACCTCCGGGTCCGGGTTGGCCAGCGCGAAGACGATCGCGTCCTCGGCCATGGTGGCCAGGTCGTCGCCGTCCAGCACGTTCGGGGCCGAGACGCCGATGAAGACGTCGGCGCCCGCCACGGCCTCCTTGAGGCTGCCGGTGCGACCCGAGCGGTTGGTGTGCTCGGCGATCCAGCGCAGCGAGTCGTTGAGGTCCTCACGGCCCTGGTGGACCACGCCCAGCACGTCCGCGACGGTGGCGTGCTCGACGCCGGCCGCCAGCAGCAGCTTGAGGATCGCCGTGCCGGCGGCGCCGGCGCCCGACATCACCACCCGGATGTCGCCGATCTCCTTGCCGACCACCTTGAGCGCGTTGGTCAGCGCCGCCAGCACCACGATCGCGGTGCCGTGCTGGTCGTCGTGGAAGACCGGGATGTCCAGGGCCTCGCGCAGCCGGGCCTCGATCTCGAAGCACCGCGGCGCGGAGATGTCCTCCAGGTTGATGCCGGCGAAGCCGGGGGCGATCGCCTTGACGATGGCCACGATCTCGTCGGTGTCCTGGGTGTCCAGGCAGATCGGCCAGGCGTCGATGCCGGCGAAGCGCTTGAACAGGGCCGCCTTGCCCTCCATCACCGGCAGCGCGGCCGCCGGGCCGATGTTGCCCAGGCCCAGCACCGCGGAGCCGTCGGTGACCACGGCGACGCTGTTGCGCTTGATGGTCAGGCGGCGGGCGTCCTCGGGGTTCTCGGCGATCGCCATGCAGACCCGGGCGACGCCCGGGGTGTAGATCATGCTCAGGTCGTCGCGGTTGCGGATCGGGAGCTTCGAGGACATCTCGATCTTGCCGCCGAGGTGCATCAGGAAGGTGCGGTCCGAGACCTTGCCGATCGACACGCCGTCGATCGTGCGGAGCTTCTCGACGATCTCCTCGCCGTGCGCGACCGAGGACGCGGCCACCGTCACGTCGATCCGCAGGGCCTCCAGGCCGGAGGCGGTCACGTCGAGGCCGGTGACCGAGCCGCCGGAGGACTCGACCGCCGTGGTGATCGCACTGACGGCGTTGCCCCTGGCCGGGACCTCCAGCCGCACCGTGATCGAGTTGGAGACACTGGGCACCGTCGCCATCGACGTTTCCTTCTTCCGTCCGTCAGCTGCTTCAACAGAATGTTGAAGCCCTTCGCCTGCGCATGCTAGACCTCGATCGTCGCACCTACCAGGGCGAAGCCAGAAATAACGTTCATTGAGTGTGCGGACTCGACAACTTCTTGCCTCCCCGGGCAGATGCGTTACATTGGACGGGACACCGGCTCGATCCAAGCCCCCGGGCCCAACCTTCGTCCCTTCGAGGGACCACTTGCCGCGAGGCGAGCATGGCGGGTCGGTGTCATCAACGTCTGAAGGCCCCTCACCACCGGTGAGGGGCCTTCTTCGTGCCCGCGGCACGCGACGGTCGGTCAGCCGTGCAGCAGCGCCGGCACCCCGGCCGCGTCCGGCAGGTCGTCCGGACCGGAGAGCACCGTCAGCCGCTGGGTCGCCCGGGTGAGGGCCACGTAGAGCACCCGCAGACCGGCCTCCGACTCGCCGGCGATCCCGGTCGGGTCGGCCACCACGGTCGCGTCGTACTCCAGGCCCTTGGCCTCCAGGCTGCCCAGGGCCACCGCGCGGGCGCCCAGACCCTCGATCCAGCCGGCCGCCTCGGCCCGCCGGTCCATCGGCACGACGACCGCCACGGTGCCGTCCACCTCCGCCAGCAGCCGCTCCAGCTCCGCCCTGGCCGCCGCGCCGAAGGCCCGGGGCGACGGATCGGTGACGGCCGCGAAGCGCGGCTCCACGCCGACGTGGCGCACCGCGCTCGGCGAGGGCGTGCCCGGGGCCGCCAGCGCCAGCACCTTGGCCGCGACCTCGGCGATCTCGGCGGGGTTGCGGTAGTTCACGGTCAGCGTGAACCGCCGGCGCGGCTTGCCGGCCAGCACCTCGTCCAGCGCGGCCTGCGCCTCCTGCGGGAACGGCCAGGAGGACTGCGCCGGGTCGCCGACGATCGTCCAGGTGGCCATCCGGGCGCGGCGCCCGATCATCCGCCACTGCATCGGGGTGAGGTCCTGCGCCTCGTCCACGATGATGTGCGCGTACTCGGTGCGCTCCACCGGCACCTTCTCCCGCTGTCTGGAGCTGCGGTCGGCGAAGGTGGTGACCTCGTCCAGCCCGCTCAGCAGGTCCACCGCGTCCACCTCGCGGACCTTCGGGCGGGCCGCCTCGCCGAGCAGCACCTGGAGCTCGTCCACCAGCGCGACGTCGTGCGCCGACAGCGCGCCCTCGCCGCGCTCGGACAGGTGCCGCCAGGAGCCGGCCAGCACCCTGGCCTCCTCCGGGGTGACGGCGCGACGGGCGATCCGGTTGGTGTGCCGGCTCTGCTTCAGCGTGGCGAGCACCCGACGCGGGGTCAGCGCGGGCCACCAGGCGTCCAGGAAGTCCAGGAACGGCGCCTCGTCCGAGACGTAGTCGTCGAAGGACTCCTTCTCCTCCTGGCGCTGCTCCCGGGCGTAGTGGTCGGCGGGCCTGGGCAGGTGCCGGGTGAGCTCCTGCCAGAGGGCGTCCAGCAGCAGCCTGCGGGCGCGCGGGCGCAGCAGGTTCAGCGGGGTGCCGCCGGAGCCGATCACGTGGCCGCGGACGGCCTTCAGCCGGCCGGCGTCCAGCCGCAGCACCTCGCCGCGGGCGACCACCTTGAGCTCCTGCGGCGCGCCCAGCTCCAGGGCGCCCCTGGCGGCCCGGCGCAGCAGCTGCGTCATCCGGGCCGAGCCCTTGATCCGGGCCGCCTCCGGGGTGTCGTAGGTGCCCGCCTCGATGCCGTCCACCAGTGAGCCGACCGCGCGGACGGCGACCTGCCCCTCCTCGCCGAGCGAGGGCAGCACGCCCTCGGTGTAGGAGACCAGCAGCGGGGTCGGGGAGACCACCAGAATGCCCCCGGCGTAGCGGCGGCGGTCCTGGTAGAGCAGGAAGGCGGCGCGGTGCAGGGCGACGGCGGTCTTGCCGGTGCCGGGGCCGCCGGTGACCAGGGTGGCCCCGGCCGCGGCGGCGCGGATCACCTCGTCCTGCTCCTTCTGGATGGACGAGACGATGTCGCGCATCGAGTGGCTGCGGGCCCGGCCGAGCGAGGCCATCAGCGCGCCGTCGCCGACCACGGCCAGCTCGCGGCCGTCCAGGGTGGGGGTCAGGTCGGGGCGGAGCAGGTCGTCCTCGACCCCGATCACCCGGCGGCCCTTGGACCGGATCACCCGGCGGCGGACCACCCGGCCCGGCTCCAGCGGTGTGGCGCGGTAGAAGGGCGCCGCCGCGGGCGCCCGCCAGTCGATCACCAGCGGGCCGTACTCGGCGTCCAGCACCCCGAGCCGGCCGATGTGCAGCGTCTCGGCGACGGCCGGGTCGGCCGGGTCGAGCGGGGTGTCCGAGGGGATGCCGTGCTCCTCCGGCGCATCGGCCTGCTGGAGGTCGATCCGGCCGAAGAGGAAGTCCTCGAATTCGTTGTTGAGCCGCTGGAGGTGCGCGCCGGCTCGGTACACCTGGGCGTCGCGCTCGGCGAGCGCGCCGGGGGTGCCGACCTGCACGCGCTTGGCGGCGTCCTCCAGGATGTACTCGGCCTCGGCGAGCTTCTCCTCCAGGCGGTGGTAGACCGTGTCGAGGTGACGCTGTTCCCCGGCGATCTCCCGCTCGCGGACGGTCTCGGAATCGGTGACGGCGGTGGTGTCCGTGTTGCTCTGCATGGCCTCGGTGGTTGCGGCGGAGTACTGGGTGGAGCCGGTCTCGCCCAAGAAGCCCCCCGACGTACGTCCTGCGATGGATGGGGTCCGGCCCGGCGAAACGAGCGGACGGAAAATCCTACGCCCCCACCCCTCCCCCGCGCCGCACCAGGGCCGGAATGTGGCGCGGGAGGCTCCGGACGGGGCCGGGGACGCACGAAGGCCGCCCCCCGCTGAGCGGTGGGCGGCCTTCGATCTTCAAACATGGGGTGGTGGAGATGCCGGGAATCGAACCCGGGTCCAGTGGAGTGGATTCAGGACTTCTCCGAGCGCAGTCCGCTGTGATTTTCTCGGCCCTGGCGGTCACGCGGACAAGCCGCCAACAGGCCCAGCTGCTGTTTGATTTCCCCTCCACCCCCGCAGCCCGGGTGGACGGTTGAGTTCCCTAGATTATGCCAGGGTCCGGGTCGGGAACTCCCCGGTCTGACACCCAAGCGCTATCGGTGCTTATTAGGCAGCGAGAGCGAACTGCTGGGAATCGCGCTTAGAGTTGGCGATTATTTGTTTGCGACAGATGGTTAACGAGATCATTGCCGCGTTCCTCGGCTCGCTTCTCCTGTTTCGACTTCCCCTGTCGAAACCGATCATCCCCATGTTTTGTTGAGAAACAACTCGGACGGCGAACCGTCCGTGGTGCTGGCGCCATACTACGCGAGGCGGCCTGCGAGGGTCCAGCGGATTAACTCCGACGTGGCCGCCGGGTCACTGCTGGCGCCGCCGGGCGGCGGCCACGGCGCGGGCCGTCTCGCGGGTGTCCTGCTTCTCCCGCAGCGTCTGGCGCTTGTCGTACAGCTTCTTGCCGACGGCGAGTGCCAGTTCGAGCTTCACCCGGCCGTCCTTGAAGTACAGCGAGAGCGGGATCAGGGTGTGGCCCGCGTCCCGGACCTTCGCCTCGATCTTGTGGATCTCCAGCCGGTGCAGCAGCAGCTTGCGCTTGCGCCGCGCGGCGTGGTTGGTCCACGTCCCCTGGGTGTACTCGGGGATGAAGACGTTGTCGATCCAGGCCTCGTGGTTCTGGATGTAGGCATAGCCGTCGACCAGGTTGGCCCGCCCCTCGCGCAGTGACTTGACCTCGGTGCCGGTGAGCACGAGACCGCACTCGTAGGTGTCGAGGATGGTGTACTCGTGTCGCGCCTTCTTGTTCTGCGCGATCAGCTTGTGTCCGGTTTCCTTTGCCATAGCGCCGCCATTCTCGCACCTCGACGCGGTGGCGGGCAGCTCCTTTACCCGCGGTGCCTCAGGTCCGGGTGCCGAGGCCGGCGAGCACCCGCAGGGCCAGCGCGCCGGCGTCCTCGGTGCCGGACGCGGGCACGTCGGGCACCAGGCCGACGTCCTCCGGGGAGCGGCCGGCGGGGGTGTAGTAGCGCCCGACGGTCAGCTCCAGCACCGCGCCGTCGGCCAGCCGGCTGGGCTGCTGGACGGTGCCCTTGCCGAAGGTCCGGCCGCCCACCACGACGGCCCGGCTGCGGTCCTGGAGGGCGCCGGTGAGCAGCTCGGCGGCGCTCATGGTGCCGCCGTCCACCAGCACCACCAGCGGGGTGCGCTGGTCGCCGCCGGGCGGGGCGGTCAGCTCGCGCGTCCCGCCGCGCTCCTGGTAGGAGCCGACCGGGCCGCCGTCCAGGAAGACCGCGGCGGTGCCGGCGGCCTCCTCGACCAGCCCACCGGAGTTCCCCCGCAGGTCGAGCACCACCCCGTGGGCGCCGTGCACGGCGGCGCGCACCTGCTCGGCGACGCCGCTGGTGAAGGCCCGCACGGTGATCCGCACGACCCCCTTGTCCAGCCGCTCCACCGCGACCTGCTGACTGTCCAGCAGGGCCCGCCGCAGCCGGACCTCGCGGACCTCGCCATCGCCGCGCCGGACGGCCAGGGTCACCTCGGAGCCGGCCTGGCGCTCGCCCTCGCGGCCGCGCAGCCGGGCGACCACTTCGGTGACCGGCAGCCGGTCGGCCTGGTCCGCGTCGATCGTCAGCAGCCGGTCGCCCACCGCGATCCCGGCGGCGGCGGCCGGACCGGCCGGCAGCACCTGGGAGACGGTGGTGACGCCGTCCTGGCCCCGGCCGACCGAGAGGCCCACGCCGAGGTAGCGGCCGTCCAGGCCCTGACTGAACTCGGCGTACTCCCGCGCGCTGTAGTAGGCGCCCCAGCGGTCGCCGGTGGCGCCGATCAGGTGCTCGGCCTGCTGCTCGGAGAGGGCCGCGCCGGCCGGGTCCTGGCCGGCCCCGACCGTGGCGACGGCGGCCGGGGCCGCGTCGCCGGAGGGGCGCGGGTGCGGCGCGGCCGGGTCGCCCCAGGCGCCGGTCGCGGCCCCGGCCAGCAGCACGGCGCCGAACACCAGGCTGAGGGTGACCACCTGACGTGCTCTGCGCGGAGTTTCTGGCATGGCATCGGAGTGTAGGCGCAGCGTGCGGGGCGGTGGGCCGGATCGGCCGACGGCGAAACCCCGACGGCCCCGGACGGCGCAGTGCCGTCCGGGGCCGTCGGGGCCGTGCGGGGTCAGACCTTGAGGTACTTGCGCAGGGTGAAGAACGCCGCGATGCCGGCCATGCCCATACCGACCACCACCAGCAGCGGTATCACCGCCAGCACCGAACCGAGCCCGATGAAGTGGATGAACTGCACCCGCTCGGCCAGCCAGCTGTGGACGAAGAAGTGCCCGCCGAGCAGCAGTCCGGAGGCCATCACCGCGCCGAGCAGCGCGGCGAACGCCGCCTCGGCGATGAAGGGCATCTGGACGTAGAAGTTCGAGGCACCGACCAGGCGCATGATGCCGGTCTCGCGCCGCCTGCTGAACGCCGACACCCGGACGGTGTTCACGATCAGCAGCAACGCGACGAAGAGCATCAGCACCATGATCACGAAGGCCGCGGTCTGGAGGCCGTTCAGCAGGCCGAACAGGTTCTCCAGGATCTTGCGCTGGTCCTCGACCGACTTCACCCCGGGCTTGCCCGCGAAGGCGCTCTGGATGACGTCGTACTTGGTCGGGTCGTTCAGCTTCACCCGCCAGGACTGCGGGATGGCCTCCGGCCCGAGGACGGAGATGAGCGGGTTGTCCGGGTTCATCTCCTTCCAGTGCTTGTAGGCCTCGGCGGAGTCCTCGAACACGGAGGACTGGACGACCGAGTCCATCTTGTCGAGCTGGGTCTTGATGTCGGCGATCTGCTGGTCGGTGGCCGCACCCGCCTGGCACTGCGGCGAGTTGCGGGCATCCGCCTTGGTGCAGAAGTAGATGCTCACCTCGACCTTGTCGTACCAGTACCCCTTCATGGAGTTCACCTGGTCACGAACCAGCAGGGAGGCACCGGCGAGGGCGAGGGAGAGCGCGACACTGACGACCACCGCGATGGTCATCGTCAGGTTGCGGCGGAGACCCACACCGATCTCCGACAGGACGAACTGGGCGCGCATGCGGGTAACAACTCCAGGGTCGGTTGCTGGTCGGGCGAGACGGGCCGGCGGCCTACGGGATCAGTGCTGGTACCCGTAGACGCCGCGGGCCTGGTCGCGGACCAGCAGCCCCTTGTCGAGTTCGATGACGCGCTTGCGCATCTGGTCGACGATGGCCTGGTCGTGCGTGGCCATCAGCACCGTGGTGCCGGTGCGGTTGATCCGGTCCAGCAGCTTCATGATGCCGACCGAGTTCTGCGGGTCGAGGTTGCCGGTGGGCTCGTCCGCGATCAGCAGCATCGGGCGGTTCACGAACGCCCGGGCGATCGCGACGCGCTGCTGCTCACCACCGGAGAGCTCGCCCGGCATGCGGTCCTCCTTGCCGCCGAGGCCGACCAGGTCCAGCACCTCGGGCACCACCTTGTTGATGGCGCTCTTGGGCTTGCCGATCACTTCGAGGGCGAAGGCCACGTTCTGCGCGACCGTCTTGTTGGGCAGCAGGCGGAAGTCCTGGAAGACGGTGCCCAGCTGGCGGCGCATGTGCGGCACCTTCCAGTTGGACAGCTTGCCCAGGTCCTTGCCCATCACGTGCACCTCGCCGGTGCTGGGGCGCTCCTCGCGCAGGCACAGGCGCAGGAAGGTGGACTTGCCCGAGCCGGACGAACCGACCAGGAAGACGAACTCACCCTTCTCGATCTCCAGCGAGACGTTGTCCAGGGCGGGACGGTTCTGCTTGGGATAGGTCTTGGAGACGTTGTCGAATCTGATCACGGCTGCATCACGGAGGCCATCCTAGGCGGCGCCAGTCCTCGGTCGGTCCACCCCGGGCGCCCGGCCCGGGGGCGGGCGGCGGGAGCGGAAAGGGCCGCTCCCGGCTTGGGACCATACGCGAACCGGCGTCCGGCTCGCAGGGCCGGTCCGGGACGGAAACCTCATCTTGGGAGACAATGTCCGGTTATGCCCGGAAAATTTGGGGGCATCTCACAGCCCAGGGGCCGGAACGGTGGGAACCTGGCAGAGTGGAGGTGGTGGCCGGGGCCGGCCACTCCCCCGCACAGGGCAAGAACAGGAACCAAAGCCCCGTCCGGTGCGTTGGCAGTAGCAGCGAGGAGGAGATCGCATGACCTGCGACCATCTGGTGTGCGCCAACTGCAACGGCCGCGTGAGCGATGGCCGCTGCCCCGTGTGCCGCGCCAACCGGGCCCGGCTGCAGGAGCAGCAGGGCCCGTTCGCCGCGCTCTCCCCCGTGATGCTGCTGGCCCTGCTGGCCGGGCTGATCGCGGTGGCACTGATCGCCCGGCAGGCGCTGGCCTGAGCCACGACGGACAGCCGGAAGGCCCCCGACGGATCTCCGTCGGGGGCCTTCCGTCGTTCACGCTCAGTTCGCGGCGGTCTCGCGCTGCTTGCGCCAGCGGATGCCGGCCTCGATGAAGCCGTCGATGTCGCCGTCCAGCACGCCCTGCGGGTTGCCGACCTCGTACTCGGTGCGGACGTCCTTCACCATCTGGTACGGGTGCAGCACGTAGGAGCGCATCTGGTTGCCCCAGGAGCTGCCGCTGTCCTTCAGCGCGTCCATGGCCGCCCGCTCCTCCTGGCGCCGCCGCTCCAGCAGCTTGGCCTGGAGGACGTTCATCGCGGACGCCTTGTTCTGGATCTGCGAGCGCTCGTTCTGGCAGGAGACCACGACGCCGGTCGGGAGGTGCGTGATGCGCACCGCCGAGTCGGTGGTGTTGACGCCCTGGCCGCCGGGGCCGGACGCGCGGTAGACGTCGATCCGCAGCTCGGACTCGTCGATGTCGACGTGGTCGGACTGCTCGACGACGGGGAGCACCTCGACACCGGCGAAGGAGGTCTGCCGGCGGCCCTGGTTGTCGAAGGGCGAGATGCGGACCAGGCGGTGGGTGCCCTGCTCGACCGAGAGGGTGCCGTAGGCGTAGGGCGCCTTGACGGTGAAGGTCGCGGACTTGATGCCGGCCTCCTCCGCGTACGAGGTGTCGTACACCTCGGTGGGGTACCCGTGCCGCTCGGCCCAGCGCAGGTACATCCGCATCAGCTGCTCGGCGAAGTCGGCGGCGTCCACGCCACCGGCCTCGGCACGGATGTTGATCAGCGCCTCGCGGGCGTCGTACTCGCCGGACAGGAGGGTGCGGACCTCCAGCTCCTCGACCGCCTTCATGACGACCCCGAGCTCCTGCTCGGCCTCGACGCGGGTGTCCGCGTCGTCCTCGGCCTCGGCGAGCTCGAACAGGACGCCCAGGTCGTCGATGCGGCTGCGCAGGCCTTCGACGCGGCGCAGTTCACCCTGGAGGAAGGAGAGCCGGCTGGTCACCTTCTGCGCGTTCGCGAGGTCGTCCCACAGGTCGGGGGCGGCTGCCTCCTCCTCCAGACGCGCGATGTCGGCCCGGATCTTGTCCAGGTCGAGGACTGCCTCGATCGACCCCATGGTCGTGTCGAGGTTCTTGAGCTCTTCGGAAGGATCGACGGCTGCCACGCACCCAGGGTAATGGTTCCGGGGGGGCACCTGGCGACACCGGGGTCGCCGGGCCTCCTACGGGGCCCGCGGCGGCGCGGAGTGGACGGCCGGACGGGGCGCCTGCCCGCCCTCCGGCGCGGTGGCGGCGAAGGCGGTCCAGGCGGCGGCCGCACCGGCCAGCAGCAGCACGGTGGCCAGCAGGACGGCCAGCAGCCGGCGGCGGCGCAGCAGGGCCTGGCGGTCCCGGCGGTGGGTGGCGCCCGGGGCGGTGCGCTGCGCCCGGGACTCGGCGGCGTAGGAGGCCAGCTCCTGCGCGGAGGGGCGGCGCAGGCTGGTGTGGGTGTCCCGGGTGGAGTCGGGGGCGAACCCGGGCACCAGCGGGACGGCCGGGCCGCGGCGGCGCTTGTGGGCGCCGGGGGCGGCGTCCACCTCGGCGTACACCGCCTCGCCGGGGGTCAGCTGCTCCTCGGCCGGGGTCCGGCCCTGCTGCGGGACGGCGAGCACCGGCAGTCCGGCCAGCGCGGGCAGCTGCTCGCGGAGCCGGGTGGCCAGCTCGGCGGCGCGCAGCCGGGAGGCCGGGGCCTTGGCCAGGCACTCGGCGATGATCCGCCAGAGGCCGTCGGGCAGCCCGGGGACGGGCGGCACCTGCTCGGTGACGTGGCGGCGCAGCACGGCGCCGGTGTGGCCGCCGCCGAACGGGGTCGAACCGGCCAGCAGCTCGTAGAGCACGGTGGCGAGCGCGTAGATGTCGACGGCGGCGCGCGGCTCCAGGCCCTCGATGATCTCGGGGGCGAGGTAGTCGGGGGTGCCGATGATCCGGGTGGCGCGGGTCCGGCGCGGGGCGTCGACCAGGCGGGCCACGCCGAAGTCGGTCAGCTTGGCGCGCGGGGCGCCGCCGGGGCCGGGCGCGGCGGCGAGGTCGAGCAGGACGTTCTCCGGCTTGACGTCGCGGTGGACGATGCCGGCGGCGTGCGCGGCGGCCAGGCCGTCGGCGACGTCGGCGATGACCGAGACGGCGGTCTGCGGGGCGAGCGCGCCGTCACGCTCCAGCCGGGAGCGCAGGTCGGTGCCCTGGACCAGCTCCATCACCAGGGCGAGGTCGCTGCCGTCGACCACCATGTCGCGCACGCCGACCACCCGGGGGTGGTCGAGGCTGGTCAGCGCGGCGCGCTCCTGGACGAAGCGGCCGACCAGGACCTGGTCGGCGGCGAGGTCCTCGCGCAGCAGCTTGACCGCGACCGGGCCGTCCGGGCCCTCACCGAGCCAGACCGTCCCGGCGGAACCCCGGCCGATCACCTGGTGGACGGTGTAGCGGCTGCCGATCTTGCGTGCCAATGCTGCTCCGTGGGCGGCGGGAGCGCGCGGGGGAGGGTCCGGTGCGCTCGGTGGGGCGGGACAACAGCGACCAACCTACGCGCCCGAACGCCCTTCGCGGGCCGCCTGAGGGCGCTCGGCGGGCACTGACGGGCGAGAAATCTCGTGGATTGTCGATAAAGCGTCAATGTTGCCGCCGGGCCCGGCCCCTGGCGCGGCGCCGGGCCCCCGCGGTCAGCTCTTGGAGCTGCCGACGATATTGCTCACCCAGTCGCTCGCCCTGCTGAACCAGTCCTGGACGTCGGCCCAGTACTGCGGGAGCGGTGTGAAGTTCCACAGCGCCACCGCCGCCACGGCCAGCACCAGCAGCACCATCAGACAGCCCTTGAGGCAGCCGAGGCCCGGGATGTACATCCGGTTGCGGCTGCGCCGGCGCGGCTCGCGGGCCGGCGCGGCCTCCCGCCGGGCGGGCTCCGGCGGTGCCTCGCGGCGCTGCGGGGGCTCCCGCCGCTGCGGCGCGGGCGGCTCCGCCCGCCGCTGCGGGGCGGGCGGCGGCGGGGCCGGGTAGCCGCCGGGCGGGCCGGCCTGCGGCTGCTGCCGCCCGTAGGGCTGCGGGGCCTGGTTGTGCTGCGGGGCCTGGTTGTAGCCGCCCGGCGGCTGCGGGCGGCCGCCGGGGGCCTGGCCCCCCTGCCCCGCCTGGTAGGGCGGCGGGGCCACCGGCGGGCGCTGGGCGTAGCCGGGCGGCGGGGCCTGCTGGTAGCCGCGCGGCGGCGGCTGCTGGGGGTAGCCCTGCGGCCCCTGCGGCCGGGGCTGACCGCCCTGGCCGCCCTGGTCGGCCCGGCCGCCCGGTCGGGCCTGGTACGGCGGCGGGGCAACCGGCGGAGCCTCGAAGTCCGCCGGGTCGAAGTAGCCGATCTCGGTCTGCTGGTTGCGGTCGCGGGCGGCGCGCAGCTGGCTCTGCCAGGGGTGCGGCGCCTCCGGCTGCGGCGGTCCCGGCGGGGTGGGCGGCATCACCTGGGTGCGGTCCGCGGCGCCGTACGGGGCGGCCGGCGGCGGCTGGGTGCCCATCACCCGGGTCGCGGCGGCCGGGTCGTAGTGCTGCCCGCCCGGCTGGCCGGCCGGCAGCACCTGGGTCCGGTCCTCCGTACCCGGCCCGCCCGCGGCGGCGTCGGGCAGGACGCCCGGCGGGTTGCCCGGCACGGCGGCCGGCTGCGGGTCCGGCAGCAGCAGCGCGCCCACCGCGAGCGCCGCGTCCACCGCCGCCGGGGAGGCGTGCACGCCGACCCCGGCCGCGACCACCCGCAGCGCGCGGGCCAGCGCGACGGCGCTCGGCCGCTGCGCCGGGTCCTTGCGCAGGCAGCGCTCGATCACCGTCCAGAGCGGGTCGGGCATGGTGGAGGGCCGCTGCGGCTCCTGGGCGAGGTGCGCCTGGAGGATCTGCAGCGGGCCGTCGCCCTGGAACGGCTGGCGGCCGGTGACCAGCTCGTACAGCATGATCCCGGCGCCGTAGACGTCCACCGCGGAGGTCTGCGGGCGGCCCTCGGCGGACTCGGGCGCGACGTACGCCGGAGTGCCGACGAACTCGTGGGTGCGGGTGATGCCGGGAGAGTCGGCGAGGCGGGCGATGCCGAAGTCGGTCAGCATCGGGTGCATCTGCTCGGTGCCGTCCACCACGGTGGAGGCGAGCAGCACGTTGGCCGGCTTGAGGTCGCGGTGGACGACGCCGTCGGCGTGGCTGGCCGCCAGCGCGTCGGCGACCTGGGCCATCAGCAGGGCGCCGGCGATCGGGCTGAACGGGCCGTTGCCGCGCAGGTAGCGGGCCAGGTCGGGGCCCTCGATCAGGTCCATCACCAGGGCCAGCAGCTCACCCTCGACCACCAGGTCGCGGACCTTGACGATGTTGGGGTGGGTCAGCCGCAGCAGCAGCGAGCGCTCGCGCAGGAAGCGCATCACCACGTCGGGGTCGGCCGCGAGCTCCTCGCGCAGCACCTTGATCGCCACCGGCTGCCCGGGCTCGCTGCCGGGCACCGCGACATCCGCGCGGACCCGTCCGCGCCAGACGGTGCCGGTGGCCCCCCGTCCGAGGGTCTCCTCAAGCAGATACTTGCTGCCGACTGGCCGCACCTGTCGCACTCCTCGCCGTGCCGCCCGCGCGGGGCGCTCCTCCGCAGGTGCGGTGAGCCTGCCGGGCCCGTGTTGCGGCCACTCTAACCGGGTCCGTTCACGTTTTCGGGGCGACCGGCGAGGGTTCCGGACGGGTCTGGGGGACATCCCCTAGGGGGGTCCCCGAGGCCGGCGGGCGGGGCGTTCGGGGGGACGGTTGACCTGACCCTCCGTCGCCCCCACCATGGCGATGATCGCAAGATCGTCAAATCCGGTACCGTGCGCGGACTGTCGGTGACGGATGGCAGGATGACAGTCGCCACTCTTGTGGCCCACCGTCGTCGCAGCCGCCCGCAGGGGCGTCCACCGCAGGCAGCCCGGGCAGCAAGCGTCAGCACCAGGCGTCAGCACCAGCAGAAGGGACCGCGGGCGAGATGCAGATCCGGCTGACCGTCCTCCGACCGCGCAGCGGCCCGGCAGCCGCCGGCTCCGCCATCCCCTACGTGGACGTGCTGGTCACCGCGCCCGTCGGCACCGCGCTCGGCTCCCTCGCGGGCGCCCTCGCGGGCGCCGTGGGCGTGCGCGGCCCACGAGCCGCCACCCATGTACACCTGTACGCCGGGGCGCACCGGGTGGACGAGCACACCCTGCTCGGCCACCCCCCGCTGCTCGACGGCGCCGTCCTCAGCCTCAACGAGCCCGACCCGACCGCCGACGACCCGGACGACGGCCCGGCCGCCGCCGAGCTGCGGGTGGTCGGCGGCCCCGACGCCGGCGGCGTGCACCGCCTGCACGGCCGGGAGATCCGGGTCGGCCGCTCCGGCGAGGCCGACGTCCCGCTCGACGACCCCGACGTCTCCCGCCTCCACCTCGCGCTGCACCTCGGGGAGGACGGCCGGGTCACCGTGCGGGACCTCGGCTCCACCAACGGCACCACCCTGGACGGCCGGATCGTCCCGCCCGGACCGCCCGAGGAGGCCGTCCCGCTGGAGGGCGGCGCCCTGCTGCGGATCGGCGAGTCCACCCTGCGGGTCACCCCGCCGGATCCCGGGTCCGGCCCGGGCGCGCCCGCCCGCGCGGCGCTGCCCGACGGCCACGGCCACCTCCAGCTCGCCGCACCCGCCCCCGCGCGGCCCGCGCCGCCGGTGGCCGAACCGCCCGCCGCGCCCGAGCCCGCCCCCGGCCGCGGCCGGGGCCTGCTCTCGCTCCGGCTCGGCCGCGCCGGCGCCGAGCCGCCCGGCCAGGAGAGCGCCGAGCGCCACCACGCCGCCGTCCGCACCCGGCAGGCCGCCGCCCAGCGCGAGCGCTGGCCCGACCTCGCCACCCTGCTGCTCAACGCCCTCGGCCCGGGCCCGCGGCTCTGGGAGCGCGGCCCCGGCCACCCCGACGCGCTCACCCTGCGCCTCGGCACCGCCGACCGGCCCGGCGGGCCCGGCACCACCCCCGGCACGCTGCTGCCCGCCGTCCCGGTCACCCTCGACCTGCAGACCGCCGGCAGCCTCGGCCTCAGCGGCCCGCGCGAGCGGCTGGACGCCCTCACCCGCGCGGTCGTCGCCCAGCTGGCCGCCCTGCACCCGCCCACCGGCCTCAGCCTCGTCGTGGTCGACGCCGACCCGGCGCGGCCCGCGCAGGACCGCGTCGACACCTGGGCCTGGGCGCTGTGGCTGCCGCACCTGCGCCCCGTCGACGGCCAGGACTGCCGGCTGCTGATCGGCCTCGACGACGAGCAGGCCACCGCCCGCCTCGCCGAGCTCACCGCCCGGCTCAGCGGCCCGGTCGGGCTCGGCGGCCACCCCGCCACCGTGGTCGTGGTCGACGGCCGCCCGCCCGGCGACGCCGCCCGGCAGGCGCTCGACCTGCTGCTGCGCCAGGGCCCGGCCGTCGGCATCTTCCCGATCTGCCTCGCCGAACAGCCCGAGCTGCTGCCGCGCGGCGTCGGCGCCACCGCCCTGATCACCGGCGAGGTCGGCACCCAGCTCTCCCTCGACCGCCCGGTCGCCCGGGGCCGCGAGACGCTGCACGAAGTCTCGCTGGACGCCGTCTCCGACGTCTGGGCCGAACGGCTGGCCCGCGTCCTCGCCCCGCTGCGCGAGGCCGTCCCCGCCGCCCGCGGCCCGCTGCCCGACGCGCTGCGCCTGCTCGACCTGCTGCAGCTCGACACCGTCACCCCGGCCAAGCTCTCGGCCCGCTGGGCCGCGCACGCCGGCGGCATCGGCGCCGCCACCGCCCTGCTGGGCACCACCCGCGACGAGCTCTGCACCCTCGACCTCGCCGACCCCGAGCTCACCCTGCCCTCGCCCGACCCGGGCGGCCCGCACCTGCTCATCGGCGGCGCGCGCGGCTCGGGCAAGACCGAGCTGCTGCGCACCCTGGTCGCCTCGCTGGCCGTCTCCGAGCGGCCCGAGCGGCTGGCCGTCTCCCTCATCGAGGGCCGGGCGACGGAGGAGGGCCTGGACGGCTGTACCGAGCTGCCGCACGTCACCGGGCTGGTCAACGCCGCCACCGACCCGCGCGCCGCACTGCTCGCGGCGGAGGCACTGGAGGACGAACTCGCCCTGCGCGAGCGGCTGTTCGACGGCCTGGACTTCGCCTCCTGGCACGCGGCCCGCATCTTGGACGGCGAGCGGGGCCTGGCCGGAGAGCGAGGCCTGGACGGCGAGCGCGGGCAGGACGACGCCCGGGACCTGGAAGCGGGGCGGCCGGCCGTCCCGGTACCCGCCGCGGTCGGCGCCGCCGGCACCACGGCGCCGGCGACCACCGCCAGGATCATCCACCCCCGCAACGGCGACTCCCCCCGGTCCGCCGCCCCGGCCCCCGTGGTGCCCGCCCGGCTGGTCGTCGTGGTGGACGACTACGACGCCCTGCTCGCCCCGACCTCCCCGGCCGGCCGGCCCCTGGCCCGCGCCCTCGCGGCCGTCGCCCGCCGCGGCGGCCCGCTCGGCGTCCACCTCGCCGTCACCACCGGCCGCCCCGAGGAGAGCGCCGGCACCGAGGTCGACGAGGCCGCGCTGCTGCGGATCGCGCTGCGCACCGACGACCCGGCCGACTCGGACCTGCTGATCCACCTCGGTGACGCCGCCGCCCTGGGCGAGGACACCCCCGGCCGCGGCTATCTGCGGCTGCCGGACGGCGGTGTCACCGCGTTCCAGAGCGCCCGGATCAGCGGCCGCATCCCGCGGACCGCCACCCTGCGGCCGACGGTGGTCGCGATAGACCCGCTCCAGCTCGGTGCCCCGCCGGCCCGCCGGCCGGTGCGCGAGCTCGGCAACGGCCCGACCGACCTCGCCCTGCTGGCGAGCGCGCTCCAGCGGGCGGCCACGCACTGACACGACGGCGGGGCGGACCGGTCGCCGGTCCGCCCCGCCCCCGGTCGTCCGGCGCGCGGGTGCTCAGGAGCAGTACATGCCGCGGTTCGCCACGGCCAGGCCGCCGACCTTGTCGCCGTCCAGGGTGAACTCGTACTTCCAGCCCTGCGTGCCCCGGCCGCCCTCGACCGGCATCTCGTACTTGCCGCTCTCGGCCAGCTCCAGCCCCTTGTCGCCGTAGGCCTGCCTGAGCGCCTCGACCGTCGAACCGGCCCCGATGCCCTCGGCGGTCCGGGCGCCCGCCGGGGCCACCAGCTCGCGCAGACCCTCCGGGCCGAACCCGGCCCGGCCGGTGGCCAGGAACGCGGCGTCGCGGGTCGCCCGCGCGGCCTTCAGCTCGTCGGTGGCCTTGGCCAGCTGTTCGAGCGTCCCCTGGTTGGCCTTCATCCGCTCGGTCTCGGCCAGCAGCAGCGCGGAGTGCGCCTTGAGGTCCTGCAGCGTGGGATTGGACGGGAGGGGCGGCACCGCGCCGGGGGTGCTCCGCCCGGCCTGCGCCTTGGCCTCCAGCTCGTCGATCTTGGCCTGGAGGGCCGCCTCGGCCGCCATCCTGGCCGCGTCCGGCGCCGGGCCGCCCTTGTAGACGAAGTCGGTGCAGCCGTTGAGCAGCGACACCGGGGCCGCCTCCAGGGCGCCGACGGCCAGCGCCGCGTCCTTCGCCATGCCGGGCTTGAGCCCCCGGTAGCCGGCGGCGCCGAACGGCTCCGGGGCCGGGCTCGCGCTGGTCGCCGCCGGGGCGGCCGCGGTCTTCCCGTCGGAGTCACAGGCCGCCGCCCCCGTGACGAGCAGCGCCACGGTCAGCGCGGTCCCCACGGTGCGCCTGATGCGCGTCGTCGTCATGATGATCTTCCCCCTTGTCGCGGGCCACCGTACCGAAGCCGGATCGGCGTCGCGGCCGGTGGGTCCGTGCCCCGGACACGGACCCACCGCGGCGAGCGGCACAGGAGGCGCGGCGGCTCAGGAGGACGGCGGAGCGCCGGTCCCGCGGGCGTAGTGGGCGCCGGCGAGGACGGCGGCCATCAACTCCGCGTCCAGGACGGAGGTGTCGGCCAGCCTGGTCGCCGCCGCGTGGGAGTTGAGCAGCGTCTTGGTGACCCGCAGCGCGGCTTCGGGGCGGCGCGTCACGGGCCGGACCCACTCGGCCACCGCCACGTCCAGCTCCTCCTCGGGGACGACCCGCTGGAGGATGGAGAGGTCGTACGCCTCGGCGGCACCGACCGGGCGGCCGGTGAGGATGATCTCGCGGGCCCGGGCCGCGCCCACCTCGTGCAGCAGTCGGGGCAGCAGGCCGCCCCACGCGACGGGCAGGCCGAGGGCGAGTTCGGGCAGCCGGAAGGCGGCCGTGTCGGCGCCGACCCGCAGGTCACAGGCGAGGGCCAGCGCGAAGCCGGCGCCGATCGCCCGGCCCTGGACCCGCGCGATCGTGACGGCCGGGCTGTCGGTGAGGGCCGCGCAGACCTGGCGGGCCAGGGTGCCGGCGGTACGGATGCCGCCACCCGTGGGGTCCGCGCCGAGCGAGTCGGCGAACTCGTCCCGGTCGCCGCCGAGGCAGAAGTCCGGACCGGCGCCGGACAGCACCACGGCGCGGACGGCCGGGTCCGGCGCGGCCAGCACGGCGAGGAGGTCGCGCAGCACGGCCTCGGTGACGGCGTTGCCGGTCTCGGGGCTGTCCAGCTCGACGTACAGCACCGCGCCCCGGCGCTCGGCGTGGACGGCGCGGGGCGCCGGGGCGTGGGAACCGGCGGGCTCCGGATCGCCCGCCTCGTACGCGGCGCGGTCATGGGCCGCCTCGCCCGCGGGGGCCCGCCCGGGCGGCGCCGGCGGCTGGAGGGGGTACGGAGGGTACGGGATCGCCTCGGAGGAAACGTTCATGCCGCCACTCTCAAGGACATCACCCGGTGGAAGACCATCCGGGGTGCGAACTCGGGCTGGCCCACCACCCGCAGGGTCGGGAAGCGCCGCAGCAGCTGCCCCAGCAGGGTGCGCGCCTCCAGCCGGGCCAGGGCCGCGCCGAGGCAGTAGTGGGCGCCCCCGCCGAAGGCGATGTGGGAGCCCTTGCGGAGGACGTCGAAGGTGTGCGGAGCCGGATTGCGGCGCGGGTCGCGGTTGGCCGCGCCGTACATCACGTGGACCATGGTGTCCTTGGGAATGAACACCCCGGCCAGCTCCGTGTCCTCCCCCGCCACCCGGCTGTTGAGGCGGACCGGCGGGTCGTAGCGCAGCGCCTCCTCGACCGCGTCGTCGATGTGCTCCGGCCGGGCCCGCAGCCAGTCCCAGGTGCCCGGGGACCGGAGCAGCGACCACACCATCAGGGAGAGCGACGCCGCCGTGGCCTCCAGCGACGCGATGGTGACGAACATGGTGAGCTCGTAGACGGTCCGGTCGGTGGCCTCGCGGTCCGACTCCAGCGCGTCCCAGGTGCGGATCCAGCCGGACACCACGTCGTCACCCGGATGGGCACGACGCTCCTGGACGAGGTCGGTGAAGTACCGGCGCAGGTGCAGGGTGGCCGCTTCGGAGATCGCCAACTGGCTCTTGGTGGGCAGGAGTTCCTGGGCGTGCACCTGATTGTGGGTGATCTCCAGGATGTGCGCGTAGTCCTCCGGCGGAAGGTCCAGCCAGCGCCCGATGGTGTTGATCGGGAGCCGGTCGCCGACCAATGAGGCCAGGTCCGCCTCGCCGTCCACGCGTATTCGCTCGGCCAGCCGGTCGAGCAGCTCGGTGACGTCGGCCTCGATCTCCGGCGCCAGGGCCTGGAGGGTGTGGCGGCCGAAGAGGTTCCCGAGGCCCTGCCGCTGCCGGGTGTGGACGGGGGCGTTGAGCCGGTGGAGGGTCCGGCTCATCTCCTGGGTGGCGACGGCCTGCCAGCGCTCGGTCTCGGTCTGCCGCCCCTGCCAGGCCAGGTCGGGGACGAGCCAGTTCCTGCCGCGCAGGACCTGGTCGCACGCGTCGTAACCGGTGACCAGGTACCCGCCCCACGGCGCCGGCACGAGATCGCCCATGGCCCGCAGCTCGTCGTAGATCGGGAACGGATCGGCCAGCCCCTCCGCCGACCGCAGCCGCCGTAGCAACGGCACGGCGGCGCGGCGGTCGACGGTTCCAGCACGGCACTCCGGCGTCCCGGGGCGGGCTTCCATCATGGCGGTCACACGGGGCTCCTTGCGCTGGCGGGCAGTACGGCGGCGACCTACCCACCGGGAGCACGCTCAAGCGTCGAACGGAGTTGCCCCCGTCACATGCGCGAAGTCACCGGACCACGTGCACCGCTGAGCGGTCGTCCGGTCTCCCGCGCCGTCCCGGTCAGAGCCGGAAGACGTCCAGGAAGGAACTCCACCACCCCTTCTGCTTGGCCGGGGCCCGGCCCGCGGCGGGCGCCGCGGCGGTGGCGGCCGGCGGGTGCGGCGTCCCGTTGGCGGCGGCCTGGCCGGCCGGCGGGCCACCGAGGCCGGCTCCCGTGCCCGCCACCGGGGGGCGGACGGGCGCCGGGCTGAACCGCACCGGCAGCGAGACCAGTCCGCGCTGGAACGGGCCCGGCCGCCAGCCCACGCTCCGCGCGGGCACCGCGAGCGTGACGTCCGGCAGCGCGTTGAGCAGGCACTCGATCGCGGTCAGCGCGATCAGCTGGGCCGGCGACTTGGCCGGGCAGGCGTGCGGGCCGGCGCCCCAGGCCAGGTGGGCGCCCTTGCTGAGGGTCAGTCGGGCGTCGGTCAGCGCCGGGTCGGTGTTGGCGGCGGCGAAGCTGATCACCACCGGGCTGTCCGCGGGCATCCGGACCCCGCCCACCTCGACGTCCTGCATCGGGAAGTGCGTCGCGTAGTTGGCGATCGGCGGGTTGTTCCACAGCACGTCGTCGAGGGCGTCCTCGATGCGCATCCCGGAGCCGGCGTCACCGGACAGCAGCAGGAGCAGCGCGTTGCCTATCAGGTTGCGCTCGGGCTCGACCCCGGCGCCCATCAGCATGACCAGCTGGTCCTTGAGCTCCTCGTCGCGCAGCCCGGCCGGGTGCTGGACGAGCCACGAGGTGATGTCGTCGCCGGGCTGGCGGCGCTTCAGCGCGACCAGGTCCATCAGGCAGGCGTTCAGCTCCTCGTTGGCCTGGAGCACGTCCAGCCCGTCGAAGAGCGCGGACATGCTGCGGGTCAGCCGGTCGCCGATGTCGGCCGGGCAGCCGAAGAGCTGGTTGAACAGCAGCAGCGGCAGCAGCTTGGCGTAGTCGTTGATCAGGTCGGCCCGGCCCAGCGGGCTGAACTGGTCGATCAGGTAGCCGGCGATCCGCTCGACGTGCCGGTTGAGCCGGTTGTCGTTGAGCCGCTCCAGGCTCTCGGTGACGGCCTTGCGCAGCCGGAGGTGCTCGGTGCCGTCCGTGAACAGGCAGTTGGGCCGGTAGAACATCATCGGCAGGACGGGGCTGTCCATCGGCACCCGCCCCTCCTTCAGCGCCGACCACCGCCGGGAGTCCCGGGCGAACAGCCCCGGGTTCTGCAGCACCCGCAGGGCGACCTCGTGCGAGGTCACCAGCGTGGCGTCCACACCGGGCGACAACTCCACGGGCGCGACCGGGCCGTGCGCGCGCAGCGCGTCGTAGACCGCCTCGGGGTCGGACGAGAACATCTCCCCGTACAGCGGGGTCGAGCCGCCGTGCATCGGGCAGCCCGGGGGCGGCGACTGCGGGGCGGAGCGCTGCGGAGATTCCATGGGTCGTTCCTCGGAAATGGCCCCGGGCGGGTGCGGCCCCGGGAGGCGGTGACGGGGGGCGGTGACGGGGAAGGGTCAGGAGGCGCGTTCGAGCAGGTGCCGGACGAGGGTCAGCAGCGCGTCGGCCGACGACCGCTGGTCGCGGGCGTCGCAGAACACCACCGGCGTGTGCGGCAGCAGGTCGAGCGCCTCGCGCAGCTCGTCCTCGGTGTAGTCGCTCTGCCGGTCGAAGCTGTTGACCGCCACGGCGTACTCCAGGCCGTACTGCTCGATCAGGTCGATGACGGGGAAGGTGTCCGTGAGCCGGGTCGGGTCGGTCAGCAGCAGCGCTCCCAGCGCCCCCCGCGCCATGTCCTCCCAGAGCTGCATGAAGCGCTGCTGGCCCGGCGTGCCGAACAGGTACAGCACCAGGTCGTCGCCGAGCGTCAGCCGGCCGAAGTCCAGGGCCACGGTCGTGGTCTTCTTGTCCGGTGCGCCCCGGAGGTCGTCGACGCCGGTGGACGCCTGCGTCATCTTCTCCTCGGTGCTCAGCGGGGCGATCTCCGACAGGGCGCCGATGAGCGTGGTCTTGCCGACCGCGAAGTGGCCCACGACCAGGATCTTGACGGCGGTCGTCACCCCGCCCGGGACGTAGATGTCCTCAGGCGAACCGGCGTTGAAGTCCATGCAGTACCTTCTCTAGAAGTCTCGGATCCGGGGCCTGGGCCGGTGGCGGGGCCGCCCGGCGCAGCAGCCGCCCCTCGCGGATCAGGTCCGTCAGCAGCAGCCGGACCACCCCCACCGGGAGCACCAGGTGGGCCGCGACCTCGGCCACCGAGAGGTAGCCGCCGGAGCACAGTTCCCAGATCGCCGTGGTCTCCGGGCTCGGCCGGGCCGGGAGGCCCTGCTCGGGAGCGACGGTGACCAGGGTGATCAGGGACAGGTCGTCCGCACTCGGCAGCTCACGGCCGCCGGTGATGACATAGGAGCGGATGAATCCGCTGGCAACCCGCTGCTCCTCGCCGGGAACCGTCATGAGCCGCTGTGTGTGCTCTGGCGCGGCGCCGCTGTCATGGCCCGTCCGAGCGCGCCCACCTGCTGCTGCATCCGGAAGGACATCGCCTCCATGTCCACGTCGGAGGCGGTGGAGGCCGCGAGGTAGGCGCCGCTGCCGGCCGCGATCAGGAAGATCCAGCCGTGGTCGTACTCCAGGAGCGTCTGGCGCCACGTCCCGCCGTTGCCCCCGACGAACGGGGCCACCGCGCGGCTCAGCGACTGCATCGAACTCATCGCGGCGGCGTTGGTCTCCGCCTCGTCGCGGCCGATCTCACTGGACCGTTCGAGCAGGAGGCCGTCGGCGGAGACGAGAATGGCGTGCCGGGCACCGCGCACCTGCAGCACGTCGTTGAGCACCCAGGTCAGATCAGGGCTCACTGGATCTCGGTTCCTTCCGTGGTCATGGTGTTGCGCCCGGACAGCGTCCCGCGCTGGAACGCGCCGAGGCGGGACGCCGTCTCCTGGCCGGTGCTCGGCACCGGCTCGTCGACGCGGCCGGAGTCCTGCGGGTGCGGGACCACCGAGACAGTGCGCTGGCGGCGGCGCCTGGGCAGCCGTCCGTCCGCCGTCATCTCCGGGACCGCCTGCGCCGCGGCCGGGGCGACCTGGGCGAGCGCGGCCGGAACGGGCTCGGGCAGCGACGCGAGCCGCTGCGCCCGGGCCGGTACGGGCTGCTCCACCGGCTCCCCCTGGTACTCACCCTGGTACGTGCTCGGGTACGTGCTCTGCTGGGCGCCGTCGTACTCGCCCTGGTACGCGTTCTGCTGGGCGCCCTGGTAGGCGCCGCTGTAGTCGCCGTGGCCGGCGGCCGCCGGGGGCGCGACCTCGCTGCTGAGCAGTTCGGCGGGCAGCAGCACCACGGCCCGCACACCGCCGTACGGGGAGACCGAGTCGACCGAGACCCGGAAGCCGTAGCGGGCGGCCAGCATGCCGGAGACGGCGAAGCCGAACTTCGGGGGGTTGCCGAGGCCGGTGAGGCTGATCGGCGCACCGGGGTTCAGGAGCGCGGCGGCGCGGTCCTTCTCCTCCTGCCCCATGCCGAGGCCGGCGTCGTCGATGATCAGGCAGACCCCGGTCGGGACGGCCTGGACGCTGATCTCCACCGGGGTGTCCGGCGCGGAGTAGTTGGTGGCGTTGGCCAGCAGCTCGGCCAGCACGACGGCGACCGGCTCGACGACCTTGCTGACCAGCGAGACGCTGACCCGGGAGTGGATCTGCACCCGGTCGAAGTGCCGGATCCGGCCCTGGGCGCTGCGGGCCACGTCGTAGATCGAGGCGACGGTCTCCCGGCGGCCCAGCCAGCCGCCGCAGAGCACCGCGATGCCCTGGGCGCGCCGGCCGAACTGGCTGTTGGTGTGGTCGATCAGCATCAGGTCGGCGAGGATCTGCGGGCTGTCGCCGTACTTGCGCTGGACCTTGTCGATGACGACCTGCTGCTCGTCGGCCAGACCCTGCAGGGTCCGCATCGCCGCCTTGAGGACGGCCTTGGTGTCCTCCTCGGCGTCCCGGCGGACCTCCGCCAGCACGGCCGCGTGCTGGCTCTGCAGGCGCGAGTTCAGCGCGCCGAGTTCGTCGCGTTGCCGCTGCGCCTGGGCGGCCGTCTCCTCAAGGGAAACGTTTCGCCTGCGCAGGGAGAGGTTCGTCCTGCGGGCTTGGAGGGAGACCCCGACTACTACGAGCATCACCACGATGGAGACCCAGAAAAAGGGTTCCTGCACAAATGACGTCATGAAACTCTCTTCAGGTGGCATCGCGTCAGGAACTGGTCCGGACCGCCCTGCGCGGGTGGGACTGGCGGCCTGCTCCCCGCCGAAAGACACCTGTTGTTCCAGCACGTCGGTGGAGCTCTTCCGGCACGGGACCTGCGGCAACGCCTATCGCGGAGTTAGCTTACTGCAACTCTTGGCATGTCAGAACAGCTGCCAATCAGGGCAGTTGGGGAGGAACTCCGCCACCTGACGACACTTCGGGGCCGACGTACCGGACATTGTGACCCCGCGTTCACCCGCACCTCACATCCGGGCCACAAACGGATTCGCACCCGGAGTGACCGCCCTGACACGCTCCGCCTCGACGCCCTGCGCCGGCCCCAGCCCCGGCCGCCGCCCCGGAGAACGACGACGGCGGGGCCGCGTCCGAAGACGCGGCCCCGCCGTCCGGGCCGTCCGGCTCCCGGTCGTCAGCGCATCGAACCCGTGCGGAGCAGGGTGCGGATGACGCGCATCGCGACGGAGAGGCTGGACAGCTCGTAGTTGTCCGAACCCCTTATGTCGTCGAGCGTGCTCTTGGCGCGGTTCAGCAGGGTGGAGTTGAGCTCCGCCCAGGCGGTGTACCGCTCCTCGGGGGTCGCGCCCTCGGGGCCGCAGGCCAGGATGTCGGCGGTCAGCGCCGCGTGGGCCGCGAAGAGGTCCTCGCGGATCGCCGCGCGGGCCATCGACGACCAGCGGTCGGTCCGCGGCAGCTCGATGATGCGGTCGAGCAGGTGGGTGATCTGCAGGCGGTCGGCCAGGTCGTAGTACAGCTCGGCGACCTCGGCGACGTCCTTGCCGGACCGGTCCGCGACCTCGGTGATGTCCAGGGTCGGGAAGGTCGAGGACAGACCCGCGATCCGGGTGGCCAGCTCCTCCGGCACGCCGGCCGCGGCGAGCTCGCCGTAGACCGACTCGAACCAGGCCAGGTCCTCGCCGCGCAGCGGCTTGGGCAGCGAGCCCCAGACCTGGTTGACCCGGTCGTGGAAGAACTCGATGGTGCCGGCGATGTCGAGCGGCTGGCGGCGGTTGTTCAGCATCCACCGGGTGGCGCGCTCGACGAGCCGGCGCGAGTGCAGCCGCATCCTGGTCTGGGCGCCGGCCGGGACCCGGTTGTCCAGGGCCTCGATCTCGGACCAGATCTGCTCCAGGCTGAAGACGGCCCGCGCGGCGGTGTGCGTCCGGGCGATCTCCTCGTACGTGGCGCCGGTCTCCTCCTTCAGCCGGAAGGCGAAGGTGCAGCCACCGCGGTTGATCGTGTCGTTGACGATCAGCGTGGTGATGATCTCGCGGCGCAGCGCGTGGTTGTCGATCGCCTCGGCGAACCGGGCCCGCAGCGCGCTGGGGAAGTACTCGTGCAGCGCGGTGCGGAAGAACGGGTCGTCGGGCAGCTCGGTGGCGAGCAGCTCGTCGGCCAGGGTGATCTTGGTGTAGGCGAGCAGCACCGACAGCTCGGGCTGCGAGAGGCCGCGGCCGTTCTGCTGGCGCTCGCGGATCTGCCGCTCGGTGGGCAGGAACTCCAGCCCCCGGTCGAGCCGGCCGTCGCGCTCCAGGCGGTTGATCATCCGGGAGTGGACGTTGACCATGCTGGTCGCCTGGGCGACGGCGTTGGCCAGCACCACGTTCTGCGCGTAGTTGTTGCGCAGCACCAGGTGGCCGACCTCGTCGGTCATCTCGGCGAGCAGCTGGTTGCGCTGCTTGACCGTCATGTCGCCGTCCCCGACGACCTGGTTGAGCAGGATCTTGATGTTGACCTCGTGGTCCGAGGTGTCCACCCCGGCCGAGTTGTCGATGGCGTCGGTGTTGATCCAGCCGCCGGCGCCCTGCGGGCCGCCGGACGCCGCGTACTCGATCCGGCCGAGCTGGGTGCAGCCGAGGTTGCCGCCCTCACCGACGACCCGGACCCGCAGCTGCTCGCCGTTGACCCGGATCGCGTCGTTGGCCTTGTCGCCGACCTCGGCGTTGGTCTCGGTGGAGGCCTTGACGTAGGTGCCGATGCCCCCGTTCCAGAACAGGTCGACCGGCGCCTGGAGGATCCGCTTCATCAGCTCGGCCGGGGTGAGCCGGCTCTCCTCGACGCCGAGCGCGGCCCGCACCTGCGAGGTCAGCTGGATCGACTTGGCGCTGCGCGGGAAGACCCCGCCGCCGGTCGAGATCAGCGACTTGTCGTAGTCGTCCCAGGAGCTGCGCGGCAGCTCGAAGAGGCGGCGGCGCTCGGCGTACGAGACGGCCGCGTCCGGGTTGGGGTCGAGGAAGATGTGCCGGTGGTCGAAGGCGGCGACCAGGCGGATGTGCTCGCTGAGCAGCATGCCGTTGCCGAAGACGTCACCGGACATGTCGCCGATGCCGACGACGGTGAAGTCCTCGGACTGGGTGTCGTGGCCGAGCTCGCGGAAGTTGCGCTTGACCGACTCCCAGGCGCCGCGGGCGGTGATGCCCATGCCCTTGTGGTCGTAGCCGGCCGAACCGCCGGAGGCGAACGCGTCGCCCAGCCAGAAGCCGTACGACTCGGCGACGCCGTTGGCGATGTCGGAGAAGGTCGCGGTGCCCTTGTCCGCGGCGACGACCAGGTAGGTGTCGTCCTCGTCGTGGCGGACCACGTCCGCCGGGTGGACGACCTCGCCGCCCTTGAGGTTGTCGGTGATGTCCAGCAGCGCCGAGATGAAGGTCTTGTAGGAGGAGATGCCCTCGGCCAGCCAGGCGTCCCGGTCCACCGACGGGTCCGGCAGCTGCTTGGCGACGAAGCCGCCCTTCGCGCCGACCGGCACGATGACGGTGTTCTTCACCATCTGCGCCTTGACCAGGCCCAGGATCTCGGTGCGGAAGTCCTCACGCCGGTCGGACCAGCGCAGACCGCCGCGGGCGACCTTGCCGAAGCGCAGGTGCACGCCCTCGACCTGCGGCGAGTAGACCCAGATCTCGAACGCGGGGCGCGGGGCCGGCAGGTCCGGGATGGCCTTCGGGTCGAACTTCATCGACACGTAGGAGTGCCAGGCGCCCGCTTCTCCGGTGTGCTGGAAGAAGTTGGTGCGCAGGGTGGCCTTGATGAGGTGCAGGAAGGAGCGCAGGATGCGGTCCTCGTCCAGCGAGGCGACCTCGTCCAGCGCGCCGGACAGCTCCTCCAGGATGGCGTCGGTCAGCTCGGCCGCGCCCAGCTGGTGGCTGGGGCTCAGCCGGGCCTCGAAGAGGTTGACCAGCAGCCGGGTGCTGTGGGTGTTGTTGCGGAGCGCGTCCTCCATGTAGTCCTGGGAGAACGTCGAGCCCGCCTGGCGCAGGTACTTGGCGTACGCGCGCAGCATCATCGCCTGGCGCCAGGTCAGCCCGGCGGTCAGCACCAGCTCGTTGAAGCCGTCGTTCTCGGCCTTGCCGGTCCAGGTGGCGGCGAAGGTCTCCTGGAAGCGGTCGCGCGCCTCGTCGGTCAGCTCGACGGCCTCGCGCAGCCGCAGGCCGAAGTCGTAGACCCAGGCGGTGGTCTGGTCCGAGCGGGTCAGCGCGTAGGGGTGCTCGTCGAGCACCTCGACGCCCAGGCGCTGCAGGACCGGCAGGACCTCGGTCAGCGAGATCGGGCCGCCGACCCGGTAGATCTTGAAGCGGCGCTCGTCGTCGCCCGCGCCGACCGGCTGGTACAGGTTGAGGCGGAAGTCGCCCTCGCCGTGCAGCGACTCGATCTGCTTGAGGTCGGCGACGGCGGTGCGCGCGGTGAAGTCGGCGCGGTAGCCGTCGGGGAAGGCGTTGGCGTACTTGCGGGACAGCTCGGCGGCCCGCTCCTCGCCCAGCTCCAGGTGCAGCTGGTCGTTGAAGCCGTCCATCCAGAACCGGGCGGCCTCGGCGAGCTTGCCCTCGATCCGCTCGATCTCGGCGTCGGTCAGGTGCGGCAGCTCGCTGCCGGGGGTGACCCGGACGACGAAGTGCAGCCGGGTCAGCACGGACTCCGTCGACCAGACCGTGTAGTCGATCGAGGCGCCGTTGAGCTCCTGCATCAGGATGTCCATCAGGCGCAGCCGGATGCGGGTGGTGTAGCGGTCGCGCGGCAGGTACACCAGCGCGGAGAAGTAGCGCCCGTACTCGTCCTGGCGCAGGAAGAGCCGCAGCCGGCGGCGCTCCTGGAGGTAGAGCACGCTGGTGGCGATCTGGAGCAGTTCCTCGGCCGGGGTCTGGAAGATCTCGTCCCGGGGGAAGGTCTCCAGGATCTGCACCAGGTCGCGGCCGTCGTGGCTCTCGGTGGAGAAGCCGGAGCTGAGGACGACGTCCTGGACCTTGCGGCGGACCACCGGGATGCGGCTGACCGACTCGGTGTAGGCGGCGGCCGAGAACAGGCCGAGGAAGCGGCGCTCGCCGACGACCTCGCCGTTGGCGTCGAACTTCTTCACGCCGACGTAGTCGAGGTAGGCCGGGCGGTGCACGGTGGAGCGGCTGTTGGCCTTGGTGAGGACGAGCAGCTTCTTCTCGTGGGCCTTGGCGCGCACCGGCGCGGAGAGCCGGCCGAAGGCCTCGCTGACCGGGTGGTGGTCGTCGTCGTGGCTGAGCGGGTCGGAGCGCAGGATGCCGAGGCCGGTGCCGGCGACGGCCTTCAGGACCTCCTCGCCCTCGTGCTCCACCAGGTCGTACTCGCGGTAGCCGAGGAAGGTGAAGTGGTCGTCGGCCAGCCAGCGCATCAGCTCCCAGGCCTCGCCGACCTCCTGCTCGGGCAGGTGGGCCGGGGGCTCCTCGGCGAGCTCGTCGGCGAGCCGCAGCGCGGACTCGCGCATCTTCGTCCAGTCCTCGACGACCTCGCGGACGTCGCCCAGGACCCGGCGCAGGTCGGCCTCGATCGCGCGGAGGTCGTCGCGGTCGGTCTCGCGGTCGACCTCGATGTGCATCCAGGACTCGACGACGGCGTCGGCGGGCCACTCGGTGCCGGCGGCCTGGCTGCGGGCGCAGGCGTCGATGTCCAGGATCTCCAGCAGCTTGCCGGTGATGTCACGGCGGACCACCAGCTGGGGGTGGATCACGATGTGGATCGCCCGGTCCTGGCGGGACAGCTCGTTGGTGACCGAGTCGACCAGGAAGGGCATGTCGTCCGTGACGACCTCGACCACGGTGTGGCCGCAGGACCAGCCGTTCTCCTCCACCGACGGGGTGTGCACGCGGACCTCGGCGGTGCCCTGCGGGCGCTTGAGGCCGAGGCGGTAGTGGGAGGCGGCCGCGCCGTACACGTCGACCGGGTCGCGGTCGACCAGGTCCTCGGGCGCGGTGTGGAGGTAGTAGTGGTGCAGGTACGCGGTCAGAGCGCCGTTGCTCAGACCCTCCCCCGGCGCCGCTCCCCCCACCTGGCTGTTCTCAGCGGCTGCTGCTGCCTTCGTGAGCAGTTCGGCCTTGGCTGCGTCCAGCTTGGTCTGCATGACTTCTTGGCTCCTGTCGCGCGCCGTTGCGTGACTCGGTGGTGTGTGGTCTCACCGCCGGGTCCACCGCAATCCTGCCGCACCAACCGGCTGAAAGGTCTCCATGGCGCGCATGAAACACCTCCGCAGCGGGTAGGACGAGACGTTCGGCCTGCAGCCACCCGACGACGCCAGCCAGCCTAACGGGCCGATTCGAAGGTGTCAGGGGACAGGGAGGCGCAATCCTGCAGGAAGATCCCGCCGTCCTGGACACCATGTCCAATCCGACCCGCTGTGTTCGCCATCAGCCCATATGCGGGTGAACATACGTGGTCGGCGGGACGAAGGTCTCCTTGATCGACCGCGCCGAGGTCCAGCGCAGCAGGTTCTGGGCGGCGCCGGCCTTGTCGTTGGTGCCGGAGGCCCGGCCGCCGCCGAACGGCTGCTGGCCGACCACCGCGCCGGTCGGCTTGTCGTTGATGTAGAAGTTGCCCGCCGCGAAGCGCAGCTCCTCCACCGCCTGTGCGATGGCGTAGCGGTCCTGCGCGATCACCGCACCGGTGAGGCCGTACGGCGCGCCCGAGTCCACCCGTCGCAGGACGTCTTCCCAGCGGGAGTCCTCGTAGACGTGGACGGCCAGGATCGGACCGAAGTACTCGGTGCGGAAGATCTCGCCCCGGTGGTCGGAGGAGACCAGCACGGTGGGGCGGACGAACCAGCCGATCGCGTCGTCGTACTGCCCGCCGGCCGCCAGCTCCACCGTCGGGTCGGCCTTGGCCCGGTCGATCGCGTCGCGGTTCTTCTCGAAGGCGCGCCGGTCGATCAGCGCGCCCATGAAGTTGGACAGGTCGGTGACGTCGCCGACGGCCAGCGCGTCCACCTCGGCCAGGAACTCGTCCTTGATCGTCTGCCAGAGGCTGCGCGGCAGGTAGGCCCGGGAGAGCGCCGAGCACTTCTGGCCCTGGTACTCGAAGGCGCCGCGGATCAGCGCGGTCCGCACGATCGCCGGGTCGGCCGAGCGGTGGGCGAGCAGGAAGTCCTTGCCGCCGGTCTCGCCGACGATCCGCGGGTACGTCCGGTAGCCGCCGATGTTGGCGCCCACGGTCTGCCAGAGCGACTGGAAGGTGGCGGTGGAGCCGGTGAAGTGCAGCCCGGCGAGGGCGGGGTCGGTGAGTGCCACCTGGGAGAGCTGCTGCCCGTCGCCGGTCACCATGTTGATCACCCCGGGCGGCAGGCCGGCGGCCTCCAGCAGGCGCATCAGGTAGTACGCGGCCAGGGTCTGGGTGGGCGCCGGCTTCCAGACCACGGTGTTGCCCATCAGGGCCGGCGCGGTCGGCAGGTTGCCCGCGATCGCGGTGAAGTTGAACGGGGTGACCGCGTAGACGAAGCCCTCCAGCGGGCGGTGGTCGGTGCGGTTCCACACCCCGGGCGAGGAGATCGGCTGGTCGGCCAGGATCTCGCGGGCGAACCGCACGTTGAACCGCCAGAAGTCGATCAGCTCGCAGGCGGAGTCGATCTCGGCCTGCTGGACCGTCTTGGACTGGCCCAGCATGGTGGCCGCGTTGAGGGTCTCCCGCCAGGGGCCGGCCAGCAGGTCGGCGGCGCGCAGGAAGACCGCCGCCCGGTCGTCGAAGGACAGCCCGCGCCACTCGCGCCCGGCCGCCAGCGCCGCGTCCACCGCGGCCCGGGCGTCCTCCCGGGTGGCGTTGCCCAGCACCCCCAGCTTCGCCGCGTGGTGGTGCGGCTGGACGACCTCGATCCGCTCGCCGCCGCCGAACCGCTGCTCGCCGGCGATGGTCATCGGCAGCGGGATCTGCTCGGCGGCCAGCTCGTCCAGCCGGCGCACCAGCCCGGTCCGCTCCGGGCTGCCGGGCGCGTACCCGTGCACCGGCTCGTTGCCCGGGGTCGGGACCTGGGTGACTGCGTCGATGGGCATGGCGGCTCCGCTCGTCGTCCTGATGGCCTGGCGTCAATCCAGACTGACGAGCGGAGGGCCGGTTCGCCCGCTCGGACACGCCACCGGTGGACGTGGTTCGCGCCACGTCCGGGCGCCGGGCCACCGGACGCCGGGCTACCGGGCCGGACTCAGCCGACCAGGCTCGCGGCCAGCTCGACGGCCTCGGCCAGGCTGTCCACCACCGGGACGCCCACCGGCTCCAGCTTCGCCCGGGTGTGCGAGCCACCGGTGTACAGCACCGCGTGCGCACCCGCGCTCAGCGCCGCCAGCGCGTCGTCCGCGGCGTCGCCGATCAGCACCGTGCGGGCCGGGTCCACCTGTTCCCCGAGCGCGGCCAGGTGCCTGGCCAGGTGCTCCGCCTTCTGGCCACCGGCGGGCCCGCTGCGGCCGTCCACCCGGAGGAAGTGACCGGTCAGGCCGAAGCCGTCGACCACCGGCAGCAGCTTGTGGTGCTCGTACATCGACAGCAGGGACTGGCTGTGCCCGGCCTCCCCCCAGCCGCTCAGCAGCTCCAGCACGCCCTCGGTCAGCCCGCACGCCACGCTCAGCTCCAGATAGCGGTCGTGGAAGACGTCGTCGAGCCGCAGCCACTCGGCGTCGGAGGGCATCCGACCGAGCAGCCGCTGGTAGAAGCGGGGAATCGGGATCTCGTACTGCTCGCGGTACTCCTGCATGGTCATCGGGCCGATGCCGATGGTCGCGAACGCGGCGTTGCTCGCGCCGAGCACCGCCTCCATGTCGTGGAAGAGCGTGCCGTTCCAGTCCCAGACGATATGAGTGCGCACGCAGGGAACGGTAACCCCGGTCACCGACGAAGCGGTACGACGGGGTGGCCGGGGCCCGGCGGGCGGGCGGCGCGAGGCGGGCCGCTCAGGCCGCCCCGGGCCGGGCTCAGGGCAGCAGGGCGGCGATCTCCTGGGTGGCGAACCAGAGCAGCTCGTGGTCCTCGGCGCCGTCCACGGTGAACTGGGCGTCCTGATCGCCCTCGTCGGCCGCGGCGACGGCCGCGACCGCCGCCTCGACGTCCGCGACCACCTCCTGGTCGGCCACGTCCGCGTGCACCGCGGCCGCCTTCGCCAGCCGCACCGGCCCGGCCAGCACCACCCGGCCCAGCGAGGCCTGGTCCTGGTACTCGTCGCCGGGGAACGGCCGCACCGCGGAGTCGGCGACGTCCAGCGCCACCACCACCCGGCGGCGCGGCGCCTGCGGGTCGGCGGCCAGCAGCCGCAGCGAGGACTGCGCGGCCCGGTTCAGCGCCGCGTACTCCAGCTCTTCGAGGTCGTCACTGACGTACCACTCGCGCAGCGCGGGGGTCACGGCGTACGCCGCGGACTGCTCCAGGGCGCCGCCCGGGTGCGCCGCTGCCAGGCCGGTCAGGGTGGTGGGCACGTACACGCGCATCGGTGGCACTCTCCGGTTCGTCCAGCGGCACAGCTTCCAGCGCCCCAAGAATAAGCGCCGGGGTGGCATCCGTGATCACGCGCTCACTCCCGCCCGCACCGCCGGCTCCCGGCGACGGCGCCGCGCACCGCCGGTGCCGCCGGGAACCGGGCCGGCCGGCGGCCCTGCGGCGTGCCGGACACGGCCGCCGACCACCCGGGGCGCCGGCCGGATCACCGCACGCGAGGGGACCGGGCGCCCCCGGCGGCCGGGCACGCCCTCGACCCGAGCACGCGCCCCCGGCCGCCACGACCCGCCGCACGCGCTGCCCCCACCGGCGACCGCCCGCGCGCGGGCCGGATCACCGCACGCCGTCCAGGGCCGCCCGGCTGGTCCGCAGCGCGCTCTCCAGCACCGCTCCGCGGCGGGCCGGGTCCATCATGTTCGGGCCCATCACCGTCAGGTCCGCCAGGGTCGGCGCGAGCAGGTGCACCCGGACGCCGCTCGCCCGCAGCAGCCGGGTCTCCCGCATCAGCTGCCTGGTCACCGCCCGGCGGTAGCGGCCGACCAGCTGGGCGAGCACCCCGCGCGGGCGGTCCCGGGCGCGCCACTCGCGCAGCGCCACCACGGTGCCGCGACCGGGCTCGGCGCGCCCGCGCGGGTGCAGCCGCAGCGCCATCGGGGCGAGCACGAACACCTCGTCCAGACCGCGGCCGAGCATCAGATCGGCGTTGGTGGCCGACCAGCAGCCGCCGTCCACGTACGCCGAGCCGTTCACCCGGACCGGGGCGAACCAGCCGGGGATCGCGCAGGAGGCCATCACCGCGTCGGCGACGGCGGCGGCCGGCGCGCCCGGATCGCCGAAGACCACCCGGCGGCCGCCGCGGTAGTCCACCGCCGCCACCCGCAGCGGCGAGCCGGCCGGCCAGCCGTCCCCGCCCAGCAGACCGCGCACCAGCTCGCCGACGGGCTCCAGCGAGCCGCGGCCGTGCGGCGCCATCGCCGACACCATGGTCAGCAGCGGGTACTCGCGCGGGTGGCGGACGGCGTCCCGCAGCAGGCCCGGCGAGCCGATGCCGGCGCGCGGGCGCGGGGGCAGCGCCCCGCCGACCGCGGTCTCGTAGTCGAAGGCCACCCCGGCCAGCGGGCCGTCCGGAACCGGCAGACCGCGCTGGTGGTCGCGGAGCTCGCCGGTACCGACCCCACCGGCCAGCATCGCGGCGAGGATCGCGCCCGCCGACGTCCCGAGCACCACCTCGGCGCCGCCCGGCCGCCAGCCGACCGCCTCCTCGACGGCGCAGAGCGCGCCGACCGTCCACGCCGCGCCCAGCATCCCGCCACCGCCCAGCACCAGGCCGCGCCGGGGCCGGCCGTCGGCGGGCGGCGCCGACGACGACGCCCGTGTCTGCGCTACCCATGTCGTCATGCCGGCCGCCTGTCCTCGTCGGGGCGCTGTCGTGGTCCGTCCTCCACGGTTCCCGGACCGGCTCCGATCGTGCGCGCCCAGGGCCAGGCGGCGCAACGTCGCGCCCGGCGGGCGCGCCGCCCGTCCCGACGGTGCGGGGTGTCCCCTTTCGGGCCTTCCCGCTGGCCCCGGTACGTCAACCGGGCGCCCTCCCGACGGGCCCGGCGGCCCTTGCGGCACCGGGTCTTTCACCCGGATAGGTGAGACCGCGGGCGGGCCCGCCGGATGCGCCGAACCCGCTTGCCGCCCCGCGCGGCACCGGGCTACCAAGGACCCGTCCGTACCCGCACCAACTGCCCGGGAGGGCCCCATGACCACCAGCCCGGTCCCCGCCGCCGCCCAGCCCGCCCCCCGACCCGCCGGGCCGACCGCCGTACCGCCCGGCGGCCACGGTGGCCGGCCCGTCCGCCCCTCGGCCCACCCGCACCGGCCGCACCACCCCACCGCCCGGACCGGCCACCACCCCTACGACGGCCGGCGACCGCGCCGGCCCCGGACCGCCTGCGCCGCCCCCGCCGCCCCGGGCCCCCACACCGGGCTGAGCACACGGTTCGCCCACCAGCTGGTCGAGGTGCTCACCGGCGCCCGGCCGTCCGGCCAGCTGATGCGGCACACCAGCCTGGACGGCTACGGCCAGCTCGCCTCGCTCGTCCGGATCGGCATCCTGCGGCGCGGCGGCGCCGCCGACCGGCCCCGGCTCGGGCCGGTGCACGACCGGTCGCCCTCGCCCGACGCGATCGAGGCCTGCGTCCGGGTCGACCTCGGCAGCCGGCACCACATGGTGGCGTTCCGGCTGGAGCAGCGCGGGGCGGCCGGGCAGTGGCAGTGCACCGCCGTGGAGGCCCGGTGAACCCGCCCGGCGCGACCGTCCCGTCGCACCGCCCCCGGTCCCGGACGGGCGCCGCACCGGGCCGCGGCGGCCGGCCCGCACCAGGTGCCCCCGGCGGCTCCCGCGACGGCGCCACGCGGCCCGCACGGGCCGCGTGGACCCCGCGGTCCGACCCCGCCCCACAGTCCGACCGGCCCGCCGACGCCGTGGACACCGGCAGCGGCACCGGCGCAACGGCGCAGGGCGCCACCCCCCTGCGGGAGTGGCGCCCTGCGTGGCGGCGGACCGGGCGGACCGGCCCCGTCTCAGCTCTTGCGACGGCGGCCCTTGGCCGACTTGGCGGCCTTGCGGCGCTCGGCGCGGGTCAGCCCGTCGCCCTCGTCCTCCGGCGCGAGGTCCTCGAAGTCACCCTCGACGACACCGCCACCGACCTCGTCCGAGGGGGCCGTGTAGTGCAGCCGCTGCGGCTTGGGGGCCTCCAGGCCCTTGGCCTTGATCTCCGGACGGGCGGCGTCCTTCTCCAGCTTGTCGAGCAGCACCTCGGCGTCCTCGACCGGCACCTCCTCGACCTGCTGCTCGACCTGGACCTCCAGGTTGAACAGGTAGCCGACGGACTCCTCCTTGATGCCCTCCATCATGGCGGTGAACATGTCGAAGCCCTCGCGCTGGTACTCGACCAGCGGGTCGCGCTGCGCCATGGCCCGCAGGCCGATGCCCTCCTGGAGGTAGTCCATCTCGTAGAGGTGCTCGCGCCAGCGGCGGTCCAGCACCGAGAGGACGACCCGGCGCTCCAGCTCGCGCATGATCTCCGCGCCGAGCTGGTCCTCGCGGGCGCCGTACTGCCCCTGGATGTCCTCCTGGATGACCTTGGTGAGGAACTCCGGGGTGAGTCCGGCCGTGCCGCCGGCGTCCTCCTCCAGCTGCTCCAGGTCCAGGGTGACGGGGTAGAGCTGCTTCAGCGCCGTCCAGAGCTTGTCGAGGTCCCAGTCGTCCTCGTAGCCCTCGCCGGTGGCCGCCTTGACGTACGCCTCGACGGTGTCGTCCATGAAGTGGCCGACCTGCTCCTGCAGGTCCTCGCCCTCCAGGACGCGGCGGCGCTCGCCGTAGATGACCTCGCGCTGGCGGTTCAGCACCTCGTCGTACTTGAGGACGTTCTTGCGGATCTCGAAGTTCTGCTGCTCGACCTGGGTCTGCGCCGAGGCGATGGCGCGGGTGACCATCTTGGACTCGATCGGCACGTCCTCGGGCACGTTGGCCATCGAGAGCACGCGCTCGACCATGCCGGCCTTGAACAGGCGCATCAGGTCGTCGCCGAGCGACAGGTAGAAGCGGGACTCGCCCGGGTCGCCCTGACGGCCGGAACGGCCGCGCAGCTGGTTGTCGATCCGGCGGGACTCGTGCCGCTCGGTGCCGAGGACGTAGAGGCCACCGGCCGCCTTGACCTCGTCCTGCTCCGCCTTCACGGACGCCTTGGCCTTCTCCAGCGCGGCCGGGAACGCCTCCTCGTACTCCTCCGGGGTGTCCACCGGGGTGATGCCGCGCTGGGCCAGCTCGGCCGCGGCGAGGTGGTCGGAGTTGCCGCCGAGCATGATGTCGGTGCCACGGCCGGCCATGTTGGTGGCGACGGTCACGGCGCCCTTGCGGCCCGCCTGCGCGACGATCTGCGCCTCGCGCTCGTGGTGCTTGGCGTTCAGCACCTCGTGCGGGATGCCGCGCTTGCGCAGCTCCTGCGACAGGTACTCGGACTTCTCCACCGACACGGTGCCGACCAGCACCGGCTGGCCCTTCTCGTGCTTCTCGGCGATGTCCTCGACCACGGCGGCGAACTTGGCCGGCTCCGACTTGTAGATCAGGTCGGGCTGGTCGATGCGCAGCGGGTCCCGGTTGGTCGGAATGGGCACCACGCCGAGCTTGTAGATCTGGTGGAACTCGGCGGCCTCGGTGGTACCGGTACCGGTCATTCCGGAAAGCTTGTCGTACAGGCGGAAGAAGTTCTGCAGGGTGATGGTGGCCAGCGTCTGGTTCTCGTTCTGGACCTCCACCCCCTCCTTCGCCTCGATCGCCTGGTGCATGCCCTCGTTGTAGCGGCGCCCGGCCAGGATGCGGCCGGTGTGCTCGTCGACGATCATGACCTCGCCGTTCATCACGACGTAGTCCTTGTCCCGCTTGTACAGCTCCTTGGCCTTGATGGCGTTGTTCAGGAAGCCGACCAGCGGGGTGTTCACCGACTCGTAGAGGTTGTCGATGCCGAGGTAGTCCTCGACCCGGGTGACACCCTCCTCCAGCACGCCGACGGTGCGCTTCTTCTCGTCGACCTCGTAGTCGCGCTCGATCTTCAGGCGCTGCACCAGCTTGGCGAAGTCGGCGTACCACTTGGTCGCCTGGTCCGCCGGGCCGGAGATGATCAGCGGGGTACGGGCCTCGTCGATGAGGATCGAGTCGACCTCGTCGACCACCGCGAAGTTGTGGCCGCGCTGGACGAGTTCGTCCTTCGACCAGGCCATGTTGTCGCGCAGGTAGTCGAAGCCGAACTCGTTGTTGGTGCCGTACGTGATGTCCATCGCGTACTGGCGCTTGCGCTCGGCGGGCGTCATGTTGCCCAGGATCACGCCGACTTCGAGGCCGAGGAAGCGGTGCACCCGGCCCATCCACTCCGAGTCGCGCTCGGCGAGGTAGTCGTTGACCGTGATCAGGTGGACGCCCTTGCCGGTCAGTGCGTTGAGGTAGGTGGGCAGGGTGCCGACCAGGGTCTTGCCCTCACCGGTGCGCATCTCGGCGACGTAGCCGAAGTGCAGCGCGGCGCCGCCCATGATCTGGACGTCGTAGTGCCGCTGCCCGAGCACTCGCCGGGCGGCCTCGCGGACGGTCGCGAACGCCTCGGGGAGGATGTCGTCCAGGGACTCACCGTCCGCGATCCGCTGCTTGTACTCGTCGGTCAGCGCGCGCAGCTCGGCGTCGGTGAGGTTGACGAAGTCCTCTTCGATGGAGTTGACCTGGGCAGCAATCCGCTGCAGCTTGCGAAGGATCTTGCCTTCGCCGGCGCGCAGGATCTTGTCGAAGACGGACACTTGAGCGGGCTCCTTGCCTGTATTGGCACTGGACGACTGCACGACGGGTTTACCCCACCGCACGGGCCATCGTATGCGAGGAGTCCAACACCCCGGGAGGTGCGTCAGCACGCTATTCCCGTGTCACCCGTGCGGGCACATGGCCCGATAGCATCGCCCACCGGGGCAAAACGGTCAGCTGCCCGGGCGGTTGAGCGGTCGAGCCGGTTATTCGGATGCCCGGTTTCCTTTCTGCACGGAATAATCCGTTCATGGCAGAGCACCCCGAACCCACCGCGCCCGACTCCGTTCCGGGCCTCCTGGTCACCGAGCGGCTGTTCCTGCGACCGCCCCGGGAATCCGACCTGGACGCGATCTTCGAGGCTTGCCAGGACCCGGAGATCCAGCGCTGGACGGTCGTTCCCAGCCCGTACCGCCGCGAGGACGCGGAGTACTTCGTCAACGACCTGGCCGTGAACGGCCGTCGCACCGGCGAGAACCTCGTCTGGTGCGTGGTCGAGCGCGCCGGTGGCGCCCTGGTCGGCGCCCAGGGGCTGGTCCGCGTCCCGGGCAGGCCGGGGACCGCCGAGGTCGGCTGGTGGGCCACCCGGGAGCACCGCGGCCGCGGGTACACCGTCGAGGCCGCCCGCGCGGTCGCCCACCACGCGATCACCGAGCTGGGCCTGCGCCGGCTGGAGTGGACGGCGTACGTGGGCAACGAGGGCTCCCGCGCGGTCGCCGAGAAGGTCGGCTTCCGCTTCGAGGGCACCCTGCGCTCGTACGCCGAGCAGCGCGGCGAGTTCCGCGACTCCTGGGTCGGCGGGCTGCTCGCCACCGACCTCGCCACCGACCTCGCGGACTGAGCGGCCCCGTACCCCGGCTCCGAGGCCCCGCCCCGCCGCCGGCGACGGCCGACCACGCCCCGGCACCCGGTCCTTCCGGGCCGGGGCGTTGTCGGTGCCGCGGTCTACGCTCGCCGACATGACCGTCATGACTCCCGCCACGACCCTCGGCGCCGACGAGGCCCGCCGGATCGCCCTGCGCGCACAGGGCCTGCTCGGCGCGCCGGACCGCCGGGGCGGCGTCCGCGGAGTGCTGCGCCACCTCGGCGCCGTCCAGCTCGACACCATCTCGGTGCTGGCCCGCTCGCACGAGCTGGTCCCGTACGCCCGGCTCGGCGCCGTCGGCCGGCCCGCCGTCGACGCGGCCTACTGGGCGTCGGGAGCGAGCTTCGAGTACTGGTCGCACGCGGCCTGCATCCTGCCGATCGAGGAGTGGCCGCTCTTCGCGTTCCGCCGCCGGCGCTACCGCGAGCGCGCCCACGTCTGGGGCATGCAGGTGGACGCCGCCACCTACCGGGCCGTCCTGGCCAAGCTGCGCGACGGGGGGCCGCTCACCTCGACCGAGCTGGGCGGCGCCAAGAAGACGGCCGACTGGTGGGACTGGTCCGACACCAAGATCGCGGTGGAGCGGGCCCTGGCGTTCGGCGACGTGGTCTGCACCGAGCGCCGGAGCTGGAAGCGGGTCTACGCGCTGGCCGAACAGGCCGTCCCCACCGAGCTGTTCGAGGCGGAGCCGACCGACGAGGACTGCCTGCGCACCCTGGTCGCCCAGGCCGGCGCCGCGCTCGGCGTGGCCACCCGGGGCGATCTGCTCGACTACCACCGTCTGAAGGCCGAGCAGCTGGACGCGGTGCTCGCCGACTCCGGCCTGGTCCCGGTGCGGGTCGCGGGCTGGGGCCCGGCCGGCGCCCCCGCCGCGGCCTGGGCCGATCCGGCCGCACTCGCCACCGCCCCGCGCGGCCGGCACCGCACCACGCTGCTCTCGCCGTTCGACTCGCTGATCTGGGACCGCTCGCGCACCGAGCGGATCTTCGGCATGACGCACCGGCTGGAGGCCTACACCCCCAAGCACAAGCGGGTGCACGGCTACTTCGCGATGCCGCTGCTGGCCGGCGGGCAGCTGGTCGGCCGGGTCGATCCGGCCCGGGCGGGCGGCACCCTGGTGGCCCGTCAGGTCTCGCTGGACTCCGCGCGGCACGTCGGGGCGCTGGCGACCGCGCTGCGCGAGGCGGCCGCGTGGGTGGGCTGCGACAGCGTCCGGGTGGAGGCGCTGCACGACGAGGCGTTGCGCCCGGCGCTGGAGAAGCTGCTCGCCGACTGAGCCGGCACCGGGCCCGCGACGGGCTCCGCCGTCACCCTATTTCGAGGATCTTCTCCCGCATCGCGTAGACCACGGCCTCCATCCGGGAGTGCAGCTGGAGCTTCTCCAGGATGTTGCGCACGTGGTTCTTCACGGTGTTCTCGCTGATGAACAGCTCCTTGGCGATCTCCCGGTTGTTCATCCCGGTCGCCACCAGCTTCAGCACTTCCAACTCCCGGTCGGTCAACCGGGGGGCGGGCACGAGGTCCCGGTCGTCGGAGCGGCGCTGGATCATCGACTTGAACTCGGTGAGCAGCTTGGAGGCCATCGACGGGCTGATCTGCGACTGGCCGTCGGCGACCGCCCTGATCGCGGTGGCCACCTCGTCGGTGGAGATCTCCTTGAGCAGGTACCCGGTGGCACCCGCCTTGATCGCCTCGTAGAGGTCGGCTTCCTCGTCGCTTATCGTCAGCATGATGATCTTGGTGCTGGGGGCCACGTCCTTGATCGCGGTGCAGGCCTCGATCCCGCTGCGACGGGGCATCCGAACATCCATCAGAATGATGTCGGGCAGCAGGTCGGCGGCCTTGAGCACGGCCTCCGCGCCGTCCCCCGCCTCACCGACGACGGTGATGTCCTCCTCCTCGGCGAGCACGATCTCCAGGCCGCGGCGGAACAGCGCGTGGTCGTCCACCACCAGGACGCGGATCGGCTCCCTCCGGCGCGGGGCGTAGTCGAGGTCCTCCCCCGACCCTCGCGCCACCCCCCCGACCGGCCCCGCACCGGGCCCCAGCCCGAAGTGATCCCCCATCCGCTCCTCCCCCGTCGCCGGTCGTCGTTCGCCAATCATTCCACGCCGCGGACGTCCTCCGGTCACCCTCCGATGCCGATTCCCTCGCACCGGGTGACCTCCCGGCGCCCGGAATCGGCCGGTCACCGGCCCGGACCGGCCCGGCACCCACTCCGGAGCAGCCGCGAACGCCACGGAACACCCCCGAACGCGCCCGGAACGCCCCCCGAACGCCGGTGACCCCGGCGGCAGCGCCACCGGGGTCACCACTCCCACACCGCTCGGACGGTCAGTCCTCGTCGTCGGCGCCGCCGATGGCGCCGCCGGCACCGCCACCCGGCCCGGTCGTTCCGTCGGCCTTCAGGTGGATGACTCCGTAGTGGTAACCGTGCCGGCGGTAGACGACGCTCGGCAGGCCGCTGTCCTTCTCCACGAACAGGTAGAAGTCGTGGCCGACCAGTTCCATCTCGTAGAGCGCCTGGTCCAGCGCCATGGGGGCGGCCGGGTGGGTCTTCTCCCGGACCACCAGCGGGCCTTCGCCCTCCACTTCCAGGGATCCCATCATGGTCTTGCGGACGGCCCCGTTGGTCTCGTTCTCCGGCTTGGTCGTCTCGGGCAGCGCGGCCAGGGCCGCGGTCGCCTCGGCGACGCTGATGGGAGTGCGGCCGTTGCCGCCCTTGTGCACCCGGCGCCGGTCCGCGGACTTGCGCAGCTGCGCGTCGAGCTTCGCCGAAGCCAGGTCGAGCGCCGCGTACGGGTCGCCGGCGGCGGCCTCGGCCCGGATCACCGGACCGCGGGTACGGAGAGTGATCTCCACCCGCTCGGACCGGTCGGCCTGACGCGGGTTGTGCTCCTTGGACACCTCGACGTCGAGGCTGATCACCTTGCCGTCGAACTTCTGGACCTTCTCCAGCTTCTCGGCCACGTGCTCGCGGAACCTCTTGGGCACCTCGGTCTTGCGGCCCTTGACGACGATGTCCACGCAGAACTCCGATCCCTCGTGCTGACGCCGATCCGGGTGCTACCGGATCGGGCTGAGACCCAGCCGGACCAGCCACTTCGCTGCTGACCCTCCACCTCCGCCGCGAGCGACGAAAGCGACTGGCCCTCACCTCACTTCCTCCCCACCAGGGACGGTTGAAACCCCCTGGAGCCTCATCGAACACCTCACACGGGGTTTTCGCCTCCCCAAACGGGAATACGGGTACGACCCGAGGCGGTGGGCTGGCGGTCAGGCTGTTGCACCCTGTCTACCCTCTTGCGAGTGAAGCATGGGTAAATACCTGGACAACACCCCCCGTACGGCGCATCCTGTGCTCACTCTCCGTGCCTGCCGCCGCCAGGAGCAGCCGTGCCGCCCACCGCCGTCCCCACCCGTCCACGGTCCGCCCAAGGGCCGTTCGGCCACGCACTGGCCGGTCTGTTGGAGGTGCTGCTGCCCGCCCGCTGCGCCGGCTGCGGCGCCGACCGCACCCAGCTCTGCCCGGCCTGCCGGCACGCCCTGGCCGCCGCCCGGCCCGGCCCCACCGCGCTGCCCTGGGTGCACGCCGCCGCCCCGTACGCCGGACCGGTCCGGCAGCTGCTGCTCGCCCACAAGGAGCGCGGCGCGCTGCACCTCGCCGGGCCGCTCGGCGAAGCACTCGCCCTGGCCGTGCGCTCCTCGCTCGGGCCGCGCGCGGGGCTGAGCCCGCTGCTGCTGGTCCCGATGCCCTCGGCCCGTTCCGCCGTCCGCGCCCGCGGGCACGATCCGACGCTGCGGCTGGCCGGCGCGGCCGCCCGGTCACTGCGCCGGGCCGGAGTGGACGCCAGGGCGGCGGCCCTGCTGCGGCACACCCGGCCGGTCGCGGACCAGGCCGGCCTCACCGCCACCGAGCGCCGGCGCAACCTGCACGGCGCGCTCACCGTCCTGCCGCGGGCGGACCGCCGGCTGACCGGCCGCCGGCCGGTCCTGGTGGACGACCTGGTGACCACGGGGGCCAGCCTCGCCGAGGCCGCTCGGGCGATGGCGTCGGCCGGGCTCCCGCCGAAGGCGGCCGCCACCGTCGCGGCCGCCGTCCCGCACCGGCCCGCCGGCCGGGTGCCCCACCCCTGCGGCGGGCCCCGCCCCCGGTAGCCCCGGACCAGCTCGGACGAAGCCGGGACCGAACCGCCCGCTGAGCCGGGATAGACGAAGCCGGGACCGGACCGCCCGCTCAGCCGGGATAGATGAAGGAGGACGCCCGGAAGTTCAGGACGAGCTCACGCCACTGGCTGTTGACCAGCCGGTAGATCTTGCCGTCGGTGCCCTGCCGCGCGAGCACCGGCGGAGCCTGGTCCATGGTGTCGGCGGGCGCCTCCGAGGCCTGGGCCGAGGCCATCCCCTCGCCGCCCTGGGGCGGGGCCTCGCTGCTCTGCGAGCCGTCCGTACTGATGTAGTGCAGCTGCTGGAGGCGGCCCTTCTCCTTGCCCAGCACCAGCAGCTGGTCGGCCTCCGCCCAGGACACCGAGGAGACCTCGGTGATCGCGGGGGCCACCCGGCGCAGTCCGGTGATCCGCGCGGTCGGGGCGTCCTTGGTGCCGCCGTGCACCACCAGACCGAGCCAGAGCGACTGCGCCCCGCGCTGGTCCTTGAACACCAGGGCGATCCGGACGGCGTCCGAGGAGATCTTGAGGTCCTGCAGCACCTGCCCGTCGGGGCTGTCCACCGGCACCGTGACCGGGGGCTGGTTGCCGCGCACCATCACCACCCGCCGGTTCTGCGGGTCGCGGTCCACCACCCAGAGGTCGCCGCGGCCGTCCCAGCTGGGCGAGGTCAGGCCGTCCTCGTCCTTCTGCCCGGTGCGGACGGGGGTGGTGAGCACCGGCTCGGGCATGGCCTGCACGCCGTCCGCCAGCGGCACCGTGTAGAGCTGGTGGCCCCTGCCGCCGATCGCCGCGGCCCGCTCGCCGTCCCGGGCCACCGCGATCGTGCCGAGCGGGTCCCGGCCGGCCGGTTGCGGACGGCCCAGCGGGCCGCGCACCGGGTTGCCGTCGCCGGTCTCCTGAGCCTCGGTCAGGACGCCGTTGTCGGCCCGCTGGAAGAACTGCCGCTGGGAGCCGGCCCCGGTCAGCGCGCCCGGTCCGGTCTGCGGGAGGTCGCCGCGGGTCGCCTGGCAGCCGCTGTTGCGCGGGCCCTTCAGGTCCAGCCTGTCCACCTGCCCCTTGCCCTGGTCGGCGAGGGTGTAGAAGAGCTGAGTGGCCATCCGCTTGCAGAGCATCGCGCCGCCGAGGTCGACACCGGTGAGCACCACGTGGGCGGTGCGGGCCTCGTCGACGCTCACCCGCTCGACGGCGGTACCGGTAGGGAAGGCGCTCCGGGCCACCGGCGAGAGCCAGTCGGACGGCCCGGCGACCACGGCCCTGGCGGCCGAGGTCAGCGGGTCTATTCGGCGCCGCAGGTAGATCGGGTCGGCGATCAGCACGGCCGGGGAGCGCAGCGTCGCGGCCGCGGACGGGTCGTCGGCCGCGTAGAAGAAGCGGTCCACCTGGCGGTAACTGTTGCGGAAGTTGGTTTCGTTGATGAGCAGGCCGTCGGGCAGCGCGTCGATCCGCCACTCGCCGCTCTTCTTGTCCCGGACGAACGAGAACTGGAAGTCCACGTCCTTCTGGCCGTCCAGGAAGGTGTACGAGTGCTTGGCGTCCACCTCGGCCACCACCATGCCGGACACCGGGACGGCGAAGGAGGTGTCGGCCTCGGTCAGGGTCTGGACGGGCAGCGACGGGGTCGCGGAGAGCACCTGGATGCGCTCGTCCGGCTTCCACTTCGCCGCCGCCTCCTCGGTGAGGTACATCCGGGCGGTGTCGTAGCTCTCGTCCGCCGTGACGGCGTCCAGGAACCCGGCCAGCAGGTCGCGCGGCTTGGCGCCCTTGTCGGGCGCCTTCGGGAAGACCCTGACCTGCAGGTTCTTGTCCACCGAGTCCTGCGCCAGTTCGACCTTGCTGACGCCGCCGGAGTCCGGCATGGCCGCGCAGCCGCCGGCCAGCAGGGTGCCCAGCACCACGCCGGCCACCGCGGCCAGCCGCGGCTCAGTCCCGCTCGTCCCTCGCACGCTGCGACCCCTCCGTGTCCGTCCCGGCCGTGCCGTGCCCGGCCTCCGCCGGGCCCGGTTCCGCCGTCCGCTGTGCCACCGACGGCCAGCCGGGCGTCGGGTCCACCATCACCTGGGCTCCGGTGGCACCGTACCCGGCGCCGGCGGTCCGGACGTCCGAGGGGTCGGCCCGCGGGCCCTGGGGCAGCCGGCTGGTGCCCAGGCCCGGGCCGATGCTCAGTACGCCGCCGAGGCCGCTGCCGAACCCGCTGCCCCCGGAGCCCTCCGGGGTCTCCGGGACGGCCGGCTCGTCGGTGGCGGTCAGCGCGGTGGCGCCGCCCGGCCGGATCGCCCGGCGGTACGGCACGCCGTACGAGCCGAGGCCCCGGTTGTTGCGCGAGTCCTCCGGCTCCAGCCGGAACGGTGCCCGGTTGATGTCGCCGCCGCGGGTGCGCGGCAGGGTGAGCCGGAAGTGCGAGCCACCGCCGGGCTCGCCCCAGGCCTGCAGCCAGCCGCCGTGCAGGTGCGCGTCCTCGACCGCGATGGACAGCCCGAGGCCGGTGCCGCCGGTGGTCCGCACCCGGGACGGGTCGGCCCGCCAGAAGCGGTGGAAGACCCGGGACGCCTCGCCGGGCTTGAGCCCGATGCCGTAGTCGCGCACGCCGACCGCGACGGCGCCGTCCGCCGAGCCCAGCCGGACCACGACGTCCCGGCCCTCGCCGTGCTCCAGCGCGTTGACCACCAGGTTGCGCAGGATGCGCTCGATCCGGCGGGAGTCGACCTCCGCCAGCACCGGTTCGCCGTCGCCGCGGATCACCACGGCGCTGCCCTTGGCCTGGGCCAGCGGGTCGGCGGCCTCCACCACCCGGGTGACGATCTCGCGCAGGTCGACCGGCTCGGCGTCCAGGATCGCGGCGCCGGCGTCGAAGCGGCTGATCTCCAGCAGGTCGGCGAGCAGCGACTCGAAACGGTCCAGCTGGCCCTGGAGCAGCTCGGCCGAGCGGGCCGCCATCGGGTCCAGGTCCTCGCGGCTGTCGTAGATCAGGTCCGCGGCCATCCGGACGGTGGTCAGCGGGGTGCGCAGCTCGTGCGAGACGTCGGAGACGAACCGCCGCTGCACCCGGGAGAGCTCCTCCAGCTGGCGGATCTGCGCCTGCAGCGCGTTCGCCATCCGGTTGAAGGACTCGCCGAGGCGGGCGATGTCGTCCGTCCCGGTGACCTTCATCCGCTCTTCCAGGTGGCCCGCGGCCAGCCGCTCCGAGATCCCGGCGGCCATCCGGACCGGGGTGACCACCTGGCGCACCACCAGCCAGGCGATCCCGCCCATCAGGATCACCACGAAGACCCCGGCCGTGGCGAGGGTCCCGGTGACCAGGTCGAGGGTGTCCGTCTCCTGGCCGAAGGAGAAGATGTAGTACAGCTCGTAGGAGACGCCGTTGGGGCCGGTGAACTGCATGCCGATGGCCAGTCCGGGCTCGGTCCGCCCAGCGCCGTCCACGCGGTGGATCCGCGTCGGCTGGTCGAAGATCTGGCCGGGCTCCGCCGAGACCCTGGCGCGCAGCGTGTCGGGGATGCTGACCGGCGAGATGTCACCGGTGTAGCGCGGTCCGAGGCCGGCCGTCTCCGGCGAGACCGTCTTGCCGCCGCGCACCACCGCGATCACCGAGTAGACGTTCTGGCCGCTGGCCGCGAGGTCGCCGACCTGGTTGAGCAGCCAGGTACCGGTCTCCTCGACGGCCTGGTCGGCGGGTGCGCCGACCTTGAGCCGCAGGTCCTTGGCCTCGTCGATCTTCTTCTGCTCGGTCTGGAAGCCGGCCCGGGCCTGGCTGTGCGCCGAGTCCCGCTTGGTGCCCAGCAGCCCGTTGCGCACCTGGGCCACCACCACCACGCCCAGGACCAGGACCACCACGACGGAGAGCATCAGGGTGGCCGCGACCACCCGCAGCTGGATGGAACGGCGGTACAGCGCCGAGACCCGGTGCAGGGGCCGGCGCAGCTGACGGGTCACCGGCGCGAGCAGTGCGGCGGGCCCGCGACGGCGGCGGCTGCGCGTGGTCGAGCTCAGCACGTCGCCGCGCACGGCGGACTCCCCGTCGGTCGAGGACTCCGACGGGGTGTCGTCAGCCTGGTACGTCACGTCAGCTGGGTCCGGCCTTGTAGCCGACGCCACGGACGGTCACCACGATCTCGGGACGCTCCGGGTCCTTCTCGATCTTGGACCGGAGCCGCTGGACGTGGACGTTGACCAGTCGGGTGTCCGCCGCGTGGCGGTAGCCCCAGACCTGCTCCAGCAGCACCTCCCGGGTGAACACCTGCCAGGGCTTGCGGGCCAGTGCGACGAGCAGGTCGAACTCCAGCGGGGTCAGCGGGATGCCCCGGCCGTCCCGCTTGACGGAGTGGCCGGCCACGTCGATCACCAGATCGCCGATGGTCAGCTGCTCGGGAGTCGGCTCCTCGGCACGGCGAAGTCGGGCACGTACCCGGGCCACCAGCTCCTTGGGCTTGAACGGCTTGGTGACATAGTCATCGGCACCCGATTCCAGACCGACCACGACGTCGACCGTGTCGGTCTTCGCGGTCAGCATGACGATCGGGATGCCGGACTCCGCCCGGATCTGCCTGCAGACATCGATGCCGTCCCGTCCGGGCAGCATCAGGTCCAGCAGGACCAGATCGGGCTTGGTCTCCCGGAACGCGGCTAGTGCCTTGTCCCCATCCGCGACGAAAAACGGCTCAAAACCCTCACCACGCAGCACAATGCCGAGCATCTCGGCCAGTGCGGAGTCGTCATCAACGACGAGGACGCGTCCCTTCATGCGTCCATCTTCTCATTACCGGATTGTGACCTGCCGCACAGCAGTCCCTTTGCTCCAGAACGGCCAAGTGGCAGCCCGGCGAATTCCGGCCATACCGGACGAATGACCTGGCCCGAACCGGCCCCTCCGGCCCCACCGGTCACCCCCGGGCCGCGTCCGGACCGCGTCCCGCCCGCCCGACGGCCTCCCGTTGCCGTTCAGCAACCGGATACCCCTGGGGGCCGTCCGACCACCATGGCACGATGGGCGCTGCGCGCGGGTGAAGATCCACCCGGCCCCGCGAACCCTGACGCCCCTCCGAGGAGCAGTGATGACCGACACCCCGGGCTGGGCCTCGCCCAGCTCGTCCGAGCCGTCCCGCGACGACAACCGGCCCCCGGCCGACACGTCCGCCGCCGCGCCCGGGCCGTCGGTACCACCCCAGGCCGCGCCCCCCGCCTGGGGCGCCGGCTACGGCGGCCCCGGACCGGGCGGCCCCCAGTACGGCGGCCAGGGGCCGCACGGCCCCCACGGCCAGTACGGCTGGGGCGCCCCGGTCAGCCCCAAGCCGGGCATCATCCCGCTGCGCCCGCTCGGCCTCGGCGAGATCCTCGACGGAGCCGTCTCCACCATCCGCACGCACTGGCGCACGACGCTCGGCCTCTCGCTCGGCGTCGCCGTCGTCGAGCAGGCCGCCGTCACCGGCACCCAGCTGACCGTGCGGGGCGACACCGGCGACCTCACCCCGGTGATCTCCGCCCTGGTGAGCCTGCCGGTGACCATGCTGCTCAGCGTGGTCGCCGCCGCCCTGCTGACCATGGTGGTGAGCCGCGCCATCCTCGGGCAGTCCGCCACCATCCGCGACGCCTGGCGGGACGCCCGCCCCCGGCTGCTCCAGCTGACCGGCCTCACCCTGCTGACCGCCCTGATCGGCGCCGGCGTGGTGCTGGTCGGCTTCGCCCCGATGATCGGCTACCTGCTGACCGGCGCGGACGAACCCGCCATCGCGGGCCTGCTCTTCGTGGTCGGCCTGCTCAGCATCCCGGTCGCGATCTGGATCTGGATCCAGCTCAGCCTGGCCGCCCCCGCCCTGATGCTGGAGAAGCAGGGCGTCATCACGGCGCTCTCCCGTTCGCGCCGGCTGGTCCGCGGCTCCTGGTGGCGGCTGTTCGGGATCAACCTCCTCAGCCAGGTCCTGGCCGGCATCGTCGCCGGCATCATCAGCGTGCCGTTCACGATCGTCGGCCTGGCCCTCGGCTTCGACGACCTCGTCGGCCAGGTCGACGCGGGCGACCCGGCCACCCTGCCCACCGCCGTCCTGATCACCACCGCGATCGCCGGCGTGATCGCCTCCACCGTCACCATCCCGTTCACCGCCACCATCGGCGTGCTGCTCTACGTCGACCAGCGGATCCGGCGCGAGGCCCTGGACATCGAGCTCGCCCGCGCCGCGGGCCTGACCGAGTACGGCGGCACCGGCTGGGGCGACCAGGCCGGCCAGAACCCGGCGAGGCTCTGAACCGGATGCCGAACTGGGGGGAGAGGACGCTGGCGGCGAGCGGTGCCCCGGTCACCGTTCCACGTGACCCGGCCCGCGACGCCGCCCGCGACGAACTGCTCAACGCGGAGTACCACCGGCACGACCCGAGCCTGCAGCAGCGGGTCTACGACTGGGTCATGGACCGGATCGACGACGCGCTCACCACCATCGCCGGCGACGGCACCAGCGGCACCACCGGACTGATCCTCTTCCTGGTGATCGCCGTGCTGATCGCCGCCGCCCTCTGGTGGCGGTTCGGCGCGCCCAAGCGGGCCGCCCGCACCGTGCTCGACGTCTTCGGCACCGCCGGACCGCGCAGCGCCGACCAGTACCGGGCCGACGCCGAACAGCACGCCGCGGCCGGCCGGTGGACGGAGGCCGTCCGCGAGCAGATGCGCGCCCTCGTCCGGGCCCTGGAGGAGCGCACCCTGCTCGACGCCCGGCCCGGCCGCACCGCCGACGAAGCCGCCGCCGAGGCCGGCCGGGCCCTCCCGGCGCACGCCGACGCCCTCCGCGCCGCGGCCCGCACCTTCGACGACATCGCCTACGGCGACCGCACCGCCGACCGCACCGCGTACCAGCTGCTGCGCGACCTCGACCAGACCCTGGAACGCGCCCGCCCGGCGTTCGCCCCGGCCGCGGGAGGAGCGGCATGACCAGCCCCACCCCCGGCCCGGCCGCTCCGCCGGCCCCCGGCGGGCCGCCGCCCGCCGCACCGCCCGCACCCGCCGCCGCACCGCCGCAGACCGCGCCCGCGGCCGGGCCCCCCGCGGCCGGCAGCCTCGCGCCCACCGGCCGCGGCCTCTGGCACCGCTCCCGCTGGTACCTGCTCACCGCCGTGCTCCTGCTGCTCGCCGCCGCCGTGCTGGCCGGGCTCAACCAGGACCGCCGCTACCCCCCGCTCGACCCGCGCTCCTACGACGCCTCCGGCTCCCACGCCGTCGTCGCGCTGCTCCAGCGCCAGGGCCTCGACGTCGACGTCACCGCCGACCTCCCCGCCCGCTCCACCGGCAACGACACCCTCGTCGTCCCCGAACCCGACCTGCTCGGCCCCGACCAGCTGCGCGCCCTCGCCGCCGCCCGGCACGGCCGGCTGGTCCTCGTCTCCCCCGGCCCCGCGGCCCTCAGCGCGCTCGCCCCCGGCGTCCGCCCATCCGAGGAGGGCGGCGGCGCCCCCTACGCCGCCGTCCGCAGCACCGCCGCCCAGTGCGCGCTCACCGAGGCCGTCCGGGCCGGCACCGCCCACCTCGGCGGCCTGCTGTACACCGCCGGCAGCCGCGGCGAGGGCTGCTACCCGCGCGGCCACGGCTACCCGCTGGTCGCCGTCCGGACCGGCCAGGGCACCGACGTCGTCGTCCTCGGCAGCGGTGACTTCCTCAGCAACGAGCTGATCAAGAAGGACGGCAACGCCTCGCTCGCGCTCGGCCTGCTCGGCTCGCAGCCCCGCCTCACCTGGCACCTGCCGGACTACACCGCCCCGCTCGGCGACAGCGTCGGCGACAAGCGGTTCACCGACTACATCCCCGACGGCTGGCGCTGGGCCGCCGTCCAGCTCGGCATCGCGACCCTGCTGGCCGCGCTCTGGCGGGCCCGCCGGCTCGGCCCGGTCATCAGCGAGAACCTGCCCGTCGTGGTCCGCGCCGCCGAGACCACCGAGGGCCGCGCCCGCCTCTACCGCCGGGCCAGGGCCCGGGGCCGCGCCGCCGACGCCCTGCGCCGCGCCGCCGCCCACCGCCTCGCGCCCGTCCTCGGCGTGCCGCCCACCGGCGGCGCACCCGACGCCACCGCGCTCTGCGCGGCCGTCCTCGACCGCCTCCCCGACCGACCCGCCGGGGACGTACGGGCCCTCCTCTACGGCCCGCCCCCGACCGACGACGCCGCGCTGCTGCGGCTCGCCGACGACCTCGACGCCCTCGAAAGGCAGGTACGGAAGCCGTGACCGAACAGGCCACCGCCACCCCCGTCTCCACCCCCGGCACGGCGACCGGCACCCCCGGGACCACCGACGACCCGCGCCAGGCGCTCACCGCCCTGCGCGCCGAGATCGCCAAGGCCGTGGTCGGCCAGGACGCCGCCGTCACCGGCCTGGTCGTCGCCCTGCTCTGCGGCGGCCACGTGCTGCTGGAGGGCGTCCCCGGCGTCGCCAAGACGCTGCTGATCCGCACCCTGTCCACCGCGCTCAGCCTGGACACCAAGCGGATCCAGTTCACCCCCGACCTGATGCCGGGCGATGTCACCGGCTCCCTCGTCTACGACGCCCGCACCGCGGAGTTCTCCTTCCAGCCCGGGCCGGTCTTCACCAACCTGCTGCTCGCCGACGAGATCAACCGCACCCCGCCGAAGACCCAGGCCGCCCTGCTGGAGGCCATGGAGGAGCACCAGGTCACCGTCGACGGCTCGCCCCGCGCGCTGCCGGCCCCGTTCCTGGTCGCCGCCACCCAGAACCCGGTCGAGTACGAGGGCACCTACCCGCTGCCCGAGGCCCAGCTCGACCGCTTCCTGCTCAAGCTGATCCTGCCGCTGCCCGACCGCGACCAGGAGTTCCAGGTCCTCGCCCGGCACGCCGGCGGCTTCGACCCGCGCAACCTCGCCGCGGCCGGCGTGCGCCCGGTCGCCGGCCCCGAACACATCACCGCCGCCCGCGAGCAGATCGCCAAGCTCACCGTCTCGCCCGAGGTGCTCGCCTACATCGTCGACCTCTGCCGGGCCACCCGGCAGTCCCCGTCGCTCTCGATCGGCGTCTCGCCCCGTGGCGCCACCGCCCTGCTCGGCGCCTCCCGCGCCTGGGCCTGGCTGGCCGGCCGCGACTACGTCACCCCCGACGACGTCAAGGCACTCGCCCTGCCGACCCTGCGGCACCGCGTCGCGCTGCGCGCCGAGGCCGAGATGGAGGGCGTCACCGCCGACTCCGTCATCCAGGCGGTCCTGGCCCAGACGCCCGCCCCCCGCTGACCGCCCGCCCCGCCCCGCTCACGAAGGAGCGCAACCGCATGGCCCTCACCGGGCGAACCGCCCTGCTCGCCGCACTCGGCGCGCTCGTCGTGGGCCTGCTCCTGCCGTCCTGGGGCGGGATCGCGGCCGTCACCGGCACGGTCCTGCTCGCCGTCGTCGTCGACCTCGTGCTCGCCGCCCCCGTCCGCAGCCTGCGGATCACCCGGGGCGGCGACACCACCGTCCGGCTCGGCGAGCCGGCCACCGTCGAACTGACCGTCACCAACCCCAGCGGCCGCCCGCTCAGAGGTCGCGTCCGCGACGCCTGGGCCCCGTCCGCGTGGCGGCGCGGCACCGAGATCGCCGCCTCCCGGCACACCCTGCGCATTCCCGGCCGCGAGCGGCGCCGGGCCACCACCGTGCTCACCCCGACCCGGCGCGGCGACCACCACGCCCAGCGGGTGACGGTCCGTTCGCTCGGCCCGCTCGGACTGGCCGGGCGGCAGGGCTCGCACCTCGTCCCCTGGGCGGTCCGCGCCCTGCCGCCGTTCAACAGCCGCAAACACCTGCCGTCCCGGCTCGCCCGGCTGCGCGAACTCGACGGCCGCACCTCCGTCCTGACCCGGGGCCAGGGCACCGAGTTCGACTCCCTGCGCGAGTACCTGCCCGGCGACGACATCCGTTCCATCGACTGGCGCGCCAGCGCCCGCCGGAACACCGTCGCCGTCCGCACCTGGCGCCCCGAGCGCGACCGGCACATCCTGATCGTCCTGGACACCGGCCGCACCTCCGCCGGCCGCGTCGGCGACGCACCCCGCCTGGACGCCTCGCTCGACGCCGCGCTGCTGCTCACCGCGCTCGCCACCAAGGCGGGCGACCGGGTCGACCTGCTCGCCCACGACCTGCGCAAGCGCGTCTCGGTGGCCGGCCGCTCCCCCAGCGAGATCCTGCCGGCCTTCACCAACGCGATGGCCGTCCTGGAACCGGCCCTCTACGAGACCGACATGCGCTCGCTGGTGGCGACCGCGCTCAAGATGGCGCCGCACCGCTCCCTGATCGTCCTGCTCACGGGCCTCGACGCGGCCCCGGTCGAGGACGGGCTGCTGCCGCTGCTCCCGCTGCTGACCAAGCGCCACGAAGTGGTCCTGGCCTCCGTCTCCGACCCCCACCTGGACGAACTGGCCACCGGCCGCGGCACCGTCGAGGCCGTGTACGGCGCGGCCGCCGCCGAGCAGACCCGCGCCGACCGCCGGCTCACCGCGGACCGGCTCACCCGGCACGGCGTGACCGTCCTGGACGCCCCGCCGACCGCGGTGGCCCCGGCCCTCGCCGACACCTACCTCGCCCTCAAGGCCGCCGGCCGCCTCTGAGCCCCCCCCCCCCCGGCCGTGCGGCCGGTGTGAGACCGCATGACTGAGCCCCCGCCACGGATGTGGCGAGGGCTCAGTCGTACGCCTTGCCCGTGGACGGACGTCCGGTCAGCGGGCGCCCTGACGACCGCTTCGGCTGCTTCGGCCGCTTCGGGGAGGGTCTCTGTCCCTGGTCCCCTGTGGTGGCCACTAACCGCCCTCTACTCTGCCGGCGGTCGAGCGAGGAGGCCTGCCTGCCCCCAGGCCTGCCTGCCCCCAGGGCTTGCTGTCGTCTCTCGCCACCGGCGCCTGGTGACCCCGCAACGAAGTGCCGCCTGCGGCCCGAAGCTTGCCCTTATGGTCCCCGGCGAGCCGCAGCCACCCACCGCGAATGCCGCCGGAGAATGCCCCTGGAAACGCAAAGAACCCCCCGATCCTTACGGACCGGGGGGTTCTTTGGAATGATTGTTCGGCGGCGTCCTACTCTCCCACAGGGTCCCCCCTGCAGTA
>NZ_JBEXYD010000054.1:0-54801 GCF_040630735.1 Kitasatospora sp. NPDC005748
GCCGTCCTGGTGGCCTCCGCCGAGCGCGCCCACCGGAGGCTCGGCTGGACCCCCAAGCGCCCCAACCTCGACGACATCGTCGCCGACGCCTGGAAGTTCACCCTGGAGAAGAACGGCCTCTAGGCCTCGGCCCGCGGTCGTCGGCCCGCCCTCGTCGGCCCGCGGTCGTCGGCCCGTGCCGTGAACGAAGCGCCGCTCCCCACCCCGGGGGCGCGGCGCTTCGCCGTTCCCGCCGCTCGCCGGTGCGCCCGTCGCGAGCAGGGCGCCGGTCTGTCGGTGGTCAGTGCGCCGGGCGCGCGGCATAGGCGCGCAGGAAGGTCCGCACGCCGGTGGTGACGAGCTCCTCGGTCTCCGCCGGGGCGAGCGGGAACGCCCCCCAGTAGGAACGCTGGGTGATCTCGCTGCCGACGAGCAGGACGAAGTGCTGCGCGGCGCGCTCCGGATCGGGGGCGTCCAGCAGTCCGCGGTCGGCCAACCCGCCGAACCGGCAGCCGAGTTCGACCACGGCCCGACGCGGCCCGGCGGCCTGCCAGGCCTCCAGCAGGTCCTTCGGGAGGTGCGCCGCCTCGGCGTTGATCTGCCGGACCAGCGCGAAGTGGTCGGAGAACGCCGTCAGCGATCCCACCCAGGCCAGGCCCAGCGCGACGAGGTCCGACTCCAGGTCGGTGACCTTGGCCAGGTGGCGGTCGATGACCTCCAGCTGGGCGTTCCCGACCTGTCCGGTGCTCTCCTGGACGACGGTCCGGAAGAGCAGCTCCTTGCCGGCGAAGTGGTTGTAGATGGTGCGGGTGGACACCCCCGCCTCGGCCGCGATGGCGTCGATGCCGGCGCGGGAGTAGCCGTCCCGGCCGAAGACCGCCCGGGCGGCCCGGGTGATGGCCTGTCGCTTCTCGGCCAGTCCTCGGCGGGGCGCGGTCGGGGTGTCGTTCTCACCGGTCATCGAGGGGCTCCCGAGAAGTTTGCCATAAGCGTTGTACCTATTGCCATGAACGTTGTACTTTACCTGACGGGCCGTCCGATCGGGCGGTGACCGCAGAGACCAACTCCCGGAGACCGTCATGTCCGAGACCCCGTACCGCGTCGCCGTCATCGTCGGCAGCAACCGCCCGGGCCGCGTCGCGCCCACCGTCGCCGAGTGGTTCGTGCGCACCGCCGGGCAGCGGGCCGATCTCGATCTCGATGTCATCGACCTGGCCGACCATCCGCTGCCGCACCTGGGCGAGGAGCCCACGGCCGAGCAGGCCGAGTGCCTCGCCGCGCTCTCGCCCCGGCTGGCCGCCGCCGACGCGTTCGTGGTGATCACGCCCGAGTACAACCACAGCTTCCCCGCCGTGCTGAAGAACGCCATCGACTGGCACCGCGCCGAGTGGCAGGCCAAGCCGGTCGGCTTCGTCTCGTACGGCGGCCTCGGCGGCGGGCTGCGCGCGGTCGAGCAGCTCCGGCTGATCTTCGCCGAGCTGCACACCGTCACCGTCCGGGACTCCGTCAGCTTCCACAGCGTCTGGGGCGCCTTCGGGGAGGACGGCGAGCCCGTCGACCCGACCGTCCCGACCGGCGCCGCCAAGGGCATGCTCGACCAGCTCACCTGGTGGGCCCACGCGCTGCGGGACGCCCGCGCCGTCCGCCCCTACGGCGCCTGACCGGCCGCCGGTCGCCGGGACACCCGGGCCGCCCCCTCCACGGCGTCGCCCGGGCCGCCACCACCCCGGTCACCGCCGCCCGCCGGGAGGCAGCGCCGTCGCCGAATCACGCCAAGTCCGCACCTCCTGACGAAACTTCACCAAACCCCCACCGGGCCGCCCCCCACCCCGTACGCTGATTCCGGTACCGGTGGGGGTCGGTGCTTTGGTCCTCCCGGGAGCCGGGGGGTGGGCGGCGGAGCAGGACCCGGGCCACGGCGGTGGTCCGCGCCGGCGCCCCGGGCGCAGCTCGGCCGAACAGGGGGGAGTGACGATGGGGCGGATCCGCGTCCTGGTGGTCGACGACCACCGGATCTTCGCCGAGGCGCTGGCTGCGGCGCTCGCCGCCGAGCCCGATGTGGAGGTCGGCGCGGCCGGCAGCGCGGCCGCCGCCGAGCGTGCCCTGGAGCGTGCCGCCACCGAGGGCCGGGCCTTCGACGTCGTCCTGATCGATGCCGACCTCGGTGCCGACGCCGACGGAGCGCGCACACCGCGCCAGCCCGGGGCCGACCCGCCCGAGGCCCTGCGACGGCGCCCGCCGGTGACGCTGCCCGCGCCCCGCCGCCCGGCCGCCGCACCCGGGCCGCCCGCCGGCCCCGGTGTCCCGGCCCGCGGCGCCCCTGCCGCGGCCTGCCCGCCCGCCCCGTACCCGCCCGGGCCGTATCCGCCCGACCGGTACCACGCCGCCCCGGCGCCCGACGGGATCACCCTGCTCGCCCGGGTCCGCCGCCACCATCCCGCGCTGCGGGCGATCGTCCTGGCCGCCGCCGACGACCCGCTGCGCGCCGCCCGCGCCCTGCACGCCGGCGCCACCGGGTGGGTGGCCAAGGAGAGTTCGCTGGCCCGCCTGCTGGCCGTGGTCCGGGGCGTGCTGCGCGACGAGACGCATCTGCCGCCCGCCCTGCTGACCGGTGTCATCCGGGAGCTCACCACCGCCCGGCGGGACCGCACCGAGAGCGAGCGCCTGGTCGACACGCTCACCCCCCGGGAGAAGCAGATCCTGCGCTGCATGGTGGCCGGCCTGGGCCGGCAGGCCGTCGCCGAACGGCTCTACCTCTCCCCGCACACCGTGCGCACCCACATGCAGAACGTCCTCGGCAAGCTCGGGGTGCACTCCACCCTGGCCGCCGTCGCGGTCGCCCGGCGGGCGGGCGTCAGCCCCTCCGAGCCGGCCGCGCCCACTGCCCCGCCGTCCGTCGCCTCGACCACAGCTCCCGGCGCCGGCTGATCCGCCCGTCACACCCAGGTACCGGCTCAGGTCCGTCAGGTCAGGGAAATCCGGAGGACAGATGTCGCCGCACAGCACTTCCGCACGCCCGCACGCAGCCCGGTCCGGCCCGAGTGGGGAGGCCCCTTCGCCCGCCACGGCCACCGCGGCCGCGACACCGCCGACGGGCCTGCGCACGCTGATCGTCGGAGCCGGTGCGGCCGGGACGGCGCTGGTCCGCGACCTCGGCCGGACACCGGAGTTCGGCCTCGACCCGATCGGCCTGCTCGACGACGACCCGGCCAAGGCGGGCCGGGTCGTGGGCGGCGTCCCCGTCCTCGGGACCCTCGCCGAGCTCACCGAGCTCGCCGTCCGCCACCGCGTCCAGGTGGTCGCGCTCGCCATCCCCGGCCTGGCCCCGCAGCGGGTCCGGGCGCTGGCGACCGCCGCCGCCGCGGCCGGCGCCGCCGTCCGCTACCTGCCGTCCTTCCTGGCCGCGCTGCGCCGTGAGGTGGTCGGCTCGGACATGCGCAGCCTGGACGTCAACCGGCTGATCGGGCGGCGCGAGGTCCACGTGGTCTCCGCCGACGTGCGGGACGTGATCGAGGGCCGCCGGGTGCTGGTGACCGGGGCCGGCGGCTCGATCGGCAGCGAACTCTGCCGCCAGGTCCACGCGTTCAATCCCAGCGCGCTCTACATGCTGGACCACGACGAGTCCAACCTGCACCGGCTCCAGCTGGAGATCTGGGGTGAGGCGCTGCTGACCGACGAGTCCCTGGTGATCGCGGACATCCGGGACCGGCCGCGGATCCAGCAGATCTTCCGCGACCTGAAGCCCGAGGTGGTCTTCCACGCGGCCGCGCACAAGCACCTTCCGCTGCTGGAGCGCCACCCCAGCGAGGCGGTCAAGTCCAACGTGCTGGGCACCGACCACCTGGTGGAGGCGGCGCTGGCCACCGGTGTCGAGCGGTTCGTGCTGATCTCCACCGACAAGGCGGCCGATCCGACCTCGGTGCTCGGCGCCAGCAAGCGGCTGGCCGAGCTGATCGTGCAGGCGAACGCCCGGGACGCGCGCAACCTGGGCACCGGGGTGTTCTCGGCGGTCCGGTTCGGCAACGTGCTGGGCTCGCGCGGTTCGCTGCTGTCGGTGCTGGCCGAGCAGCTGCGCAGCGGCGTCCCGGTGACCATCACCCACCCCGATGTGACGCGGTTCTTCATGACCATCGAGGAGGCCGTCGGTCTGGTGCTGGAGTCCGGCCGGATGGCCCGCGGCGGTGAGGTGTTCGTGCTCGACATGGGCGATCCGGTGCGGATCGTCGACCTGGTCCACAACTTCGCCGAGCAGGTGCAACTGGGCCGGGACGAGGTGGAGATCCGCTTCACCGGGCTGCGGGCGGGCGAGAAGCTGAACGAGGCGCTGTTCTCGGAGGGCGAGGAGCGGCTGCCCACCGCGCACGCCCGGATCTACGCGACCGTGGCCGGGTGCGGAGGCGGCCCCGAGGACCTCGCGGGCGGTCTGACGGGCCTGTACGCGGCGGCGGTCGGCAACAGCGACGGGGAGGTGCGCCGGCGGCTGGCCGAGCTGCTGCCCGGCTACCGCACCGCGGAGGCCGAGCCGGCCCCGGTGCCCGCGCTCAGTTCCCCGTACCCGGACGGCTTCTGACGGCGGACCGGGCGGCGGTCAGCTCGGGATGTTGTCGAAGGGGGCGACCAGCTGCCGCAGCAGTCCGGCGAGTTCGCCCTGCTGGGCGCCGGTGAGCTGGGCCAGCAGCTCGCGTTCGTGGGCCAGCAGCCCGGCGAGCGCCTGGTCGGCCCGGTCGCGGCCGTCCTCGGTGAGCCGGACCAGCACGCCGCGCCGGTCGTCCGGATCGGGCAGGCGCTTGACCAGGCCCTTGCCGGTGAGCCGGTCGATCCGGTTGGTCATGGTGCCGGAGGTGACCAGGGTCTGGGTGAGCAGCTGGCCGGGGGAGAGCTGGTAGGGGGAGCCGGCGCGCCGCAGTGCGGTCAGGACGTCGAACTCCCAGGGCTCCAGCCCGTGCTCGGCGAAGGCCGTCCGGCGGGCGCGGTCGAGGTGCCGGGCGAGTCGGCTGACCCGGCTGAGCACCTCAAGTGGTTCCACGTCGAGGTCGGGGCGCTCTCGGCGCCATGCTGCGACCAGGCGGTCGACCTCGTCCTCCATGACGATCAGTGTATCGGGGGATGTGTCGATGTGAAGTCTCTTGACATCGAGAAATGTAACGTGGAACCTGCGACTGGATATCTTGATGTCGAGATACTTGCGAGGTCGACCATGAGCACCCCCGTCTGGGACCCGGAGCAGTACCTGCGCTTCGCCGACGAACGGACCCGCCCGCTGCGCGACCTGCTCGCCCGCGTCCCCGTCCTCCCGCACGAACCGGCCGCCAGGATCCTGGACATCGGCTGCGGCCCCGGCAACTCCACCGCCGTCCTGCGCGAACGCTGGCCCGGAGCCCGGATCACCGGCCTCGACAACTCCGCCGAGATGCTCGCCACCGCCCGCGCCGAGGGCGAGCCCACCGCGGACTACCTGCTCGCCGACGCCCGCGGCTACGACCCGGCCCCGGCCGCACCGGACCTGATCGTCTCCAACGCGGCGCTGCAGTGGATCGGCTTCACCCCGGAGCACGGGGCCGCCGGCCCCGCCGGGCACCTCGACCTGCTGCCCCGCTGGGCGGCGGCGCTGGAGCCGGGCGGCGTGATCGCCTTCCAGGTGCCCGGCAACTTCGACTCGCCCAGCCACACCCTGCTCGCCGGGCTCCGCCGCAGCCCCCGCTGGCGGGACGCCCTGGGCGAGGGCGCCACCCGGGCCGGCGTCCACGAACCCGGCGCCTACCTGGCGGCCCTGGCCGGGGCCGGCTGCGCCGCCGACGTCTGGGAGACCACCTACAGCACCCTGCTCCCCGGGGCGGACCCGGTCCTGGAGTGGGTCAAGGGCACCGCCCTGCGGCCGGTGCTGACCCGGCTCACCGACCCGGCCGAGCGGGCGGCCTTCCTCGCCGAGTACGGGGCCCTGCTCCGCGAGGCCTACCCCGCCGGCCCGTACGGCACGGTCTTCCCGTTCCGGCGGATCTTCGCCGTCGGGGTGAAGCGGTAGCGGCCGGACGGTGGCGGCGGCCCGGGCTAGGACTTGCGGTCGCCGACCAGCTTGGGGTGGCGCTCCATCCCCTCCAGGCCGTGCCAGGCGAGGTTCACCAGATGGGCGGCGACCTCGGCCTTCTGCGGCTTGCGCACCTCCAGCCACCACTGGCCGGTCAGCGCGACCATGCCCACCAGCATCTGCGAGTACATCGGGGCGAGGCGCGCGTCGAAGCCCCGCGCCTTGAACTCCAGGCCCAGGATGTCCTCGACCTGCGTCGCGATGTCGCTGATCAGCGAGGCGAAGGTGCCGGTCGACTGGGCCACCGGGGAGTCCCGGACCAGGATCTTGAAGCCGTCCGTGGACGTGTCGATGTAGTCCATCAGCGCGAACGCCGCCTGCTCCAGCAGCTCCCGCGAGTGCCCGCCGGTCAGCGCCCCCGTCACCATGTCCAGCAGCAGCTGCATCTCGCGGTCCACGACCACCGCGTAGAGCCCCTCCTTGCCCCCGAAGTGCTCGTACACCACCGGCTTGGACACCCCGGCCCGCTCGGCGATCTCCTCGACCGAGGTGCCGTCGTAGCCGCGCTCCGCGAACACCGACCGGCCGATCTCCAGCAGCTGCTCCCGCCGCTGCTTCCCGGTCATCCGCACCCGGCCGCTGCGGCGGCGGCCCGCGGGCGCCGCGGCGCCCGCCGGGGCAGCGGCACGCGGACGGGCCTGCACCGGATCGGGTGCGGCGTCCGTCCGCGGGCTCTCGTGGCCGCCTGTGCTGTCTGCGCTGCTCCCGTTCACCCCTACATCATGCTGCAGGCGAGCCCTCATGCGGCGCGGCGGGCGGCGATCCGCTCCGCGTCCGGCCAGCGGACGTCCCGGGCCCAGCCGGCCAGCTCGAACCAGCGGATCAGCCGGGCCGAGGAGTCGACCTGCCCGCGCAGCACGCCGTGCCGGGCCGAGGTCGGGTCCGCGTGGTGCAGGTTGTGCCAGGACTCGCCGCAGGAGAGCACCGCCAGCCACCAGACGTTCCCGGAGCGGTCGCGGGAGCGGAACGGGCGGTTGCCGAGCGCGTGGCAGATCGAGTTGATCGACCAGGTGACGTGGTGCAGCAGGGCGACCCGGACCAGTGAACCCCAGAAGAAGGCGGAGAGCGCACCCTGCCAGGAGAGCGTGACCAGCCCGCCGACCAGCGGCGGGATCAGCATCGAGAGCGAGGTCCAGAGCCAGAACAGCCGGGAGATCCGCCTTATGGCCGGATCGTCCACGAGGTCCGGCGCGTACTTGAGCTGCGGGGTCTGCTCCTCGTCGAAGAGCCAGCCCATGTGCGCCCACCAGAGGCCCTTGAGCAGGGCCGGGACGGTCTCGCCGTAGCGCCACGGCGAGTGCGGGTCGCCGTCCTTGTCGCTGTACCGGTGGTGCTTGCGGTGGTCGGCCACCCAGCGGACCAGCGGGCCCTCGATGGCCAGCGACCCGGCCACCGCGAGGGCGATCCGCAGGACCCGGTTGGCCTTGAAGGAGCCGTGGGTGAAGTAGCGGTGGTAGCCGATCGTGATGCCGTGGCAGGTGAGGAAGTACATGACGGTGGCGATCGCGAGATCGGTCCACCCCAGGCCCCAGCCCCAGGCCACCGGCACGGCCGCCAGCAGGGCGGCGAACGGCACGGCGATGAACAGCCCGAGCGCGACCCGCTCGGCGAGGCCCTGGTTCTCCCCGCCGCGGGTGGCGGAGAGCAGGGTCGGGGCGGGATCGATGGAGTGCGCGGTATCGGCGCGCGCCTCGCCGGCCTGGATGGTCATGGGTGTCCCTTGAGGGCGGGGTGGAGGTTACGTCTGCGTAACCTACGGCATCGTAGGTTGCGTTCGGCCGTCAGGGGAATACGTGGCCGCGGGCGGCTCGGCGTATTTCACCCGACTGGATGGACAACGCCCGGATCCGCGCGGGCCGGGCCGGCCGCGCCGGGGTGGTGGAGCTATGCGGCCGCAACCCTTAGGCTGTGTCGGAGCGCCTCGGGCGCTGCGAGTTGATGATCGATCCGCCGTGGTGTAATGGCAGCACAGGGCCCTTTGGAGGCCTTTGTCTGGGTTCGAATCCTAGCGGCGGAGCCAGCGGGCGCTCTGTTTCGGGCGCATCCCCCGCCCCCCGGTATTGTCGGGGCTGCTCGGCGGACTGTGCGAAGGCGACCGGCCTGGGTCCCGGCCGGGCTGCACTGCCCTCTCTGTGAACCGACTGAGGAGCCTCCCCCCGTGAGTGCCAATTCGCCTGCCGCCGTTGTCGTGCTTGCCGCCGGTGGCGGGACCAGGATGAAGTCGAACAGCCTGCCCAAGGTGCTGCACGAGGTCTGCGGGCGGTCGCTGGTGGGCCATGCGGTCGCGGCAGCACAGGAGTTGACTCCGCAGCAGCTGGTCGTCGTGGTCGGGCACATGCGGGAGAAGGTGCAGGAGCACCTGGGGGCGCACTACCCGGCGGCGCGCGCTGTGGTGCAGGAGGAGCAGAAGGGCACCGGGCACGCCGTCCGCACCGCGTTGGAGGCCCTGGCGGCCGACGGCGTGGAGCTGGACGGCACGGTGATCGTCACCACCGGGGACGCGCCGCTGCTGACCGGCGCGACGCTGGCGGCCCTCGCCGGCGCGCACGCCGAACAGGGCAACGGCGTCACCGTCCTGACGGCCGTCGTCCCGGACCCGTTCGGCTACGGGCGGATCCTGCGGGACGAGGCGGACGGCGCCGTCGCCTCGATCGTCGAGGAGAAGGACGCCTCGGACGCCCAGCGGGCGGTCGACGAGATCAACTCCGGGGTCTTCGCCTTCGACGCCAAGCTGCTGGCCGAGGCGCTGTCCCGGGTCACCACCGACAACGTCCAGGGCGAGGAGTACCTCACCGACACCCTGGAGATCCTGCGGACGGCCGGCCACCGGGTCGGCGCCGTGGTGGCCGCGGACTACCGCGACATCCTCGGCATCAACGACCGGGTGCAGCTGGCCCAGGCCCGGCGCCTGCTGAACGACCGCCTGCTGGAGCGGGCGATGCGCGCCGGCGTCACGGTGGTGGACCCGGCGACCACCTGGTTCGACGTCCAGGTGTCCTACGAGCCGGACGCGGTGGTCCTGCCGGGCACCCAGCTGCAGGGCCTCACCCATCTGGGCGAGGGCTGCGAGGTGGGCCCGAACTCGACGCTCAAGGACACCCGGATCGGCGCCGGCGCGCGTGTGAGCAACACCACGGCGGACGGCGCCGAGGTGGGCGACTTCGCCACCGCCGGCCCGTACGCCTACCTGCGGCCGGGGGCGAGGCTCGGGCGCAAGGCGAAGGTCGGCACCTACGTCGAGGTGAAGAACTCGGAGCTGGGCGAGGGCGCCAAGGTGCCGCACCTGTCCTACATCGGGGACGCCACCATCGGCGAGGGCAGCAACATCGGCGCGGCCTCCGTCACGGTGAACTACGACGGGGTGAACAAGCACCGCACGGTGATCGGCGCGCACTGCCGGACCGGCTCGGACAACATGTTCATCGCCCCGGTGACGGTCGGTGACGGCGCCTACACCGGGGCCGGCTCGGTGATCACCGGCGACGTTCCGCCCGGCGCGCTGGGCGTGAGCCGGGCGCAGCAGCGCAACATCGCGGGCTGGGTGGAGCGCAAGCGCCCCGGGACCGCATCGGCGCAGGCCGCGGCTGCCGCGACGGACGGGGCCGCGGAGGTCTGACGGGCCGGGTGGGAGTCCGAGGGGCGGTCCCGGGGCGGACGGTTTCCGCACGGGCGCGTAACCTTGGGGACATACGTGCGCCACTGGGCTTACCGCCCGTGTCCAGGCGTACCGACATTTCCCCGACCCCTATCGCCAGCGGGCTCGTGCCTGCCTGCGGTGCGGACGGGTTCAGCGTCAGCAACGCGAGGAGACGGTGCAGTGAGCGGGATCACGACGTCGGGTGAGAAGAAACTCAAGCTCTTCTCCGGCCGTGCCCACCCTGAGCTGGCGAGGGAGGTGGCCGAGGCGCTCGGGACCGAGCTGGTCCCGACCAAGGCCCTGGACTTCGCCAACGGTGAGATCTACGTCCGCTTCCTGGACTCCGCGCGCGGTGCGGACTGCTTCGTGATGCAGAGCCACACGGCTCCCATCAACCAGTGGATCATGGAACAGCTGATCATGATCGATGCTCTGAAGCGGGCCTCGGCCCGGAGCATCACCGCGATCCTGCCGTTCTACGGGTACGCCCGCCAGGACAAGAAGCACCTGGGCCGCGAGCCCATCTCGGCCCGCCTGATCGCGGACCTGCTGGCCAGCGCCGGCGCCGACCGGATCATGGCGGTGGACCTGCACACCGCGCAGATCCAGGGCTTCTTCTCCGGTCCGGTGGACCACCTGTTCGCGCTGCCGCTGCTGGCGGACTACGTGGGCGACAAGGTCGACCGCGACCGCCTCACCGTGGTGTCCCCGGACGCCGGCCGGGTGAAGGTCGCCGACCAGTGGTCGGACCGTCTGGGCGCGCCGCTGGCGATCATCCACAAGCGCCGCGACATGACCCAGGCCAACACCATCCTGTCCGCCGAGGTGGTCGGTGACGTCAAGGGCCGGGTCTGCGTCCTGGTCGACGACATGATCGACACCGCCGGCACCATCTGCGCCGCGGCCGACGCGCTGTTCGAGAACGGCGCCGCGGACGTGATCGTGGCCGCCACGCACGGCGTGCTCTCCGGTCCGGCCGCGGACCGTCTGAAGAACTCCCGGGTCAGCGAGTTCGTGTTCACGAACACCCTGCCGACCCCGGCCGAGCTCCAGCTGGACAAGATCACCACGCTGTCGATCGCCCCGTCGATCGCCGCCGCGATCCGCGAGGTGTTCGAGGACGGCTCGGTCACCAGCCTGTTCGAGGGCGTGCACTGACGAAGCCCGCGCAGGCGGCCCCGGTCCTCACAGGGCCGGGGCCGCCGTCGATTTCGTCGGAGGGCACCGGTGCGGTTAGACTCGTGAAAATGCTCGGCGAGGGATGCCGTGTGCCTGCTCGTCGGGTGCCCGTGCTCCGTGATCGACGCGCTGCTGGGGCCGGTTCTTCCGGCTGTTGGCAGAGGTCGTACGCCGCCGAGTGACCCCCGAACGTACTGTGGGTGTGGTCCCGGCGGTTTTTCGCGTTGCCTGCACCCCCGCGCCAGTTTTCACGAGGAGTGCAGTCGTGTCCGAGATCCGCATCGCCGCTGAGACCCGTTCCGAGTTCGGTAAGGGCGCTGCCCGCCGGGCCCGTCGTGCCGGCCTGGTCCCCGGTGTCGTCTACGGCCACGGCCACGCCCCGGTTCACCTGAACCTGCCCGGCCACGACCTGATGATGGCCCTCAAGACCCCGAACGCCCTGCTGGTCGTTCCGATCGAGGGCAAGGACGAGTACGTCCTGCCGAAGGCCATCCAGCGCCAGGCCATCAAGCGCACCATCGAGCACGTCGACCTGCTCCTCGTGAAGCGCGGCGAGAAGGTCACCGTCGAGATCCCCGTCCTCACCGAGGGCGAGCTGGCCCCCGGCGGCAACCTGCTGGAGCACGTCCTCAACGCGCTGCCGATCGAGGCCGAGGCCACCCACCTGCCCGAGTCCGTGACCGTCTCGGTCGAGGGCCTGGAGGCCGGTGCCTCGATCACCGCCGGTGACATCTCGCTGCCCAAGGGCACCACGCTGGCCGTCGAGGCCGACACCGTCGTGCTGCAGGTCATCGGCGCCCAGGCCTCGCAGGCCGACGCCGACGCCGAGGCCGCCGAGGCCGGCGCCGAGGCCTGAGCCTCCCGCACCGTCTGACCGCTGCCCCGGCCGCTCCGTACTGGAGCGGCCGGGGCAGCGGTGTGTCCGGGATGATGTCGACGAGCGAGAGCACGAGGAGCGATGCGATGAGCGAGGACGCGTACGAGGGCCCCTGGCTGGTGGCCGGGCTGGGCAATCCGGGGGAGCAGTACGCCCGGAACCGGCACAACATCGGCTTCATGGTGGTGGACCTGCTGGCGCAGCGGATGGGTGCCAGGTTCAAGGCGCACAAGAGCCGCGCGCAGGTGGCCGAGGGGCGGCTGGCGGGCCGGCGGGTGGTGCTGGCCAAGCCGATGACCTTCATGAACCTCTCGGGCGGCCCGGTGACCGCCCTGCGGGACTTCTACAAGACGCCGGCCTCGGCCCTGGTGGCCGTCCACGACGAGCTGGACATCGACTACGCGACGCTGCGGCTGAAGCTCGGCGGCGGCGACAACGGCCACAACGGGCTGAAGTCGATCACCAAGTCGCTGGGCCCGGAGTACTACCGGGTGCGCTGCGGGATCGGTCGCCCGCCGGGCCGGATGGAGGTCGCGGACTTCGTTCTGAAGGACTTCTCCGCCACCGAGCGCAAGGAGCTGGAGTGGTTCGTGGACCGCTCGGCGGACGCCGTGGAGGCACTGCTCACCGACGGCCTGGAGCGGGCCCAGGGCGTCTACCACTCCTGATCCAGCGTCAGGACGGTTGTTCGGCAAGGGAGCGGATCCCTGCCCGCCCGCCGCGGTGGGCGGGTCGGCTGGGCAACAGTCGTACAACGCTTGGCCGCCCAAACCTGAATGGGTGTGAGAAACCCGTGCCGGATCGGATAGCGTCGGGCCCGTACGCGAACGGGTCCTGGGGAGTTCTCGATGCGGAGTTTGCGGCCGGTCCGGCGCCTGCGGCGGGTTCGGGTGGTACGGCTGAGGAAGCTCGGTCGCAAGGTCGGCACGGCCGGTGCGCTGGGGGCGGCCGGGGTGCTGCTCTCGGGCGGTGGCGTGGCCCACGCGGAGACGGTGGCGGACCCCGATCCCGGTGTGGTGTCCCAGGATCCCGCGGCGGCCCAGTTCGGCCCGGTACTGGGCGGCTCGGTCGGCGGTGACGCGGGCCTGCTGGCCGTCGGCGGCGGCCTGGTCGTGGCGGCGGGCGGCGCGGCCCTCTGGCTGAAGCGCCGGCGCGCGGGCGATCCGGTGGAGTGACGACGGTACGACTGGTGTGACGCGAAGGGCCCGGTGCCGCCCCCTCGACCGAGGGGGCGGCACCGGGCCCTTGCGGTGCCGGGTGCCGGTCAGCCGGTGTTGCGCAGGCCGGCGGCGATGCCGTTCACGGTCAGCAGCAGGGCGCGGGCCCGCAGCGGGTCCTCCGGGCGGCCGGTGGAGGCCTCCTCGCGCTGGCGGCGCAGCAGCGCGACCTGGAGGTAGGAGATCGGGTCGAGGTAGGCGTCGCGGACGGTGAAGGTCTGCTTCAGCACCGGGTTGTGCTCCAGCAGTTCGCTCTCCCCGGTGAGGCGGAGCACCTCGCGCAGGGTCAGCTCGTGCTCGGCGGTGATCTGGTCGAAGATGTGGTGCAGCTCGGCGGGCACCAGCTGCTCGACGTAGTGGCGGGCGATCCGCAGGTCGGTCTTGGCCAGCGTCATGGCGACGTTGGACAGGAAGTTGCGGAAGAAGTGCCACTGGCCGTACATCTCGTCCAGGACGTCCCCGAGACCCGCCTCGCGGGCGGCGGCGAGGCCGGCGCCGACGCCGAACCAGCCGGGCACGATCTGGCGGGACTGGGTCCAGCCGAAAACCCACGGGATGGCGCGCAGGCCGTCCAGGCCCGCGCCCGAGTCGGGGCGGCGGGACGGCCGGGAGCCCAGGTGCAGCGAGGCGAGCTGGTCGACCGGGGTGGCCGCGAAGAAGTACTTCGGCAGGTCCTCCTGCTCGACCAGGGCGCGGTACGCGGTGTGCGCGGCCGCCGAGACCTGGTCCATCGCGGCGTCCCAGCGGGCCAGCTCCTCGGGGGCCTGGCGCGGGGCGGTGTGCAGCGCCGAGGCGGACAGGGTGGCCGAGATGGTCAGTTCCAGGTTCTCCCGGGCCAGCGAGGGCAGCAGGTACTTGTCGGAGATCACCTCACCCTGCTCGGTGACCTTGATCTCGCCCTCCAGGGTGCCCCAGGGCTGGGCCAGGATGGCCTCGTGCGAGGGGCCGCCGCCGCGGCCGACGGTGCCGCCGCGGCCGTGGAAGAGCCGCAGCCGGATCCCGTAGCGGTGGGCGACGTCGCGCAGCCGGCGCTGGGCGCGGTGGATCTCCCACTGGGAGGTGGTGATGCCGCCGAACTTGGAGGAGTCGGAGTAGCCGAGCATGACCTCCTGGACGTCGCCGCGCAGCGAGACGAGCAGCCGGTAGGAGGGGTCGGAGAGCATCTCGTCCAGGATCCGGTCGGCCTCCTGGAGTTCGTCGGTGGTCTCCAGCAGCGGCACGATGCCGATCTTGGCGATACCGGCGTGCAGGTCGATCAGACCGGCCTCGCGGGCCAGCACGGTGGCGGCGAACACGTCGTCGGCGCCCTGGCACATCGAGATGATGTAGCTCTCGACGATCTCGTCGCCGAACCGCTCGAAGCCCTCGCGGATGGTGTTGAAGACGCCGAGGGTCTTGGTGCCCGCGGCGTCCAGCGGGGCCGGGGTGGGCGCGAGCGGGCGGCGCGAGCGGAGCTCCTTGGCGAGCAGCTTCTGCCGGTACTCGCGGGGCATGTCCGCGTAGCGCCAGGCCTCCTCGCCGAGTCGGTCGAAGAGCTGGCCGAGCGCGTGGTGGTGGGCCTCGGCGTGCTCGCGGACGTCCATGGTGGCGAGCTGGAGGCCGAAGGCCTCGATGGTGCGGATGGCGCGGGCGAGCCGCCCGTCGGCGATCAGGCCGCCGCGGTGGGAGCGGAGCGACTCCTGGATCAGCCGGAGGTCGGCGACGAGCTCGCGGGTGCCGAGGTAGTCGCGGCCCGCGATGTGCGGGGTGCCCTGGGCGAGCCGCTCGCGGGTGTTCTCCAGCTTGAGCCGGACGCAGGTGGCCTTGAGGCGGTAGGGCTCCTCGGCGTTCATCCGCTTGTAGCGCGGGCTCAGCTCGGGGAGCACGTCCAGGTCGGCGTGGAGCGAGGCGACCAGCTCGGCCGAGGCGCCGGCCAGGCGCTCGGAGGTGGAGAGCGAGTTGCGCAGGTCGTCGACGGCCGCCAGGGCGTCCTTGATGCCGTACTCGTGCTGGAGGTTCAGGACGTCCCAGGTGACCTGCGGGGTGACGTTCGGGTTGCCGTCGCGGTCGCCGCCGATCCAGGTGCCGAAGGTGAGCGGGCGGACGCCGTCGGGCAGGGTGAGGCCGACCCGGGCGAGCTCCTCGTGCAGCTCCTCCAGGACCTCGGGGACGGCCTCGCGGTAGAGCTCGTCCAGGTAGTAGACGGCGTTGCGGGCCTCGTCGGTCGGCTCCGGGCGGGCGATCCGCAGCTCGTCGGTCTGCCAGAGCAGGTCGATGACCTCGGCGAGGCGGCGGTCGGCCTGCCGCTTGGCGGAGGTGGTGCGGGCCTGGTCGGCGTGCGAGAGGCCGGCGGCGATCTGCTCGCGGTGGATCCGGTCGAGCAGCTCGCCGATCCGGCGGAGCTTGTTGAGGACGCTGCGGCGGGCGGCCTCGGTGGGGTGGGCGGTGAAGACCGGGCGGACGGCCAGGTGGGCCAGGGTGTTCGCGAGGTGCTTCGGGTCCGCCTCGCCGAGCTGGTCCGCGGTCTGGGCGAGCAGCGAGCCCTCGCGGGCGCGGCGGGTGGCCAGCTCCCGGCCGCGGTGCACCTGCTCGGTGACGTTGGCGAGGTGGAAGTAGGTGGAGAACGCGCGGACCAGCTTGGCGGCGGTGTCCAGGTCGATGTCGGAGAGCAGTTCGGCGGTGGCCTCGCCGTCGGTGCGGCTCAGCAGGCGGACCTGTTCGACCAGGCCCAGCAGCTGGGGGCCCTCCTGGCGGACCAGCGTCTCGCCGAGGAGGTCGCCGAGGCGGCGGATGTCCGCGCGCAGGGCTGTGTTGTCGGCGTCGGCGCCGGCGGGGCCGACACGGCTGGGGCTGTCCGCCGGGGTGGGGACCGGAGCGGTCACGGCTGGCTCCCTGTGGTGGTGGGGTTCGGCAACGGCTCATCGTCACAGCTCCGCACACGTGTGGCGGGTGTGACGCGTGCGGACCGCGCTGTCCGACGCGACCCAGCATAGGTGTCGGGGCGGTTGCTGTCCGCGAGGTGGCCGGATGGCGGACAAGATCACAGCCGGTTCAGGTGGTCTGGACCACTTGAAGGCCCGCACGGGTGTCGGGGTGGAACCGGGTGGGGACGGGTCGGGGTTCACGCTTAGGCTGTGGGGCTATGAGCAAGTCGCCTGGGGAGCGCGAGCGGGACCGGTCGTTCTGGTGGTGGGAGCGCCGGCGCAGCGCTCTCCTGGACATCGGGCTGGCGGCGCTGGCGGCGCTGGAGTGCGCGGCCAGCGCGGTCGCCTTCCTGGCGCCCCGGGTCCACCTGGGCGTGGTGGCCATCGTCGGGGTCGCGCTGTTCGGCGCGGCGGCCGGCGCCACGCTGGTGCTGCGGCGGCGCTGGCCGGCGGTGCCGGTGCTGGTGGCCCTGGTGGCGATGCCCGGGATGCTGGGCGTGGTGCTGCTGACGGTTTCGCTCTACACGCTCGCGGAGACCTGGGAGTGGCCGAGCCGGCGCCGGCGGGTGGTGGCGCTGTCCGCCCTGGCCTTCGCCGAGGCGGTCGGCGTGATGCTGGTGTCCATGCTCACCCCCTCCGACCTGACGGTGGAGCAGCCGCCGCTCTGGGGGCAGGTGCTGCTGTCGGTGCTGGTGGCCGTCGGCCTGACCGTGCCGCCGGTGGTCACCGGCCTGTACGTGGGCGCGCGGCGGCGGCTGATCGAGTCGCTCAAGGACCGCGCGCACGGCCTGGAGACCGAGCTGGACCTGCTGGCCGAGCAGGCCCGCGAGCGTGCCCGCCGGGCCCGGCTGGAGGAGCGGACCAGGATCGCCCGGGAGATGCACGACGTGGTGGCCCACCGGGTGTCGCTGATGGTGGTGCACGCCGGGGCGCTGGAGCGGATCGTGGCGAAGGACCCGGAGCGGGCGGCCCAGAGCGCCAAGCTGATGGGGGAGGTCGGCCGGCAGGCGCTGAACGAACTGCGCGAGATCCTCGGGGTGCTGCGGATGTCGGACGACAGCGCGCCGGAGCCGGACTCGCTGGTCGCGCTGCCCCGGCTGGTCGACCAGTCGAGGGCGGCCGGGATGGCCGTCACCCTGACCGTCAGCGGCAGCCGCCAGGAGTTCACCACCGAGGCCGAGCAGACCGCGTACCGGGTGGTGCAGGAAGGCCTGACCAACGCGCACAAGCACGCCGGTGGCGCGCAGGTCGCCGTGCTGCTCGCCTACGCGCCCAACGGCGTGCGGGTCAGCGTGGTGAACGCCTGTCCGGGCGGCGAGCGGACGGCGGCGGCGCTGCCCAGCGGGGGCAACGGGCTGATCGGGATGCGGGAGCGGGTGGTCGCGCTGGGCGGCACCTTCTCGGCGGGGCCGGAGGCGGACGGGGGCTTCCGGGTCGAGGCGGTGCTGCCGTCCAGGCTGGCCGTCCGGGCCGACCGGCTGGGGTGAGGCCGCCGGCCGGGCGGCGTCCGCCCGGCGCGGCCCGGGCCGGAGCGGTCAGCCCTCGTCGGCGGTGCGGTCAGCCCTCGTCGGCGGTGCGCAGCCGCTCGGGCGCGGTACCGAGGACGAGGGTGCTGATCGCCTGGTCGACGCCGTGGCCGAGGAACCACTCCCCGGTGTGGTCCAGGCTGTAGACCCGGCCCTCCTCGTCCACCGCCAGCAGGGCCTGGCCGTACGCCTCCTCGCCGAGCGGGGCGAGCCGGGTGTCCAGGGCGCGGCCGAGGTCGGCCAGGGTGCGCGGCTGGTGGAGCCCGCAGAGCGGGTCCACCAGGAAGGGCGTCCGGGCCAGCTGGCGCCCCGGGCCGTCGAGGTCGAAGGCGAGGCCGCCGAACTCGGCCCAGGCCTCCACCGCGGCCGGGAACACCGCGTGACCGACGCCGGCCGGGCCGCCGTACGCCGCCAGGGCGTCGGCCCACTCCTCGGCCTGGCGGATCTGCCAGCGGCCGGGGTGCCAGCCGGCCGCCTTGAGTTCGGCGGCGACATCGGCCGGAAAGCGCGGGCGGCTGCGCAGGGCGGACCCACCGGACGTGCTCGGCGGGGGCAGCGGCGGACTGGGCGGACTGGGCGGGTTCAGGGCGGGCTCCGGCGGCTCGGGGACGGGGGCGTACGCGGGTGCGCGGTCAGCGGGCGGGCGGCCCGACCGCGACGCTCCGCACGGCGAAGTGCTCCAGCAGCGGTACGCAGGAGCGGCAGGGCGGGGCGTGGGTGCCGTGCGCCGGGTCGTGCTCCTCGCGGATCCGTACGGTGGTCAGCCGCGAGCCCTTGAGCGCCTTGCGGGCCTCGGGCAGGCCCAGCGGCTTGCGGGCGGCGCGCTTGGAGCGCTTGGCGTCCACGACGGCCAGGTACTGGGAGAGCAGGACGGCCTCCGGGCAGCGGCCGGTGAAGCGCTCGCGGTGCTCCAGCGGCAGCGCGTCCAGGAAGTCGGCCACCAGGGGATGCAGGGCCGGGCGCCGGGCGGGCTTGTCGCCCGCCAGGGTGTGCACCTCGCCGCCCTTCAGCGACAGGGCGGCGGCGACGGCGGGCAGCAGGCTGTCGCGGAAGTGGCGCAGCACGGGCGGGCCGGCCGGTTCGCCGGTGGTCATACGTCGTCCTCCTCCTGTTCGTCCGCCGGTGACGGGACCGTGTGGGGTCAGTCCGGGGCAAGCCTGTCAAATGGCACCGACATCCGTACAACCGGGGGGCGACGGCCGGCCACCGGCGGGCCGGTGGGCACGCCGTGTCGGCCGGATCCGCACGCCGTCGTCACGACTCGTCCCCGGGTTTCCCGAATCCGCCTCCGGCCGGGGGCGGCGGCCGGTAGCGTTCCAGCAGCGAGCCAAGGGGGTGGCCGGTCCCTGGGGGGTTGATCGGCCGGTGCGGCAACTCCTCTGCTCGGTCTGGCCGTTGAGGCCGTCGGGGCAAGGGCGCCCCGGCGTCGAGCAAGGGGGGTCTTGCGATGACGGGGTCGGAAACCGCGAACGAGGCGCCCGGCGAGCACGTGCCCACCCCGGGCGCGCCGCCGCAGCCCGCGCCCGCGCACCCGATCGGGATCGCGGTGGTCGGCGCCGGCTACTGGGGCCCGAACCTGGTCCGCAACGCGCAGCAGACGCCGGCGCTGCGCCTGCACTGGCTCTGCGACCTGGACGAAGCCAGGTCCCGCCGGGTGCTGGGCGAGTACAGCACCGTCCGGTCCACCACCTCGTTCGCCCAGGTGCTCGCGGACGAGCGGGTCGACGCGGTCGCGGTCGCCACCCCGGCCGCCGCGCACTACCGGCTGGCCCGGGCCGCGCTGGAGGCGGGCAAGCACGTCCTGGTGGAGAAGCCGATCACCACCTCCGCCGCGGAGGCCGCCGAGCTGGTGGCGCTCGCCGAGGAGCGCGGCCTGGTGCTGATGTGCGACCACACCTTCTGCTACACGCCCGTGGTGCGCCGGATCCGCGAGCTGGTGCACGGCGGGGAGATCGGCGACGTCCAGTTCTTCGACTCGGTGCGGATCAACCTCGGGCTGGTCCAGCCGGACGTGGACGTGCTCTGGGACCTCGCCCCGCACGACCTGTCCATCCTGGACTTCGTCCTGCCACCGGGCGTCGAACCGATCGGGGTCTCCGCCCAGGGCGCCGACCCGATCGGGGCCGGCCGGGCCTGCGTGGCCTATCTGACGGTCCGGCTGAGCAACGGCGCGCTGGCGCACTGCCACGTCAACTGGCTCTCCCCGACGAAGGTCCGCACGACGCTCATCGGCGGCTCGCGGCGCACCCTGGTCTGGGACGACCTCAATCCGCAGGCCCGGCTCGCGGTGCACGACCGCGGCGTGGACCTCACCCCGCCCGACGAGCTGACCGACGCGATCCGCCACCAGACGCTGATCTCCTACCGGGTGGGCGAGATGGTCGCGCCCGCGCTGGTCGAGCAGGAGGCGCTGCGCAACGTGATGGCCGAGTTCGCCGCCGCCATCACCGAGGGCCGGGCCCCGCTCACCGACGGCCGGGCCGGACTGCGCGTGCTGCAGCTGCTGGAGGCCGCCTCGCTCAGCCTGGAGCTCGGCGGCGCCACCGTCCCGGTCGGCGCCGGTCCCGACGAACTGTCCGACGCGAACGAGAGGGCCGCCGCGCGGTGAACGCTGTACAGATCGAGGGCTCCCGCTGCCTGGTCACGGGCGGGGCCGGCACCATCGGCTCCACCGTGGTCGACCAGCTGATCGCGGCGGGCGCCCGCGAGGTGGTCGTGCTCGACAACTTCGTCCGCGGCCGGGCGGCCAACCTGGCGTACGCCCGCGAGATCGCCGCACCCGGGCAGCTGCGGGTGGTGGACGGCGACATCCGCGACCGCGGCCTGCTGCGCGAGCTGCTGGGCCCCGGCACCGACCTGCTGTTCCACCTGGCCGCGATCCGGATCACCCAGTGCGCCACCGAGCCCAGGCTGGCCCTGGAGATCATGGTGGACGGCACCTTCGACGTGGTCGAGGCCGCCGCGGAGGTCGGCGTCGGCAAGGTGATCGCCTCCTCCACCGCCTCCGTCTACGGCCTCGCCGACGTCTTCCCGACGCCGGAGACCCAGCACCCGTACCACAACGACACCCTGTACGGGGCGGCCAAGGTCTTCAACGAGGGCCTGCTGCGCAGCTTCCACGCGATGGCCGGCCTGGACTACGTCGCGCTCCGGTACTTCAACGTGTACGGGCCCCGGATGGACGTCCACGGCAAGTACACCGAGGTGTTCATCCGCTGGATGGAGCGGATCGCCGCCGGGCAGCCGCCGCTGATCTTCGGCGACGGCGCGCAGACCATGGACTTCGTCTACACCGAGGACATCGCCCGGGCCAACCTGCTGGCCGCCGCGGCGCCCGTCACCGACCGGGTCTACAACATCGCCAGCAGCACCGAGGTCTCGCTGCGCGGGCTGGCCGACGCCCTGCTCACCGCGATGGACCGCACCGACCTCGACGTCGAGCACGGCCCCGCCCGGGGCACCGCCGGCGGCGTGGTCCGGCGCCTGGCGGACATCACCGCCGCCGAACGCGACCTCGGCTGGAAGCCCGAACTGGGCCTCGACGACGGCCTGCGCAGGCTGGTCGCCTGGTGGCGCGAGCAGTAGTCCCCTCGTCTGCACGGCAGTTCGGAGTACACCTGTGTCCACCATCCCCGTCATGATCCCCTGGCTCGGCGAGGAGGAGGCCCTCGCCGCCGCCGAGGCCGTCCGCTCCGGCTGGGTGGCCCAGGGCCCCCGGGTCGCCGAGTTCGAGCAGGCCTTCGCCGAGCACCTCGGGGTACCGCACGCCGTCGCGGTCTCCTCCTGCACCACCGCCCTGCACCTGGCGCTGATCGGCGCCGGGGTCGGGCCGGGGGACGAGGTCGTCGTCCCCTCGTTCTCCTTCGTCGCCACCGCCAACGCCGTCACCTACGTCGGCGCCGTCCCGGTCTTCGCCGACGTGGACGTCACCACCGGCAACCTCACCGCCGCCACCGTCGAACCCCTGCTCACCGAGCGGACCAGGGCCGTGATCGCGGTCGACCAGGGGGGCGTCCCGGTCGACCTGGACGGGCTCCGCGCGCTGGTCGAACCGCGCGGGGCCACCGTGGTCGAGGACGCCGCCTGCGCGGCCGGCTCCGTCCACCGGGGCCGGCCGGTGGGCGGCACGGCGGCGCTGGCCGCCTACTCCTTCCACCCGCGCAAGCTGCTCACGACCGGTGAGGGCGGCATGGTCACCTGCCAGGACGGCGCGCTCGCCGCCCGGCTGCGCCGGCTGCGCGAGCACGGGATGAGCGTCTCGGCCGCCGACCGGCACGCCGCGAAGGACGGCGCCGGCCGGCTGGAGACGTACGACGAGATCGGCTTCAACTACCGGATGACCGACATCCAGGCGGCGATCGGCCTGGTGCAGCTGCGCAAGCTGCCGGCCATGGTCGCCCGGCGGCGCGAACTCGCCGAGCGGTACCGGGAGCTGCTGGCCGGCGCCGGCGGCCGACTGGTGGCCGACCCGGCGCACGGCAGCACCAACTACCAGTCCTGCTGGCTGCTGCTCCCGGACACCGCCCCCGACCGCGGGGCGGTGCTCGCCGACCTCGCCGCCGCCGGCGTCTGCGCCCGGCGCGGCATCATGGCGGCCCATCTGGAGGCCCCGTACCAGGGCACCGCCCGGGTGCCGCTGCCCGCCACCGAGCTGCTCACCGGCCGCTCGCTGATCCTGCCGCTCTACCACGCGCTCACCGAGCGGCAGCAGGACCGGGTGGTCGGGGCCGTGCGCGCGGCGCTCGGCTGAACCGGCCCGGCCGGCCCCGCCCGTCCACGTCCACGGCCAGTCCACGTCCACGGCCACGGCCACCGCCCGGGGCCGGGCCGTCGCCGCCGTCCGCCCGCTCCGATCCGCCGAGACACCCCAGGGGGAGACCAGGATGAGCACCGATCAGCCCGTCGACGAGCCGGTTCCGCTGGTGGACCTGAAGGCCGCGCACGCCGAGGTGGAGGCCGAGGTCCGGGCCGGCTTCGACCGGGTGCTCGCCACCGGCGGCTACGTCAAGGGCCCCGAGACGGCCGGCTTCGAGGCGGAGTACGCGGCCTTCTCCGGCGCCCGGCACTGCGTCGGCGCCGCCAACGGCACCGACGCGCTCGAACTGGCGCTGCGCGCCCTCGACCTGCCGCCCGGCGGCGGCGTGGTGCTCCCCGCCAACACCTTCGTCGCCACCGCGGAGGCCGTGGTCCGGGCCGGGCTGCGCCCGGTGCTGGTCGACGCCGACCCGGACCACCTGCTGATCGACCCCGAGCGCGTGGCGGACGCGCTGCCCGGCGCCGTCGCGCTGCTGCCCGTCCACCTCAACGGGCAGCTCGCCCCGATGGGCCCGCTGCTGGAGCTGGCCGCCGGCCGGCCGGTGGTGGAGGACGCCGCGCAGTCCCAGGGCGCCCGGCAGCACGGCCGCGCCCTCCACGGGCTGGTCTCCGCCACCAGCTTCTACCCCGGCAAGAACCTCGGCGCGTACGGGGACGCGGGCGCCGTCGTCACCGACGACGACGCCCTGGCGGCCGCCGTCCGGCTGATCGGCGACCACGGCTCGGGCCGCAAGTACGAGCACGAGCGGTTCGGCTTCAACTCCCGGATGGACGCGCTGCAGGCCGTCGTGCTGCGGGCCAAGCTGCGCCGGCTGCCCGCCTGGAACGAGGCCCGCCGGGCCGCCGCCGAGCGCTACCACCGGCTGCTGGCCGGGATCGACGGCCTCACCCCGCCGCGGACCGCGCCCGGCAACGAGCACGTCTGGCACCTGTACGCGGTGCGGATCGGGCCCGGCCGGGACCGGGACGCGGTGCTGGCCGCGCTGCAGGCCGCGGGCATCGGCGCCGGCGTCCACTACCCGGTACCCGTCCACCTCCAGCCGGCGTTCCGGCAACTCGGCCACGGCGCGGGCGCGTTCCCGGTCGCCGAGCGGGCCGCCCGGGAGCTGCTCACCCTGCCGCTCCACCCGCACATCACCGCGGCCCAGCAGGAACGCGTCGTGGAGACGCTGGCCAAGGCGCTCGCCGCCTGAGCCCCGGCGGGCCGGCGCGGTCCGGGCCCGCGGCCGCGCTCCCCGCCCGTGGCCCGCGGGCTGTCCGGTGTGCCCGGGCGGGGGGTCGTGGCCCGGGGGGACCCCCTACGCTGGTGTCCAGCAAGCGCACCGAATTTGCAGCAGCCAGTGGGGGCTCCCAGATGACGACAGGTCGGCCCGGCGTCGCCGCCGCGCCCAACGCGGCGTACGCAGGTCAGGTGGTGCAGTTCCCGGACCCGGTCCGCGCGGAGCGGCACCCCGCCGGGGTCAGGGTGGACGAGCACGGTCACCCGGACTTCGGTCCGTACGCGGCGGCCGCGGCCGAGGTGGCCGATCCGCCGGAGGGCTTCGGCGTCGACGAGCTGCGGCTGACGGACTACGTCTCGGCCAATGCCGCGCAGTTCACCCAGGGCCATCCGCTCTGGGCCGACCTGGAGACCGCCGTGGCCACCCCGCCCGGCTGGACCTGGCACCACGCGGTCGGCCGGGCCGCGCCCGGCTGGCGGCGGATGGAGCTCGTCCCGGTCGAGGTGAAGGCGCTGCTGCGGCACCACGGCGGCCTGGCCACCTCCACCGCGGACCACACCCGCCGCGGCACCCGCCCCTTGCAGGAGCGCCGGCCGGTGCACTTCTCGCTCGCCCGGGACGGCGGCGACCCGATCGGCGTCCCCGAGGACCTGGTGCAGCGGGCCGAGGAGCGCCTCGGCTATCGGCTGCCCGGCGCGTACCGGACCTTCCTCAAGCTGGCCGGCGGCCGGGCCCCGGTCGGTGTGGCGCTCGACCCCGAGCTGGGGCTGCTGCTCGACCAGCCGTTCCTGACCCTCAGCGAGGAGTACGGGACGGAGGACGTCGTCTACGCCAACAAGTGCCTGCGCGACCACCTCACCAAGGACTACCTGGGCATCGCCTACGCCCAGGGCGGCATCGTGGCGCTCAAGGTGCGCGGCGACCGGGCCGGCTCGGTCTGGTTCTGCCTCTACGACGACGCCCGTGACGGCGGCGCCCCCGAGGCGCCCGAGGAGCGGGTCGCCCGGCTGCTGCTGCCCTGCGGCGAGGACTTCGACGACTTCCTGCTCCGGCTGGCCGGCAGTCCACCGGAACTGGAGACGGTCGCGGAGCTGATGGTGGACGGCGGGTTCGCCCGCGCCGTGCCGGTGGGCTGACGTGGCCCGTACGGCTGCGGCGACGGTGGTAGCGGAACAAGCGGGGACGAAGGGGACAGGGGTGAACCGGGCGTGGTGACGTACACGCAGGCGCAGGAGCTCGCCGACGAGTGGATCAACGGCGGGGTGCCGCGTCCGCAGCAGCGCGAGGTACGGGTCCGGGAGTTCGACCTGGGCTTCGTCTGCTGGGCGGTGCAGCCCGCGGAGGGCGCGGCCGGTGGCTCCGGCGGCCCGGCGGACGGTTCCGAGGGCTCGGCGGCCCCGGGCGGCTCGGCGGGTGAGGCGCGGCTGGTGATCGCCCGGGACTCCGGCGCCAGCACACTCTGGCCGGCGCTGCCGGTCAACGAGGTGGTCCGGCAGTACGAGGAGGTCTACGGACGGCCGGTCGCGGCCAATCCGGCCGGGGCGGCCAGGCCCGCGCCCGGGCCGGTGGAGGCGACGTCCTTCCTGCTCAGCCCGCCGCAGTGGCTCCAGGAGGCGGGGGCCGCGGCGATCGCCGCCGAGGCCGACCGGCTCGGCGCCCCGGCGCCCGCGCATCCGGCCCCGCCGGCTCCGGCACCCGCCGCCGCTCCGGCCGCTCCGGTCGCTCCGGTCGGTCCGGCCGGTCCGGCCGGCTCCGAGGCGCCGCCGGTGCCGCCGGCACCCGCCGTGCTGACCACGCCGCCGGTCTCCGAGCGGCCGGCCGGGGACGCGCCGACCATGCTCGCCCCGCCGCCCGGCCAGGGCGGCCCGCCCCCGGCCGCGCCGGCGGTCGCCCCGCCGGTGCCCGCCACGCCGCTCGCCCCGCCCGCGCCGCCCGTCCCGTCCCCGCCCGTCCCGTCCCCGCCGGCCGCCGGTGCCGAGGCGGCGACCGTGCTGCTGCCCGACGGTCTGCGGACCAACGGCGCCGGTCTGGCCGGCGAGCCGCGGCCCGGCGCCGAGGCGGCCACCGTGCTGCTGCCCGAGGGCGGCTACGGGATGGCCCCGGTGCCCCCCGCCGCCGCTCCGGCGGTCGAGCCCGCCCCGACGGTGCTGGCGCCGCCGGACGCGATGCCCGGCCTGATGGGGCTGCCCGGTGCCCCGGGCCCGGGCGCCCCGGCCCCCGGTGCGCCGGCCGCGCCGGTGCCGCCGTCGGCCGAACAGGCCCCGACCGTGCTGGCCTCGCCGGACGCGATGCCCGGCCTGATGGGCCTGCCCGGTGCCCCCGGTCCGGGCGCGCCGGCTCCCGGCGGCCCGGCGATCCCGCCGGGCGGCCCCGGTGTCGAACACGCCGCGACCATGCTGGCCTCGCCGGACGCGATGCCCGGCCTGATGGGCCTGCCCGGTGCCCCCGGTGCCCCCGGCGCGCCCGCTCCGGCGCCCGACGCGTCGCACGGGGCGCGCGGCCGGAGCGCGGCGGCCGCCCCGCCGCCGCCCCCGCCGGCCGCCCTGCGCGGCGGCACGGCCGCTCCGGGCGGAGCACCGGTCTCGCTCGGCCGGAGCGCGGCCGCCGCCCCGCCGCCGCCCCCGCCGGGCGGCCTGCGGCAGTCCTCGGGCGCGGGTGCCCCCGCCGCGGCCGCGGGCGGTCGCGGCGCGGCCGGTGCCCCGCCGCCCCCGCCGCCGGCCGGCCTGCGCGGCCCCGCGGCCCCGCCCGCGCCACCCGCCGCCGGCCCGCCCGCGGGCGGGGTCGCGTACGAGCGCACCCAGCTGGCGGGAGCGATCGACCCGGCGCTGCTGGGCGGTGCCCCGGCCGATCCCGGCACCCCGCCGTCCGGCGGCCCGGCCGTGCCGCCCCCGCCCGGCCCCGGCGCGGCCGGCTACGGCTACCCCGGCGCGGCCTCGCCGGCCGCCCCGGCTCCCGCCCCGGCCGCCGCCCCGGCGCCGGTCCCCGGTCCGCCGCAGGGCGCCCCGGTGCCGCCCGGTGTGCCGGCCGTCGGCCCCGGCTACTTCGCCGCGCTCAGCTACCGCGGCCCGGACGGCTCGGAGCAGAAGCTGCTGCACCGCAGCGAGCCCGGCACCCCGCACCCGGAGTGGAAGATCCTCCAGGACCTGCGCCGGCTGAACGTCCCGCCGGAGCAGGTCCTGGAGCTCTACACCGAGCTGGAGTCCTGCGACCTGCCGGGCGGCTACTGCAACCGGATGATCGCCGCCTCCTGGCCGAACGTCCGGCTCACCCACACCGCCGACTACGGCCGGGACCACCACTCCCGGCAGGCCGGCATGGCCCAGCTGCTGGACCACCTGGACGAGCTGCACCAGCTGGCCTCCGGCGCCCAGCGGGTCCGCCCGTTCCGGGTGCCGCCGCCCGCCCCGGGCAGCGTCCCGGTGCTGCCGCCGATCGCACCGCAGCAGCTCGGCCAGGAGGTGAGCCAGGCCTTCGGCCCGAACGTGTTCCACTTCGAGCAGCGCGCCGTCTCCCGCCAGGGCGTGCCCGAGCCGGTGGCGCAGACCCTGATGTGGGGGGGCCTGCCGCGCGAGTTCGGACCCTTCTTCTGGGCGCAGGCCCAGGAGGGCCGCCCGATCCCGACGCTCGCCGAGCTGGCCGCCGAGCGCGGACTGACCGGCGGCCCGGACTTCGGCGGCTACCTGGTGCTCGGCAACGACTACGGCCGCCAGCTCTGCGTGCAGTACGGCACGGCGCACGTGGTCGCGGTGGACATCGACGGAACCGGCGAGCCGCCCCGGTTCGTCAACAGTGGTGTACCGGAGTTCGTTCGCGCCCTGGCCCTGCTGGGCCGGATGTGGCGGCTGCGGTACGGGCTGACCCCGGACCAGGCCGGTCGCTGGACGACCGACTTCCAGGCTCAGCTCGCCGCGATCGACCCCGCGGCCCTGCAGTCGGCGGACACCTGGTGGGCCGTCCTCCTGGAGCAGTTCTGGGACGGCCTGCTGTAGCGGGCCGACGCGGATCCGTGCAGGTGGAAGGGGTCGTTCCGGTGTCCGGAACGACCCCTTCGGCGTGCCGTCGCGGCTCTGCCTCGTTGGGGTTTCGCCCTGATCTGCGCAAAATAGGTCAAGAGGATGGGTCTATTCGTCCATTCCTCGCCGCGTTCCGATCCGTACGGCGTCCGATTCCGGACCGCCTTCCGGATCCGGTTCCGGATCCGTCCGTTCCGTCCGATCATGGGCTCCGCAGCCCGCGACACGAGGGGAAGAGCCCATGAGCGATGCCGTCCCCCAGCACGGCTTCACCGCTGCCCGGCGCGGTTACGCGCCCGAGCAGGTCGACCGAGCCCTGACCGTTTTCACCGCCCAACGGGACGAGGCGTGGGAACGGCTGAGCGTGCTGGGCGCCGGAATCCGGGAGATGGAGCGGCGGCTGGCCGAGATCCGGCAGGCCGCCGCCGACGCTCCGGACCCGGACTACCAGGTGCTCAGCGAGCAGGCCGCCGGACTGGCCACGATGGCCGCGAACGAGGCCCGGGCGGTCCGGGAGGCCGCCGAGCGGTTCGCCGAGGACCTCCGCGACGAGGTCTACGAGGCCGGTCAGGCGCTCGGCCAGGCCGCCAAGGAGTACGCCGCCACCACCCGCGCCGAGGCCGACCAGGCCGCCCGGCGCACCGAGGAGCGGACCCGCGCCGAGGCCGAGGCGATCCGGGCCGACGCCGACCGCGAGAGCCGGGCCGTGCGGGACGCCGCCACCGCCCACGCCGCCAAGGTGCGGGTCGCCGCGGCCGAGGCCTCCGAGCTGGCCGAGGCCAAGCTCGCCGAGCTGCGCCGGGAGGCCGACGAGACCTTCGCGGCGACCGAGGCCCGGGCCGACGCCGAGGACGCCCAGATCTCGGCGACCGCGGAGCGCCGGGTCAAGGAGGCCGAGCAGTACCGGGAGACCGTGCTCGGGCAGATCAAGCAGTCCGACGCCGAGGCGCAGGCCCGGGCGGACCAGCTGATCGAGCAGGCCCGGCGCGAGGCCGAGCGGATCAACGCGGAGAGCGAGCGCGAGCAGCGCGAGTTCGCCGCCCGGCAGGAGACGGTGCAGCAGCACCTGGACCACATCAAGGGCACCCTCGCCTCGCTCACCGGCGCGGCGGTGGGCGCGATCGAGCCCGACCTGGCGGCCGAGACCCCGGCCGGGCCCGCGCCGGCGGTCGACTCCGAGGCGGACACCGGCGAGATCGCGGTGGCGAACCTGCGCAAGACCGTCGCGGTGGGCGGCGGGCAGCGGGCCGTCACCGAGGCGGCCACCGCGGTGCTGCCGGTCACTCCCGGCCCGGTGGGTCCCTTCCACGCCGCTCCCGACGACGCCGCTCCCGACGATGCTGCCCCGGCCGCGGACTCCGCTCCGGCCGTCGCCGGCGCGGTCGCCACCGGGCCGGTCAGCCCCGGACCGGTCGCGCCCGGTCCGGTGGCGCCCGCCGCCCCGGCGGGGGTGCCGCCCCGGCCGAGCACGCCGCCGAGCACGCCGAGCACGCCGCCGAGCGGGTCGGCCGCGACCGCGGCCGACGAGGTGGCCGACGACGAGGCGGCCGACGCGCCGGGCCGGCCCGCCGAGGACGAGACCCGGATCATTCCGAAGATCGTGATCGTCGACGACGGCAGCGACTACGCCACCCCGAACACGGTGGGCCTCAACCGGCGGCGCTGAGGCACCGCGAGCGCCGGTCCCGGCACCGGGTGGCCCGGCGGCTCGTGACCCCGTGAGGGCCTCACGAGCCGCCGGCCACCAGCCGGGTGAGTTTCGCGTCCTGGGCCCTGACCGCCTCCTGCTGGGCGGTCAGGGCCTGCGCGTTCCGGTCGATCTGCTGCCGCTGGTAGCCGGCCAGCACGGCGAACCAGATCCCCGCCAGATTGCTCCGGGTCGTGCAGTCGGCGTCGGCGCGGGCCGTCGCCAGCTCGCCCGGGGTGATCTCCGCGACCGCCCGGTACCGCTCCGGCAGGGCCGCCGGGTCGTCGACGCGGAAGCCGGCGGCGGCCATGCAGGTGGACCACTCGCCGGTCGCCGCGGCCACCCGGGCATCGCGGCCGGTCGCCCCGATCGATTCGTCGAAGAGCCGGCCGACCAGCTCGGCCCCGGGCCCCGGCGGCGAGCCGATCCGTTCCGCCGCCTGCCGGTCGCAGTCGACCCGGGCCGCGTCGTAGGCCTCGGCCGGGCCGGCCGCCAGCGAGACGGGCCGGGGCAGCGCCCGCTTCGGGGGGTGGAACCCCTGGACGGCGGCGGCCTCGGCCCCGAGGTACCCCCAGGCGCCGGCCGGCAGGGCCGTCGCGTTGTCCGGGGCCTGCGCCGCCTGGAGGCCGTCGCCGCCGAAACCGGTGAATCCGGCCCGCTGCATGCAGGAGACGACCAGCATATTCCTGGCCTGAATCTCTTTCACGGCCACCTGGTCATTGGCCTGATAAGCGGAAAGCGGCAGTCCGGTCATTCCGGCGCGGCCGGATTCCGGGGGTTCAGGGGTGCCGATCGCGGGGGGCGTTGGCGCGGATTTCACCGCGGTCCCCCCGGTATCCTCGGCACAGCCTGCGGAAATGGCCGACAGCACGGCCGCCAGGGTGATGGCGGCGAATCGTCCGAAATGTGGTGGACGTGCCAATCGTCTGCTCCGATCCTCGGGCACGGCAAGCTTGTTCGGACCCTAGCGCATTCCGCTCGGCCCCGGCCCGGCGGCCCGTCCCGGGGGTTTCGGCTTGGCCGGAAATCAGCTGTTCGGCGACTGGCCCCCATGTAAATCTCTGGAGTCGCAACCGCTGTCGATGGAGGGGTTTCATGATTCGCCGCACAAATCCCGCAAATCCCCGCAGGGATCGCCGCACCGGAAATGTCCTGGCCCGCCGGATCGGTGCCCTCGCCGTTCTCACCGCCGCTGCCGCCGCACTGCTGCCGACGACCGGCGCGAACGCGGTGAGCCAGGTCGAATGCGGAAACCGCACCGATTTCGCGAAGGTGTACAACTACGGTTACAGCGGCCGGCTCTGCTTCGCGAATGACGGCTGGATGTCCGTCCGGGTCTACAACGTGGACCGGATCGACGCGGGCAACAACCGGGTCATCACCTATCTGGGGGGTGGCCTCGGCTCCTGGACCGTCTTCAACTGGGAGCAGTACGACTTCAACGGCAACCAGGGCCACCAGGTGACGATGTACGACATCAACCTGTCCCGCTGGTAGTCACCGGGAGCCGGGGCGGGCCGGATCCCTTGTGCGCGGTGCCGGGCGGGTGCGGACGCCCGGCACCGCGTTCGCGCGGGCCGACCGGCCCTACAGCACCTCGACCGTCGCGCCCGAGAGCCGGCGGCGGCAGTCCAGCACGTACCGGGCGTGCGCGGTGACGGCCTCGTAGTCGAACTCGTCGTGGTCGGCGAGCAGCACCACCGCGTCGGCCCCGGCCAGCTCCTCCGGAGTCGCCTCGACCCGGCGGACGGCGGCGAACGGGTCGCCGTGCGGGTCCAGCTCGGCCGCCCGCTGCCCGGGGATCACCGGCTCGGGGACGTGCACCCCGACGACCACGTGCGGGTCGGCGGCCCGGACCTCGGCGCCCATCCGGGTCAGCAGCTCGGCGACCCGGGCGGCCGGGGTCTCCCGGGCGTCGCCGGTGTTCTTCTTGTAGGCGAGCCCGAGCAGCAGCACCCGGGAGCCCTTGACCGAGCGCTGCCGCTCGTTCAGCGCCTCGGCGAGCCGGCGCACCACGTAGTCGGGCATGTGGCTGTTCACGTCGTTGGCCAGCTCGACGAAGCGGAACGACTGGCCGAGCGCCCGCTCCACCCGCCAGGACAGGTAGGAGGGGTCGATCGGCAGGCAGTGCCCGCCGACCCCCGGCCCGGGGGTGAAGCGCAGATAGCCGAACGGCTTGGTGGAGGCGGCGTCGATCGCCTCCCAGACGTCGATGCCGAGGTCGTGGGCGAACATCGCCAGCTCGTTGACCAGCGCGATGTTCACATGGCGGAAGGTGTTCTCCAGCAGCTTGGTCAGCTCGGCCTCCTTGCAGGAGGAGACCGGGACGGTTCGCTCGACCAGCCGCCCGTAGAAGCCGTCGACCGCCGCCAGCGCCGCCGGGTCGATGCCGGAGACCACTTTCGGGGTGTTCTCCAGTCGCCAGTTCGGATTGCCCGGGTCGATCCGCTCGGGGCTGTAGCCGAGGTGGAAGTCCCGGCCGGCGGTCAGACCGGACCCCTCCTCCAGCAGGGGCGCGAGCAGCTCCTCGGTGGTGCCCGGGTAGGTGGTGGACTCCAGCACGACGGTGGCGCCCGGGCGCAGGTGCTGGGCGAGCAGCCGGGCCGAGGCCTCGATGTAGGAGAGGTCCGGCACCCCGTCGCGCAGCGGCGTCGGCACCGTGATCACCGCGATGTCGAAGCCGGCCACGTCGGCCGGCTCGGCGGACGGCAGATAGCTGCCGTTCTCCAGCAGCGGCCGCAGCCGGGGGGCCGGGATGTCCTCGACGTAGGACTCGCCGACCGCCAGCCGTTTGATCCGGCGCTCGTCCACGTCGTAGCCGACCACCTGATAGCCGACTTCGGCCGCCCGGACCGCCAGCGGCAGCCCCACATACCCCTGACCTGCGATGACAACGCGCATGACGAAGAACCCCCTCCATCGCGACGCCCCCTGGTCCCCTCCGGGGCATCCCCACACGGCCTTCACCACAGGGTAGGGAGCGGCGCCGGGCCGCGTGGCCTTTCGGCGAAGTGGGCGGAGCCGTGCCGCGCGGGCGGGCGGCGGCCGTTCAGGTGGTGGTGGCCGGGGTGGTGGTCGCGCGGGCGCGGAGGTCCGGTGGGTGGTGGCCGGGGGCGCGGTGCGGCGGGGAGCGTGGCCGGGGGCGCGGTGCGGCGAGGGCGCGGAAGGGGGGGTGCGCGGCGGGGGACGGGCGCGCGGAGCGGGTGCCCGCGCACCACGAAAGAGGCCGAGACCCGTGGCGCCCTCCAGGAAAGGGCGCCACGGTTCCCGGCGCTTGGGCGGGCGCCCCCACCCAGGGTCGCCCGGCCTCGCACCCCCGACCCCCATCGGGTGTGCGACTGTGCCCTCCGCAGCCATCCCCCACGGTTGGGTGCGGCGGGCACAGTCACCATGGTGCGCGATCTCCATGGACGGGCAGTGACAGGAGTATGTCCAGTTCGTGGCGGATCGCGGAGGCGGAGCCGCAGCGTGCGGCCGGTGCTTCGTCCCCGTCCGGGCGCCGGCCCGGTCCGGCCCCGCGCCCGCCGCATTCCGTCCCGCGGCCCCGCCGGGCCCGTGCGCCGCGTGCGTGTCGGCCCTGCGGCGTAGGCTGGAGACCCCCGGCCGCTCGGCGCGCCGGGCCGTTCGCGTTGCCCCGGCAGGCTGGTGCCGCCCGGGCGGCACCAGCCACGGCACGAAGAAGAGACTCCTGATGAGCCTGACCGGACTGCTCGATGTCGTCGCGCGGGACGCGGCGCTCGCCGAGGCGATCGAGGCCGCGACCGCGATCGGTACCGCGGCCGGCGCTCGCCACCACCTGGACCTGGTCGGCCCGCCCGCCGCCAGGCCGTTCGCCATCGCCGCGCTGGCCCGCGCGATGGCCGCGCAGTCGGCCGGGGAGCGCGGCCGCCCGTTGCTGGCCGTCACGGCGACCGGCCGGGAGGCCGAGGACCTCGCCGCCTCGCTCCGCTCGCTGCTGCCGCCCGACACGGTCGCCGAGTACCCGGCCTGGGAGACGCTCCCGCACGAGCGGCTCTCGCCGCGCTCGGACACGGTCGGCCGCCGACTGGCGGTGCTGCGCCGGATCGTGCACCCGCGGGCGGACGACCCGGCGGCCGGACCGGTGCAGGTGATCGTGGCCCCCGTCCGCTCGGTGCTCCAGCCGCAGGTCAAGGGGCTGGCCGAGCTGGAGCCGGTGGCCGTCCTGCGCGGTGAGTCGCACGATCTGGAGGCGGTGGCCCGGCGGTTGTCGGCAGCCGCCTACGCCCGGGTCGAACTGGTCGAGAAGCGCGGCGAGTTCGCCGTCCGCGGCGGCATCCTGGACGTCTTCCCGCCGACCGAGGAGCACCCGCTGCGGGTGGAGTTCTGGGGCGACGACGTCGAGGAGATCCGGTACTTCAAGGTCGCCGACCAGCGCTCGCTGGAGATCGCCGAGCACGGCCTCTGGGCGCCGCCCTGCCGTGAGCTGCTGCTGACCGACGAGGTGCGGGCGCGGGCCGCCGAGCTGTCCGCCCAGCAGCCGGGGCTGGCCGAGATCCTGGACAAGATCGCCGAGGGCATCGCGGTCGAGGGCATGGAGTCGCTGGCGCCCGTCCTGGTGGACGACATGGAACTGCTGATGGACGTGCTCCCGCTCGGATCGGTGGCCGTGGTCTGCGACCCGGAGCGGGTCCGCACCCGGGCGGCCGACCTGGTGGCGACCAGCCAGGAGTTCCTGCACGCCTCCTGGGTGGCGGCCGCCGCCGGCGGGGACCGGCCGATCGACCTGGAGGCGATCGACGTCTCGGCCGCCTCGCTGCGCTCGCTCGCGGAGGTGCGCGAGCACGCCGCCGAGATCGGGCTCCCCTGGTGGTCGGTCAGCCCCTTCGCGACCAGCGAGTCCAGCATCAGCGAGGTGCTGGAGTTCGACGTCAACACCCTGACCCTGGGCATGCACGCGGTGGAGGCGTACCGGGGCGACACCGCCCGGGCCATCGCCGACGCCAAGGAGCGGCTGGCCGCCGACTGGCGGGTGGTCATGGTGACGGAGGGCCACGGCCCGGCCTCCCGGCTCGCGGAGGTGCTCGGCAACGAGGGCATCCCAGCCCGGCTGGTCGCCGACCTCGGCGAGGCGCCGACCAGGGACGTCGTCTACGTCTCCTGCGGCTCGATCGAGCACGGCTTCGTCGACGAGGCGCTCAAGCTCACCGTCATCACCGAGACGGACCTCTCCGGGCAGAAGTCCTCCACCAAGGACATGCGCCGGATGCCCTCCCGGCGCCGCAACGCGATCGACCCACTGGCACTGGCGGCCGGCGACTACGTCGTCCACGAGGCGCACGGCGTCGGCCGCTACGTCGAGATGGTGCAGCGCACGGTGCAGGGGGCCACCCGCGAGTACCTGGTGCTGGAGTACGCGCCGGCCAAGCGCGGCCACCCCGGCGACCGGCTGTTCGTGCCGACCGACCAGCTGGACCAGGTCACCAAGTACGTCGGCGGCGAGGCCCCCACGCTGCACCGCCTCGGCGGCGCGGACTGGGCGAAGACCAAGCAGCGGGCCAAGAAGGCGGTCAAGGAGATCGCCGCCGACCTGATCAAGCTGTACTCCGCCCGGATGGCCGCGCCCGGCCACACCTTCGGCCCGGACACCCCGTGGCAGCGCGAGCTGGAGGACGCCTTCCCCTACGCGGAGACGCCCGACCAGCTGACCACCATCGCCGAGGTCAAGTCGGACATGGAGAAGTCCGTCCCGATGGACCGGCTGATCTGCGGCGACGTCGGCTACGGCAAGACCGAGATCGCGGTGCGGGCGGCTTTCAAGGCCGTCCAGGACGGCAAGCAGGTGGCGGTGCTGGTGCCGACCACGCTGCTGGTGCAGCAGCACTTCTCGACCTTCGCCGAGCGGTACGCCAACTTCCCCGTGACGGTGAAGGCGCTCTCCCGCTTCCAGACCGACAGCGAGGCGAAGGCCGTGCTGGAGGGCCTGTTCGAGGGCTCGGTGGACGTCGTCATCGGTACCCACCGGCTGTTCTCCTCGGAGACCCGCTTCAAGGACCTCGGCCTGGTCATCGTCGACGAGGAGCAGCGCTTCGGCGTCGAGCACAAGGAGCAGCTGAAGAAGCTGCGGGCCAACGTGGACGTGCTGACGATGTCCGCCACGCCGATCCCGCGCACCCTGGAGATGGCGGTCACCGGCATCCGGGAGATGTCCACCATCACCACCCCGCCGGAGGAGCGGCACCCGGTGCTGACCTTCGTCGGCCCCTACGACGAGAAGCAGATCTCGGCCGCCATCCGGCGTGAACTCCTGCGCGAGGGCCAGGTCTTCTACATCCACAACCGGGTCGAGTCGATCGACAAGGCGGCGGCCCGGCTGAGGGACCTCGTCCCCGAGGCGCGGATCGCCACCGCGCACGGGCAGATGGGGGAGACCGCGCTGGAGAAGGTGGTCGTCGACTTCTGGGAGAAGGAGTTCGACGTCCTGGTGTCGACCACGATCGTCGAGTCGGGCATCGACATCTCCAACGCCAACACCCTGATCGTCGAGCGCGGTGACACCTTCGGGCTCTCCCAGCTGCACCAGCTGCGCGGCCGGGTCGGCCGGGGGCGCGAGCGCGGCTACGCGTACATGCTGTACCCGCCGGAGAAGCCGCTGACCGAGACGGCGCACGAGCGGCTGGCCACCATCGCCCAGCACACCGAGATGGGCGCCGGTATGTACGTGGCAATGAAGGACCTGGAGATCCGCGGCGCCGGCAACCTGCTCGGCGGCGAGCAGTCCGGGCACATCGCGGGCGTCGGCTTCGACCTCTACATGCGGATGGTCGGCGAGGCGGTGGCCGAGTTCCGGGAGTCGCTGTCCGGCGGCGGCGAGCCGGAGGAGGAGCCGCTGGAGGTCAAGATCGAGCTGCCGGTGGACGCCCACGTGCCGCACGACTACGCGCCGGGCGAGCGGCTGCGGCTGCAGGCGTACCGCTCGATCGCGGCGGTCAACTCGGAGCAGGACATCCAGCAGGTCCGGGACGAACTGGTCGACCGGTACGGCAAGTTGCCCGAGCCGGTGGAGAACCTGCTGCTGGTGGCCGCGCTGCGGCTGTACGCCCGCCGGTGCGGCATCGCGGACATCACGCTGGCCGGCGCCAACGTCCGGTTCGGGCCGGTGGAGCTGCGCGAGTCGCAGCAGCTGCGGCTGAACCGGCTCTACCCGCGCAGCCAGGTGAAGGCGGCCGCCCAGCAGTTGCTGGTGCCGCGGCCGTCCACCGGGCGGATCGGTGGCAAGCCGCTGGTCGGGCGGGAACTGCTCGGCTGGTGCCGTGAGTTCCTGTCCGCGATGTTCGACGACCTGGCGGGGTCGAAGAAGTAGCGGCCCGCTCCGGCGGATGTGCGGCGGCGGTCCCGGGCGATGCGCCGGGGGCCGCCGCTCTCTGCCGTGCCGCGGATCCTCGTTCCTGACTCCTCGCCCTGGGACCGGGGCCCGCGAAGCCCGCCGGCGGGTCGGTGCCGGACGGTACGGTGTGCGGGGTTCGTCCGTGCCGCGGCCGACCGCCGTCCTCACCCGCTCAGGAGCGCACATGTCAGGGCAGTACCCCGGGCAGTTCGGACCACCGCCCGGCGGCGCGTTCCCCGGTGGCCTGCCCCACGGCGGGGCGCCGGGCACGGTGCCGTACCCCGCTCCGCCGCCGCCCGGTCCGGCCCGGCGGCCCGGGGAGGCGGCCGGCCCCTACGGGGTGCTCGGCCGGGTGCTGTGCGTCCTCACGCCGCTGGTGACGGTCGGCCTGCTCGGCATGATCCCCTCGCTGCTGCTGGCGGTCCGCCGCCGCCGGGCGTACGACATCCTCGGTGCGGCGGTGTTCGCCGCACTCTTCCTCACCTACCTGGTCTGCGCGGGCGTGGCCGGCGGCACCGGCGACGCGCCCACTGCGGACACCGTCGGCATGGTGGCCATGGTGCTGATGTGGCTCGGCGCACCGCTGCACTTCCTGGCGATGGACCTGCGCGCGGTCTGGGAGGCGGGCCGGCCGAAGGCGCCCGCCGTGGCGGCGTACTACCCGTCGCCCGCCGCACCGTACGGACCGCCCGTGTCCGGGCCGGCCTACCCGCAGGCACCGGTCTCCGGGTACGGCCCGCCTTTCGGGACCCCGACCCCGCCGCCCGCGCCCGGCTACGGGTACCCGGCCCCGTAGTCGACCCCGGTCCGGCCCGGGACCGCGCCCGCGACCGGGGAGGAGCCACGCGAGCTGGGTGAACTGCTGCGCCGTCAGGCCCGTGAGGACGGCCGGCCGTGCGTGCCGCCGGGGTGACCGCGGCCAGGGTGATCGGCGGTCGTTACCGCTTCACCGAGAAGATCGGCCAACACCCCCACACCCCGCGACCCGCACACCGCTCCCTGGCCGCCGGCCCGTTGAGCTGGAGCAGAGAGTCGGCGGGTCCGACTTCCTGCGCGCGTGCAGCGTGAGTCGGGCGAGCAGCGTGGCCCGCCGGGTCGGCTCGCCTGGGCCGGGTATGACTTTCGGCAGATTCGGTGCTGCTGCCCGCCTCCTAGTGTCGTGGCCGTGAGGGTGAACGGTGAGTGGTGGAGCAGGTGGAGCGGGTGGCTCGACGGGGCGCTGCTGGTGGGTACGGCGGTGGCCGCGGGGGCGTGCGCGGTGAGCATCTGGTGGGCGCTGCCCGCGATCGCCACGGCGTTCCTGGCCGGGTGGCGGACGGATCGCGTGCGGTGGGCCGTGACGGTGCTGGCCGCGGTCGTGGCGGGCGGGGTGACGGTGGCACTGGCGGTACCGGCCTGGATGGTCCCGGGGACGTCCTTCCTCTCGCTGGTGGTCTGCGCGGGCATGGCGCCCTGGATGGCGGGCCGGTTCTGGCGGCAGTCCCAGGAACTGGTCCGGGCCGGCTGGGAGCGGGCGGAGCGGCTGGAGCGCGAGCAGCAACTGGTGGCGGAGCAGGCCCGGCTGCGGGAGCGGGCCCGGATCGCCCAGGACATGCACGACGCCCTCGGTCATGACCTGAGCCTGATCGCCCTGCGGGCCGGTGCCCTGAAGCTGGCACCCGACCTCGCCCCGGCGCACCGGGAGGCGGCCCAGGAGATCCGCAAGGGCGCCGGAGCGGCCGTGGAACGCCTTGCCGAGGTGATCGGCATCCTCCGGGAGGAGACGGACGCGGCGGGCGAGGCCGCCCGGGGCCCCGCCGACGCGGGGGTCGCCCACCTGGTGGAGGAGGCGGCCGCCGCCGGTCTGCACGTCCGCCTGACGATGACGGGCCCGGCGGACGCTCTGCCGCGCGCGGTGGAGCACGCCGTGTACCGGGTGACCCAGGAGGCGCTGACCAACGCGGCCAAGCACGCCCCTCAGGCGAGGGTCGGCGTGCGGGTCGCCCACACGCCGGAGGGCGTCCGCGTCCAGGTGGTGAACGGGCCGCCACCGGTGGGTCCTGCAGCAGCACCGGCAGCACCGGCAGCACCGAACGCGGGCGGCCGTGGGCTGATCGGTCTGGCCGAGCGGGTCAGACTGGCCGGCGGCACCTTCCGGTACGGGCCGCGCGCCGAGGGCGGCGGGTTCGAGGTGCTCGCCCAGCTGCCGCGCGCCGGCGCCGCCGTCACTCCGCCGCCCGGGCCCGCCCCGGTCTCCCCCATCCGTGAACTCAGCCGCGCCCGCCGCCGGGTGGGCCGGATGATGGCGGCGACCGTACTGGTGCCACTGGTCACCGTGCTGTCGCTGACCGCCGTCCTGCGGGGGTGGACGATCTACACCGCCGGCCGCGCCGTGCTGGAGCCGGCGGACTACGCGTCGCTGCGGATCGGTCAGGACCGGGCGACGGTCCAGCGGTTTCTGCCTGCCCATCAGTTTCCGTACCATCCGTCCGTGGGGAACCCGCCACCCCGGGGAGAAGGAGTGACGTGCGAGTACTACGCGATCACCGCCGAGCCGTTCGACGACGACCGTTCCGGCGATGCGTACCGGCTCTGCTTCCAACGGGACGTACTGATCTCCTTGGAAGCGTTGATCGCGTGAGCGCCGGATGAGCGGCGGCGAGCGGGCCGCCGCCGGTACACCGATCCGGGTGGTGATCGCCGACGACGAGCCGATGGTCCGGGCCGGCGTCCGCGCCGTGCTCACCACCGATCCGGGGATCGAGATCGTCGCCGAGACCGGGGACGGCCGGGAGGCCGTCGAGCTGGTCCGCCGCCACCGCCCCGATGTCGTGGTGCTGGACATCCGGATGCCCGGCACGGACGGCATCACCGCCGCCGCCGAGATCCGCCGCTCCGGCTCGACCACCGGGATCGTCATGCTGACGACCTTCGGCGAGGACGACTTCATCCTGCGGGCCCTCGGCGGTGGCGCCAACGGGTTCCTGATCAAGTCGGGTGAGCCGGAGGAACTGATCGCCGGGGTGCGGGCGGTGGCGGACGGCGCCGCCTACCTCTCACCCAAGGTGGCCGCGCGCGTGGTCGCCCACCTCGCCGCCACCGGAGCCGGCGGGCCGGCCGACCGCCGTTCCGCCGCGCTTGAACAGGTGGCCGCGCTGACCACCCGGGAGCGGGAGGTGCTGACGCTGATCGCCGCCGGACTGTCCAACGGGCAGATCGCCCGCCGGATCGGGGTGGTGGAGGGCACCGTGAAAGCCCATGTGAGCTCCGTCCTGGCGCGGCTCGGAGTGGCCAACCGGGCGGCCGCCGCCGTCCTCGCCCACGAGGCCGGCCTGACCACCGGCGGAACGTGCGCGGGCGGTCCGCGCGCCTGACGGCCGCGCCGCCGCCAGCGGGCCCAGCACCCGTATCCCGACCGGCGATGCCACCGCCGCCGTGGCGAGCGGCAGGAGCGCGACGACCACCGCCGCCGTGATCGCCCCGCCGAGAACGGCCCCGGCGACCACGTCGTGCGGATAGTGCACCCCGGCGGCCACCCGCAGCGCGGCCGTCGCGACCCCGACCGGGACGACCAACAGGGCCCAGCGCGGCCGCAGCAGGACCAGACCGGTCGCCAGGGCGGCGGCCAGGGTCGCGTGGTTGCTGGGGAAGGACCAGTCGCCCGGCGGCGGGCAGTGCGCGACGACGGGGTGTGCCGACAGGGCGTCGGGCAGCGCGTCGGGCAGGGCGCGGCAGGGCCGCTCCTCGTCGACACCGACCTTCAGCACCTCGCTCGCCCCGTAGGCGAGGACGGTACCGAGGCCGGTGAGCGCGACCCCCGCGACCGCGTCGGCGGCGCGTCGGCCCCGGGCCGTCCACCAGCAGAGCACCAGCAGCAGCCCGAGCACCAGCAACCCCGCCTCGCTGGCGGGCTCCAGCAGCGAGGCGAGCCGGTGCGGCGCGTCGACGACGACATCGGCCACCCGCCGGTAGCCGTCGGCGGACGCGCCGCCGGTCACCCGTACCGGCCCGCCGTGCCCGGCCCGCCCACCGCCTGTCGGTGCCAGCCACCCGACCACGGCGGTGCCCGCGCCGAGCACCGCCACCGCTACCGCCACCCGGGTGCCGGTCGCCCTGCTCGCCCCGACCCTTCCGGCCCCGACCGCGTCCGCCTCGACCGTCCTCGTCCTGACCGCTCTCTTCCTGGCCCTGTTCGTCATGGTCAGGACGGTAGGGGTGGCCGGGGGACCGGGGCCCGGGTCGAAAGGCAGAGGGAGACCTGGACGATCGTCGGGGTTGACGCCGCACGCGGGGTGAGCCGTTCGGGGCACGGTCCGCGCCGAGGGGGCCGGGCCGCCCTACCCTCGGGACACCGTCCGGCCGCTCGCGGGAAGGCGCCTCCGAACGCCTGCCGCCCCCACCCCGGAGACCAGCCATGCACCGTCGGACCGCCGTCGTCGTCGGCGCCCTGCTCGCCGTCCCGACGCTGGCCGCCTGCGGGGCCGACGGGCTGACGCCGGGCACGGCGGCCGTGCTGGACGGCCGGCGGATCCCGGTGGCGGCCGTCGAGGCCCGGGTCGCGGAGCTGCGCGAGGTGGCCGGCGGCGCCTCCGCGGACGCCCGCCGGCCGCCGGACGGACTGGTACGACGGGCCGTCGCGGACCTGGTGCTCGACGCGGTCGTCGCCCGCGCATTGGCCGACCGCGGGCTCGCGGTGGGCGGTGCGGAGGTGGCGGCGGCGCGGACGGCGGCGCAGGACCGGTACGGCGGTGCCGGCCCGCTCGCCCGCGTCCTGGCCGCCCGGGGTGTCGCCGGTCCCGGGGTCGACGACTACTTCCGTCGCGAGCTGAGCATCCGCCGCCTCGCCGCCGCCACGGGCCAGGACGCCGCCACCCCGGCGGGCGACCACACCGTCCGCCTCGCCCTGGCCGAAGCCGCCCTCCACCTGCGCGTCAACCCCCGCTACGGCACCTGGAACGCCGACCGGGTCGCCCTCCTCCCCGACACCCCGCCCTGGCTGGCCGGCTGACCCTCAGGCCCGACGAGCACAGGAAGTCGGACCGGCCGACTTCCCACTCCGCGCGCCGCGACCGGTACGCGCCCCTGCGGCCGCACGGGGCGGGCGGGGGCCCATGCCGGCTGGCCCTCAGGTTCGACGGCACGGGAAGTCGGACCGGTCGACTTCTCACTCCGTGCCGCGCGACCGGCCCGCGCCGCTGCGGCCGAACGGGAGGGGTGGGGACCCATGGGCCTGCCGCCGTCCTTCGACCGAGGGGGCGGAGCCGGACCGGCACCGGGGCCTGCCGCTGCCCCTCTGTGTCGGGTGCATCAGGCGGTGCGGGGCGGCGGGCCGGCACGTACCCCGAGGTCGTCTTCCGGGTCGGGCGGAGGGCGGTGGGGCGCGGCCGACACCCGGGCCAGCCTCGCCCTCGGGGGCGGGCGGAGTGCGGCGGTGGGGCCGGTCCGGTGCCGTGGTCCCGCCGCCTCGGGCGCTGGTGCCTGTCGCCCGTCGGGTCGGGCGGAGTGCGGTGCCGGACCCTGACCGGCACCCGCCCCCTGGCCGGGCGATACCCGGTACGCGGCCTGACCGGCACCCGGCCCCGCCGTCCCCCTGGCCGGGCGAAACGTGGAGGCGGGGGCTCACCGGGGCCGGGTAGGTTCGGGGTGTGACGAATCTTCCGGGCGCGAAGCTGATCCTGCTCACCACCACCCACCGGGTGGCTCCCGGCCTGCTGGCCTGGCCCGCCTGGGAGGCGCTGCGGTCGGCCGGGCGGGTGCTCGCCGGGGACGCCGCGCACCCGCAGCTGCCGGCGGTGCGGCAGGCCGGGGTCGAGGTGGAGGTGGTGGCGCCCGGTTCGGCGCCCGCGCTCGCCCGGCTGCTGACCGGACAGCCGGCCGCCTCGGGGCCGACGGTCTGGCTGGGCAGCCCGGACGGCGACCCCGGGCTCACCGACGCGCTGGCGCGCCTCGCGGTCGAGCACGCGGGCGAGGTGCCCGAGATCGAGGTGCTGCCCGGTTCGTACGACCTGCCGGGCGCGCGGCTGCTGGACCTGGTCTCGGTGATGGACCGCCTTCGCTCGCCCGGCGGCTGCCCCTGGGACGCCGAGCAGACCCACGCCAGCCTGGTGAAGTACCTGGTGGAGGAGTCCTTCGAGCTGGTCGAGGCGATCGAGGAGGGGGACCGCGACACGCTCCGCGAGGAGCTGGGCGACGTCCTGCTCCAGGTCTTCTTCCACTCCCGGATCGCCGAGGAGCACCCCACCGACGCGTTCTCCATCGACGACGTGGCGGGTGACATCGTCGAGAAGCTGATGTACCGCCACCCGCACGTGTTCGGGGATGTCGAGGCCGAGGGCGCCGCCGAGGTGGAGGCGAACTGGGAGGCGCTGAAGGCCGCCGAGAAGTCGGAGCGCGAGTCGGTGCTGGACGGCGTGCCGGCCGGTCTTCCCGCGCTGGCGTACGCGGCGAAGCTGGTGTCCCGGGTGCGCCGGGCGGGCTTCACCGGTGTGCCGGACGCGGCCTACGAGCTGCCCGCGGAGCTCACGGCGGAGTCGGCGGGCCGGCTGCTGCTCGCGGTGGCGCAGCGGGCGTTCGACGCGGGGGTGGACGTGGACGCCGCGCTCCGGGCGGCCGCGCGCGGCTACCGGGACGCCGTGCGCGCCGCCGAGGGGCTCAAGCCCGAGTAGCCCCGAGCGGCCTCCGGAGCACGCCCGAGACCCGCGCCCGGGCACGCCCGGGCCGAGACCCGCGCCCGGGCACGCCGCCCGCACTGCGACCGCCGCCCGGGCACGCCGCCCGCGCCGCGACCCGCCGCGCCCCCCGTCAGACCGCCGCCACGTCCTCCACCGCCCGGCGCTGCACCGGGACCACCTCGTCGACGACCTCGGCGATCGCCTCGCCGACCAGGGCGAGCAGTTCGGCCAGCCGCTCCAGGTCGAGGTGGTCCGGCAGCTCGGCGAGGGAGAGGACGCGCTCGCCGCCCGGCCCGGCGACGCAGAACAGGTCGATCGGGCCGAGGTGCTTCTCGGTGGTGTCGACCAGGGCGGCGATGTCGCTCGGGCGGCGGATGTCGCCGCAGACGCCGACGACCGGGCAGCCCGGCCGGTCGAGTTCGGTGGCGAGGTCCTCGGCGATGCCGACCTGCTGGTCGGCGATGAGGACGCCGGAGGCGCCCGCGGCGGTGAACCGGCGGGCGAGGCCGGCTCCCGACCCGCCGGCGAGTACGGCGATGACCACGACTGCCCCGGTGACCCGCATGGTGCGCTCCTCCCTGTGGGCGGCTCCGCACCGGCGCCCACGCATTTTGCTTGCGGAGGATCGTAGGCAGGTCCTGACCCTCCGCAACAGGGATTACCCCTCAGGTGACCAGGCTCACGCCTGCCACGCCGGGGTTCCCCACCGGATACGGTCGACACATGCCAGTTCAGCCCGATTCAGCCCGCCCGCCGCTCTTCACCTGGGAGTTCGCCGCCGACCCGTACCCGGCGTACGCGTGGCTGCGGGAGCACGAACCGGTGCACCGCACCACCCTGCCGAGCGGGGTCGAGGCCTGGCTGGTGACCAGGTACGCGGACGCCCGGCAGGCGCTCGCCGACAGCCGGCTCTCGAAGGACCCGGCCCACCACAGCGGGCACGCCCACCGCAGCGGCCGGGTCGGCATCCCCGGCGAGCGCCAGGCCAATCTGATGACCCACCTGCTGAACATCGACCCGCCGGACCACACCCGGCTGCGCCGGCTGGTCTCGAAGGCGTTCACGCCGCGCCGGGTGGCGGAGTTCGAGCCCCGGGTGCAGCAGCTCACCGACCGGCTGATCGACGGCTTCGCGGAGCGCGGCTCGGCGGACCTGATCCACGAGTTCGCCTTCCCGCTGCCGATCTACGCGATCTGCGACCTGCTCGGCGTGCCGGCCGAGGACCAGGACGACTTCCGGGACTGGGCGGGCATGATGATCCGCCATGGCAGCGGGCAGCGCGGCGGGGTGGGACGCGCCGTCAAGCGGATGCGCGCCTACCTGGCGGAGCTGATCCACCGCAAGCGGGCCGATCCCGGCGACGACCTCATCTCGGGGCTGATCCGGGCAAGCGACCACGGTGAGCACCTGACCGAGAACGAGGCCGCGGCGATGGCCTTCATCCTCCTCTTCGCCGGGTTCGAGACGACCGTGAACCTGATCGGCAATGGCACCTACGCCCTGCTGCGCAACCCCGGGCAGCGGGCGCTGCTCCAGGACTCGATCGCCCGCGGCGAGACCGCGCTGCTGGAGACCGGTATCGAGGAACTCCTGCGCTACGACGGGCCGGTGGAGCTCGCCACCTGGCGGTTCGCGACCAGCCCGCTGACCATCGGCGGCGTGGACATCCCGGTCGGCGATCCGGTGCTGGTGGTGCTCGCGGCGGCGGACCGGGACCCGGCACGGTTCGCCGACGAGAACACCCTCGACCTGGCCCGGACGGACAACCCGCACCTCGGCTTCGGGCACGGCATCCACTACTGCATCGGTGCTCCGCTGGCCCGGTTGGAGGGGCGCGCGGCGCTCACCACCCTGCTCACCCGGTTGCCCGATCTGCGACTCGCCGCTAGCCCGGAGGAGCTCCGCTGGCGTGGTGGCCTGATCATGCGTGGGCTGCGCGATCTCCCGGTGGAATTCACCCCAGAGAAGCCCTCCGCGGCACCGGTGGACGGGCTCTGAGCAAATCCGTCCGGCGCCCCCCGGCGGTGCCTCGATCTCGTCGCGCCGAGACCCCGACACGCTGACGGGATGTCGCCGACACGCTCTGGCAGCGGGTATGAATCTGCATCAAACCGGACATAGCCCTGTCGTTGGTAGGCGATCGGCCACGCGCCGTAATTTATGTGTGATACCTGCGATATGAGCTTGTTATTGATGTGAGGATCTGTCTACCCTCCCTGGAGTTCGCAGCTGCGGACCTCGTGCGCGGAACGCCGAATCCTGCCCGCCGCGTTACGGGAAACCGACCAGAACCCTTGGGCAGGGGCGGGGGAACCAGGTTTGTTGCCGTCCCCCACGGCTTGGGGTGAAGCCGCCCGCGCGGGCAGAAGGCGTCCGCGTCGTGCGGCCGGGCCACCTCCCGGTCCGAACCCGACAGCTCACCTCGCAGGCGTGCGGAGAGGACTTCCCCATGCTCTTCGTCGGAACCGGCCGTCACCGTCGTCGCACCCAGACCGAGAAGGCCATCGCCGTTGCCGGCGTGGCCGGTGTCGGACTCGCCCTGCCGCTCCTCACCGCCACCGGCGCTTCGGCCGCCCCGGCCTCGACCTGGGACGCGGTCGCCCAGTGCGAGAGCGGCGGCAACTGGGGCATCAACACCGGCAACGGCTTCTACGGCGGCCTCCAGTTCACCTCCAGCACCTGGAAGGCGTTCGGCGGCACCTCGTACGCGCCGCAGGCCCACCAGGCCAGCCGGGCGCAGCAGATCTCGGTCGCCGAGAAGGTCCTCGCCTCGCAGGGGCCGGGCGCCTGGCCGGTCTGCTCCCAGAAGGCGGGCCTGGCCAAGGGTGGGGCCGCGGCCTCGGTCGACACCTCCTCGGACGCCGAGCCGACGGCCGCCGCCAAGCCGGCCCAGTCGAAGCCGGCGCAGAAGCCCGCCCAGAAGCCGGCCCAGCAGCAGGCCCCGAAGCCCGCCGCCCAGCAGCCCGCCCAGCAGGACGACCGGGCTCCGGGCTTCGCCGGCCAGCCCGGCTGGGACGCCGACGCGAAGGTCTTCTGGTACCAGAGTGACGGCGCCTGGTACTGGACCAGCCACCAGAGCGTCTACCAGCAGTACGCCGGTCAGCAGGCCGCCCAGCAGACGAGCGGGTACGCGGGCCAGGACAGCCGCCCCGCCGCCGCCCACGGCGCCCCGGCCGCGGCCGCTCCCGCCGCCCAGCAGCGCACCGGGCACGGCTACACCGTCCAGTCCGGTGACACCCTGTCGACGATCGCCGCCGCCCAGGGCGTCGAGGGCGGCTGGCAGACGCTGTACGACGGCAACCGCGGCACCGTCGGCACCGACCCCAACCTGATCCTCCCGGGCCAGCAGCTCGACCTCGGCTGACCGCCCGTGTGGTGACTCCCCGTGCGGTGACGCCACGAAGGGGGCCGGTTCGGCCCCCTTCGTCCGCATCCGGCCGCATTTCGTGGGACAACCAGGTGAACTACCGGTGGGTAGCCCGGCCACACGCTGAGACGGGACCGAGGTCGACGTGGTCCCGGGAGCCCGTGCGGTTAGGCTCTGGTCGTAACGACTCCGCAACCATCCGGCCGACAGCACCCATCGTCAGCCGAACCTGCTTCCGCTAGGAGATGCCTCGTGCCGTCCATCGATGTCGTCGTAGCCCGTGAGATTCTCGACTCGCGTGGCAACCCCACGGTCGAGGTCGAGGTCGGCCTCGACGACGGCAGCACCGGCCGTGCCGCTGTCCCGTCGGGTGCCTCCACCGGTGCCTTCGAGGCGCTGGAGCTTCGCGACGGTGACAAGAACCGCTACTTCGGCAAGGGCGTGGAGAAGGCCGTCCTGGCCGTCATCGAGCAGATCGGCCCCGAGCTGGTCGGCTACGACGCCACCGAGCAGCGCCTGATCGACCAGGCCATGCTCGACCTGGACGCCACGCCGGACAAGTCCTCGCTCGGCGCCAACGCGATCCTGGGCGTCTCGCTCGCCGTGGCGCACGCCGCCTCCGAGGCCAGCGACCTGCCGCTGTTCCGCTACCTGGGCGGCCCGAACGCCCACGTCCTGCCCGTCCCGATGATGAACATCCTCAACGGTGGCTCGCACGCGGACTCCAACGTCGACATCCAGGAGTTCATGATCGCTCCGATCGGCGCGGAGTCCTTCTCCGAGGCCGTCCGCTGGGGCGTCGAGGTCTACCACACCCTCAAGGGCGTGCTGAAGGAGCGCGGCCTGTCCACCGGCCTCGGCGACGAGGGCGGCTTCGCGCCGAACCTGGACAGCAACCGCGAGGCCCTGGACCTCATCACCGAGGCCATCCAGAAGGCCGGTTACGTGCCCGGCCGGGACATCGCGCTCGCCCTGGACGTCGCCGCCTCCGAGTTCTACCAGGACGGTGCCTACCAGTTCGAGGGCAAGGCGCTCTCCGCCGCCGAGCTCATCGAGTACTACGCCGAGCTCGTCGCCGCGTACCCGCTGGTCTCCATCGAGGACCCGCTGGACGAGTCGGACTGGGACGGCTGGAAGGCCATGACCGTCAAGCTGGGCGACAAGGTCCAGCTGGTCGGCGACGACCTGTTCGTCACCAACCCGGCCCGCCTGGCCAAGGGCATCGAGACCGGCACCGCCAACGCGCTGCTGGTCAAGGTGAACCAGATCGGCTCGCTGACCGAGACCCTGGACGCCGTCGAGCTGGCCCAGCGCAACGGCTACCGCTGCATGATGTCGCACCGCTCCGGTGAGACCGAGGACGTCACCATCGCCGACCTCGCCGTCGCCACCAACTGCGGCCAGATCAAGACCGGCGCCCCGGCCCGCTCCGAGCGCGTCGCCAAGTACAACCAGCTGCTGCGCATCGAGGAGATCCTCGACGACGCGGCCGAGTACGCCGGCCGCGGCGCGTTCCCGCGCTTCCGCTCCGCCGAGTAGTGACCGCGCGGCCGAGCAGTCGTCGGCCCGGGCCCGTCACGAGGGCCGATCGCGCCCAGTAGCGCAAGCCTGACCGGTGCCCCGCCGTTCACCCCGTAGGGTGGACGGCGGGGCACCGTCGCGATCAGGAGGGGACACGGGAGATGGCAGGCTGGAGGATCCCGGGCTTTGCCGCCCGGCCTCGCTTCACGAGCCGGGCGACCGTCCTCGTCCTGGTGCTCTGCTCCCTGGTCGCGATCCTGGCCTACCCGACCAGGCAGTTCATCTCCCAGCGTTCCGAGATCTCCGCCCAGCGGGCGAAGGCCGAGCACGCCCGGCAACAGGTCGAGCAGCTGCGCCGGGAGAAGACCCGCTGGCAGGACCCGGAGTACGTCAAGGCGCAGGCCCGCAGCCGGCTGCACTACGCGATGCCGGGGGAGACCCCGTACATCGCGGTGGATCCGGTGGGCCGGGGCGCCACCCAGTCCTCCGCCGTCCCGCCCGCCCCCTCCGACGGCGCGGCCAAGGCCGCCAAGCCCTGGTACGCGAGCGTCTGGGACTCGGTGGACGCCGCCGACACCGCCGCTCTCGCCCCGCCCTCTTCACCCGCCCCTGCCCCTGCTGGAGCCAGCTCCCCCCATGACCACTGAGAACCACCCCTCCGTCTCCGACACCGACGTCGCGGCCATCGCCGCACAGCTCGGCCGGGTCCCGCGCGGCCTGCGCTCGGTGGCGCACCGCTGCCCCTGCGGCAACCCGGACGTCGTGGAGACGGCCCCCCGGCTCGCGGACGGCACGCCGTTCCCGACGCTCTACTACCTGACCTGCCCCAAGGCCGCCTCGCTGATCGGCACGCTGGAGGCGGACGGCGTGATGAAGGAGCAGACCGCCCGGCTCGCCGAGGACCCGGAGCTGGCCGCCGCCTACCAGAAGGCGCACGAGGACTACATCGCGCGTCGCGACGCCATCGAGGTGCTGGAGGGCTTCCCCAGCGCCGGCGGCATGCCGGACCGGGTGAAGTGCCTGCACGTGCTGGTCGGCCACTCGCTGGCGGCCGGCGAGGGCGTCAACCCGCTCGGCGACGAGGCGATCGGCATGCTGGAGGACTGGTGGGCCAAGGGCCCCTGCGTCTCCCCCGACGAGGTCGAGGCCGCCGGCGAGCGGGTCGCGAGGAACCGCGCCAAGCAGCAGGACCACGAGGCCGTGATCGCCGCCAAGCAGCAGAAGGCCGCCGAACGCGCCGCCAAGCGGGCCGCGCAGGAGAATGCCGAGGAGCCCGACGCATGAGTGTCACCCGGGTCGCCGCGATCGACTGCGGTACCAACTCGATCCGCCTGCTGGTCGCCGACCTCGATCCGGAGACCGGGGCGATCACCGACCTCGACCGCCGGATGGTGATCAACCGGCTGGGTCAGGGCGTGGACCGGACCGGCCGGCTGCACCCGGACGCGCTGGCCCGCACCTTCGCGGCCTGCCGCGAGTACGCCGAGGTGATCGCCGGCTTCGGGGTGGCCCCGGAGCGGATCCGCTTCGTGGCCACCAGCGCCTCGCGGGACGCCGAGAACAGTGACGAGTACGCCAAGGGCGTGCGCGACATCCTGGGCGTCGGGCCCGAGGTGGTGAGCGGCGAGGAGGAGGCGCACCTCTCCTTCGTCGGCGCCACCAAGGAGCTCACCGGCGGACAGTTCCCGGCGCCGTACCTGGTCTTCGACCTCGGCGGCGGCTCCACCGAGTTCGTGCTCGGCGCCGAGGACGTCCGGGCCGCCCGCTCGGTCGACATCGGCTGTGTCCGGCTGACCGAGCGGCACTTCGGCGGCGCCGAGCTGCCCTCGGCGGAGCAGGTCGCCGAGGCGCGGGCGCACGTCCGGGCCGAGCTGGACAAGGCCGAGGAGGTCGTCCCGCTGACCGGTGCGGCGACGCTGGTCGGTCTGGCCGGGACGGTCACCACGGTGTCGGCGATCGTCCAGGACCTGCCCGGGTACGACTCCGAGCGGATCCACCACTCGCGGATCACCCGCGAGGACGTGGCCCGGATCGCTTCCGAGCTGCTCGCCGCCACCCACGCCGAGCGTGCGGCCATCCCGTCGATGCACCCGGGCCGGGTGGACGTCATCGCGGCCGGCGCGCTGGAGCTGCTGGAGATCATGGAGCGGACCGGCGCCGCCGAGCTGGTCGTGAGCGAGCACGACATCCTGGACGGCATCGCCTGGAGTATCGCCTCCTAGCCCGGTGCGTGGCTTACCGACCCGGCCCCGGAACCCCTTCGGGGGGTCCGGGGCCGGGGCGCGCCCGAGGCCCTGCGAGAAAGTTCGTGAATTTCTTCACATGGCGATCCAGCCATTCGTCGCGCTGACCGGTCCGCTACGTCCGAAATGTGGGACCGAAGGCCTGTCCGTCGTGTCGCCCGCTGGATCGCAGGTAACGCCCCCGTGCGGGTTTGAAAATCGAAATCACGCGCGGGAACCCAGGCGTGCCATGGATCGTTGCTGCTCAGCAGGGCCGTTCGGGTCCATAGCCTCACGGGGAGGCGGGGAGGGCTGTGAGACAGCTCCCCAGGGCCGAGAAAGTGGCCGCGAAGTGTAGCACAGGGTGTCCAGGAGCTTGTGACCGGCCTCACGAAGGCTGCTCCGGACGGTGCTGGATACTTTCGGATATGAGCACCACGGAGCGTCCTCGCATCCTCATTGTCGGCGGTGGTTACGTCGGCCTGTATGCCGCGATGCGCATCCTCAAGAAGATGCGCTATGGCGAAGCGACCGTCACGGTCGTCGACCCGCGGTCGTACATGACGTACCTGCCCTTCCTCCCCGAGGCGGCCGGCGGCAACGTCGCGCCCCGCAACCTCGTCGCGCCGCTGCGCAGCGCCCTCAAGAAGGCGGAGGTGCTCACCGGTGCTGTCACCGGTGTGGACCACGCCCGCAAGGTCGCCACCATCCAGCCGGCGGCCGGCGACTCGTACGAGCTGCCCTTCGAGTACCTGGTCGTCGCGACCGGCTCGGTCTCCCGGACCTTCCCGATCCCGGGTCTGGCGGAGCACGGCATCGGCATGAAGACGGTCGAGGAGGCCATCAGCCTCCGGAACCACGTCATGGCGCAGCTGGACAAGGCCGAGTCCACCACGGACGAGGCGATCCGCCGCAAGGCGCTGACCTTCGTCGTCGTCGGCGGTGGCTTCGCCGGTGTCGAGACGATCGCCGAGATCGAGGACATGGCGCGCGACGCCGCCAAGATCTACAAGACCGTCAGCCGTGACGACATGCGCTTCATCCTGGTGGAGGCGGCCAACCGCATCCTCCCGGAGATGGGCCCGGACCTCGGTCTGTGGACCAAGGAGAAGCTCGAAGAGCGCAACATCGAGATCTACATCGAGACCTCGATGGACTCCTGCGTCGACCAGCACGTCGTGCTGAAGAACGGCGTCGAGGCGGACGCCTCCACCATCGTGTGGACGGCGGGCGTCAAGCCCAACCCGGTGCTGGCCAACTTCGGCCTCCCGCTGGGCCCGCGCGGCCACGTGGACACCGCCCCGACCCTGCAGGTCAAGGGCTTCGACTACGTCTGGTCCGCCGGCGACAACGCCCAGGTGCCGGACCTCGCCGCGGGCGAGGGCGCCTGGTGCCCGCCGAACGCGCAGCACGCCGTCCGGCAGGCCGCCGTCCTCGGCGACAACGTGATCTCGGGCATGCGCGGCTTCCCGCAGGCCGAGTACAAGCACAAGAACCTCGGTGCGGTGGCCGGTCTCGGCCTGCACAAGGGTGTGGCGATCCTCTTCGGCAAGTACAAGCTGAAGGGCCGTCCGGCCTGGTGGTTCCACCGCCTGTACCACGGCGCCATGGTCCCGACCATGAACCGCAAGGTCCGCGTCTTCACCGACTGGACGCTGGCGGTCTTCCTGAAGCGCGAGGCCGTCGGCCTGGCCCAGATGGAGAAGCCGTTCGAGGCGTTCCAGGAGGCCGCGGCGCCCGCGCCGAAGCCGGTCGAGGCCGCCAAGCCGGCCGCCGACAAGGAACTCGCCAGCAGCAAGTAAGCGACTGAGATCCCGGTGTGGGAGCACCGGGAAATGAGTCGGAGGCCCTCCGCCCGGCAGCGTCGCCGGACCACGACCTCCGTGGTGCTCAGCCGGCCGTGCGACCGGGCGGAGTACAGAAGTAGCGAAAGACCCCCACCGAACCCTCCGGTGGGGGTCTTTCCGTGTCCGGCGCCGGTGCGGTGCCCGGCGCCGGTGGGTCAGTCGGTCTTGATGCTCTCCAGGATGTCCAGCTTGGACGCCCGGCGGGCCGGCCAGATCGCGGCCACCAGGCCGACCAGGCCGGCGAGCACGAGGAAGAGCAGCAGCTGGCCGTAGGGGAGCGCCGTGGTCAGGCCCGCCATGCTGGACTTCAGGGTGCCGAGGATCCCCCAGGCCGTGTAGCAGCCGAGCAGCACGCCGATGCCGGCACCGAAGACCGAGATCACCACCGACTCCAGGCGGACCATCCGCTTGATGCCGCTGCGGTCCAGGCCGATCGCCCGCAGCATCCCGATCTCGCGCTTGCGCTCGAAGACCGACATGGCCAGCGTGTTGACCACACCGAGGACCGCGACCAGCACGGACATCGCCAGCAGGCCGTACATCATGTTCAGCGCGATGGTGATGATCTGGCTGAAGTCGTCGCGGACGTCCTGCTTGGACTTGACCTCGATCACCGGGTTGGCGCCGGTGGCGTCCTTGAGCGCCTTCTTGAGCGAGTCGGTGGCACCGTCGGCGCCCTTGACCAGGACGTCGCTGATGTACGGCGTGGGCTCGTGCTTGACGATCTCGCTGTTGGCCAGCACCACCGGGCCGAGCATGCCGCCCGACTCGTAGACACCGCCGACGGTCAGCCGGCCCGTGGACTGGTCCGGGTAGGTGACGGTCAGGGTCGAGCCGGTGGTGACGTTGTTCTTCTTGGCGACGTCCGTGTCGATCAGGGCCTGGCCCTGGGCGAAGCCCGCGGTGGATCCGCTGGTCAGCTTGACGGAGACGAGCTGGTCGAAGCTGTCCGCGTCCAGGCCGCTGATCGACTTGTTCGTGCCGTTCAGGTCCCAGTAGACGGTGGTGAGCGGCGAGGAGGCCGTCACTCCGGCGGTCTTGGCGACCTCGGCGGGGACCTTCGGCGACAGGCTCATGTCGTTCGCGGTCGAGATCAGGTAGTCGGCCTTCATCGAGCTGGTGACGGCCTTGTCGAGGGCTCCGCCGACCGAGGCGCCGATCACCGTCAGGCCGGTGACCAGGGTCAGACCGATGGTGAGGGCGGCGGCGGTGGCGGCGGTGCGGCGCGGGTTGCGCACCGCGTTCTGCCGGGCGAGCTTGCCGGGCGTACCGGCCAGCTTGCCGAGCACCGGGCCGACCAGGGCGATCACCGGCCGGGAGAGCAGCGGCAGCAGGATGAAGACGCCGATCAGGGCGAGCCCGGCGCCGAGGGCGACCGGTGCGCGGCCGTCGCCGTTGCCGGTGGAGGCGCCGTAGGCGACCAGCGCGCCACCGCCCGCGGTGAGGATCGATCCGATGATGTTGCGGACCAGCAGGCTCTTCTGACTGGTCGGCTGGTCGCCGCTGCTCATCGCGGCCACCGGGGCGATCCGCGAGGCGCGGAGCCCGGGCAGCAGCGCGGAGAGGACGGTGACCAGGACGCCGACCACCAGGGTGACCATCACGGTCAGCGGCTTGACCACCAGCGCGCCGGTGGGCAGGCCGTCGTTCAGCGAGTGGACGGCGGACTGCAGCCCGGCGCCGATCGCGATGCCGACCACCAGGCCGGCCGCGGCCGAGAGGGCGCCGATCACCAGGGCCTCGATCAGCACGGACAGGGTGACCTGCTTGCGGCTGGCGCCGATCGCCCGCAGCAGGGCGAGCTCCTTGGTGCGCTGGGCGACCAGCATGGTGAAGGTGTTGGCGATGATGAAGATGCCGACGAAGAGTGAGATCCCGGCGAAGGCGAGCAGCATGGTCCGCATGCCGTCGGTGCTGCTCGTGATCATCTTCTGCTCGTCGTCCTTGAGCTGCTGACCGGTCTCGGCGTCGAACTGCCGGCCGGCCGGGAGCTTCTGCTGGGCCTCGGCGAGCAGCGCGGCCTCCGTGGTGCCGGGCTTGGCGGCGAGTACGACGCTGCTGTAGCGGCCCGGCTCCAGCAGCAGCTGCTGGGCGGTGGCGCGGTCGAACAGGGTGAGCGTGCCGCCGGTGTTCACCACCGGGTCGTCGGTGGTGAAGACGCCGGTGAGCTTCGCCTCGGCGACCGGGCCGTTGGAGGCGATCCGGACGGTGTCGCCGACCTTGTAGCCGCCCTTCTCGGCGGTCCTGCGGTCGAGGGCGATCTCCTGGGCCTTCTTCGGTCCCTGACCCTCCGCCATCGGGTAGCGGACGTCCTTGCCGTCCGCGCCGGGCGCGAAGTTGGCGCCCTTGGCGGTCCAGGCCTGGCCGATCAGGTCGCCGCTCCGGTCGGCGACGCCGGTGAAGCCGCTGACCACGCCGCGGGCCGAGGCGGCCCCGGGGAGCGCGCCGAGTTGCTGGACGGTGGCGTCGGTCAGGGTGGCCGCGCTCGTCTCGCTCTTCTCCCGGGCGGAGGCGGAGGAGCCGGCCGACCGGTCGACGATCTGGACCGACACGTCGGAGTAGCTCTTGGAGTTGCTGTCCTGCATGGCCTTGCCGAAGGTGTCGGAGAAGACCATGGTGCCGGCGACGAAGGCGGTGCCGAGCATGACGGCGAGGGCCGTCATCAGGAGTCGGCCCTTGTGGGCCAGCACGTTGCGCAGTGCGGTGCGGTA
>NZ_JBEXYD010000055.1:0-51654 GCF_040630735.1 Kitasatospora sp. NPDC005748
CCTGGAGCGGGACCTCGCCGGCAACCCCCACCAGGTGCTCGTCTCGGGCGACTTCAACGCCGGCGCGTCGATGCGCGACCTGGACGGCCTGCGCGCTCCCGTCGGGTCTGCGCCCCGGGGGCCCCACCTCCGTGATCACCCCCACCCGGCTGGTCCTGCGCGCCTCGGCCTGACCGGCCTCGGCCGGACGGGCTGGACCTGACCGGCGGGCACCTGACCGGCCGGGGCCTGGGCGGTCGGGCGCTTCGCTGTCCCGCCGGAGTAACCCTTTCCACCCCCGCGTTCAAGGCCTGAACGCGGGTCGACGATATCCCGGAGATTACGTTCGGGTTTCGGCCTCTTGACCATCGCGCCGCCCGCACGGCACTCTCCTCTCAACGCACTGAGAGCGCTCTCAAGAGCGCTCTCAGAACCCGTTCGACGCACCGCCCCGCGCCCCTCGTCCGCGCACCCCCACACCCCCGCTCGCCCCGCGCCGCCCGAACCGCACCCCACCCGCCCCGCCAGGGAGTCCTCATGCGCCGCTCCGCCGCCGTGCTCGCCAGCACCGCCCTCGCCGCCACCCTCCTGCTCACCGCCTGCGGCAGCTCCGCCGGATCGGCCGACGCCGCCGACGGCAAAGTGACCATCACCGTCGACCTCTTCGGCACCTTCGGCTTCAAGGAGAGCGGCCTCTACGAGGAGTACATGAAGCTGCACCCCAACGTCACGGTCAAGCAGACCGACACCCAGGACGAGGGCCAGTACTGGCAGGCCCTGCAGACCAAGCTCGCGGGCGGCGGCGGACTGGCCGACATCCAGGGGCTGGAGGTCGGCCGGGTGGCGAGCGTGCTGCAGAAGCAGGCCGACAAGTTCACCGACCTGAAGACCCTCGGGCTCGGCTCGGTCAACGACGAACTGGTGCCCTGGAAGGGCGCCGCGGTGAAGACCGCCGACGGCCGGGTCCTCGGGGCCGGTACCGACATCGGCCCGGAGGCGATCTGCTACCGCACCGACCTGTTCAAGGCGGCCGGCCTGCCCACTGACCGCACCGAGCTGGCCCAGCGCTGGTCGACCTGGCAGGGCTACCTGGACCTCGGCAAGCAGTACGTGGCCACGGCCGGCGCCGGCAACACCTGGACGGACAGTGCGGCCGGGCTCTTCACCGCCGAGGTCGGCCAGCAGAAGGTGCGCTACGCCGACGAGAGCGGCAAGCCGGTCTTCGACAGCAGCCAGGCCGTGCGGACCGCCTGGGCCGACGCCGGCCGGCTGGTCGCGGACGGGCTGAGCGCGAAGCTCCCGCAGTGGACCCCGGAGTGGAACAAGGCCTTCAGCACCGGGAAGTTCGCCACCCTGAGCTGCCCCGCCTGGATGCTCGGCTACATCAAGGGCCAGGCGGGCGAGGCCGGTTCGGGCAGCTGGGACGTCGCCCCCGGCCCCGGCCGGACGGGCAACTGGGGCGGCTCCTACCTCGCCGTGCCCAGGACGGCCAAGCACCCCAAGGAGGCCGCCGCGCTGATCGCCTGGCTGACCGCCAAGGAGCAGCAGACCACCCTCTTCACGAAGCAGGGCTCCTTCCCGTCGTCCACCGGCGCGCAGGCCGCCATCAAGGACGTGACCGACCCGTACTTCAACAACGCGCCGATCGGCCGGATCTTCAGCGAGTCGGCGGCCGCCATGCCGGCCCAGGTGCTCGGCGTGGACGACGGCGTGATCGGCAAGGCCTTCACCGACGCCCTGGGCGAGGTCGAGCGGACCGGCACCGCCCCGGACACGGCCTGGAAGCACGCGATGGACAACATCGCGAAGGCCAACGGAAACTGACGAGGTATCGGCAGATCACCACGATGGCCATCACCTCCGCCGCCCGCCTGCCCGCGGCCGACCCGGCGAAGCCCCGGGCCCGCCGGGCCGGCCGGCTCGCGCCCTACGGCTTCCTCGCCCCGTTCTTCGTCCTGTTCGCCGCCTTCGGGCTCTTCCCGCTGCTCTACACCGCCTATGTCTCGCTCCACCGGGTCGAGTTGCAGACCACCGACCGGATGGACTGGGTCGGCGCGCAGAACTACACCCGCCTGCTGGCGGACCCGTTCTTCTGGAACGCGCTGCGCAACACCTTCACCATCGGGGTGCTCTCCACCGTGCCCCAGCTGCTGATGGCACTGGGCCTGGCCCACCTGCTCAACTACCGGCTGCGCGGCCGGTCCTTCTACCGGGTCGCGATGCTGCTGCCGTACGCGACCTCGGTGGCGGCCGCCACGCTGGTCTTCGCCCAGCTCTTCGGGCGGGACTACGGCCTGATCAACTGGGTGCTGGGCCAGGCCGGCCTGAGCCCGGTGGACTGGCAGGCGGGCACCTGGGCCTCGCAGTTCGGCGTCTCCGCGATCGTCACCTGGCGGTGGACGGGGTACAACGCGCTGATCTACCTGGCCGGCATGCAGGCGATCCCCGGCGAGCTCTACGAGTCGGCGGCGGTCGACGGGGCCTCCCGGTGGCAGCAGTTCCGCCACGTCACCGTCCCCGGCCTGCGCCCCACCATCGTCTTCACCGTGGTGGTGTCGACCATCGGCGCCACCCAGCTGTTCGGCGAACCGCTGCTCTACGAGGGAAACGCCGGCGGCGGGATCTCCCACCAGTACCAGACCCTCGGCCTCTACCTCTACGAGCAGGGCTGGAGCTTCTTCCACCTCGGGCGCGCGGCCGCGGTGGCCTGGGTGATGTTCCTGCTGATCGTCGTCCTCGCCCTGCTGAACGCGGCGATCGCCGCCCGGCGCAACCGTACGGACCGGTGACCCGCATGCGACCGAACCCGCGCTCCCCGCTGCACGGCGGCCCGCTCGTCCACGTGGTGCTGATCACCGCCACCCTGGCGTTCGCCTTCCCCTTCTACTGGACGCTGGTGGCCGCCAGCCGCTCCAACGCCGAACTCAGCTCGGCCTCACCGGCACTGACCCCCGGACCGAACCTGCTGCACAACATCGGCGCGGCGCTGGAGCAGGCGGCGATCGGCGACGCGCTGCTGAACTCGCTGATCGTCGCGGCCACCGTCACGGCCGGGGTGGTGCTCTCCTCGACGCTGGCCGGCTTCGCCTTCGCCAAACTGCGCTTCCGCGGCCGCGGCCTGCTGCTGGCGGTCACCGTCGCCACCATGATGATCCCGCCGCAGCTCGGCGTGATCCCGCTGTTCATGGTGATCGTCCGGCTCGACCTGCAGAACACCCTGCCGTCGGTGATCCTGCCCTCGCTGGTCTCGGCCTTCGGGGTGTTCTTCATGCGGCAGTACCTGGTCCAGGCGCTGCCGGACGAACTGGTCGAGGCCGGCCGCGTCGACGGCGCCTCGCTGCTGCGGATCTTCCGTTCGATCGTGCTCCCGGCCGCCCGCCCGGGCATGGCGGTGCTGGGCATGCTGACCTTCATGGCCACCTGGAACGACTTCTTCTGGCCGGTCGTCGCCCTCAGCTCGCAGAACCCCACCGTGCAGGTCGCGTTGAAGTCCCTGGGGCAGGGGTACGTTCCCGACCAGTCGATCGTCATGGCCGGCACCCTGATCGGCACGCTCCCCGTCCTGCTGGTCTTCGGCGTCCTCGGCCGGCAGATCGTCGGCGGCATCATGCAGGGCGCCGTCAAGGGCTGACCCCGACCCACACCACCGGAAGGTGACATGACCGACCACGCCCGACCCCTCGTGTTCCCCGCCGACTTCCTCTGGGGCGCGGCCACCGCCGCCTACCAGATCGAGGGCGCCGCCGGGGAGGACGGCCGCACCCCGTCCATCTGGGACACCTTCAGCCGGACGCCCGGCAAGGTCCGCAACGGCGACACCGGTGACATCGCGACCGACCACTACCACCGGTTCCGCGAGGACATCGCGCTGATGGCCGAACTCGGCCTGCCCGCCTACCGCTTCTCGATCGCCTGGCCGCGCGTCCAGCCCGGCGGCAGCGGCCCGGTCAACAAGGCCGGGCTCGACTTCTACGACCGGCTGGTCGACGGGCTGCTGGAGCACGGCATCACCCCGGTGGCCACGCTCTACCACTGGGACCTGCCGCAGGAGCTGGAGACCCCGGCCGGTGGCGGCCCCGCCGCGGGCGGCGGCTGGACCGACCGGTCGACCGCCCGGCGCTTCGCCGAGTACGCGGCCCTGGCCGCCGCCCGGCTGGGCGACCGCGTCGACTCCTGGACCACCCTGAACGAGCCGTGGTGCAGCGCCTTCCTCGGCTACGGCAGCGGCGTCCACGCCCCCGGCCGCACCGACCCGGCCGCCGCCCTCACCGCCCACCACCACCTGCTGCTCGCCCACGGCCTCGCCGTCGGCGCGCTGCGCGCCGAACTCCCGGCCACGGCCCGGGTCTCGCTCACCCTCAACCTGGCGGCCGTGCGCCCGCACCGCGACGACCCGGCCGACCGCGAGGCCGCCCGGCGGATCGACGGGCTGGCCAACCGGATCTTCCTCGACCCGGTGTTCCACGGCCGCTACCCGGCCGACGTGCTCGCCGACACCGCCGGCGTCACCGACTGGTCCTTCGTCCGCGACGGCGACCTCGCCGAGATCTCCCGCCCCCTCGACGCGCTCGGCATCAACTACTACACCCCGACGGTGGTCGCCGCCGACGACCCGGCCGACCCGGCCCCGCGCCAGGACGGCCACGGCGGCGAGCGTTCTCCCTGGCCCGCCGACCACGGCATCCGCTTCCTGCCGGCCGAGGGCGAGCGCACCGCGATGGGGTGGCCGGTCGACGCCGAGGGCCTGTACGAGCTGCTCACCCGGCTCCGCGACGAGCTGCCCGGCCTGCCCCTGCTGATCACCGAGAACGGCGCCGCCTACGACGACTACGGCGACCCCTCGGGCGCGGTGCGCGATCCCGAGCGGATCGCCTACCTGCGGTCCCACCTGGCCGCCGTCCACCGCGCGATCGCCGCCGGCGCGCCCGTGCGCGGCTACTTCCTCTGGTCCCTGCTGGACAACTTCGAGTGGGCGTACGGCTACGGCAAGCGGTTCGGCATCGTCCACGTGGACTTCCCCTCGCAGCGCCGCACGCCCAAGGACAGCGCCCGCTGGTACGCGGAGGTGGTCCGCACCGGCGAGCTCCGCGCGGCCGACCCGCCGGCCTGAGCCCCGCCCGCCGTCCTGGGTCCGCGCCGTGACCCGGCGCCGGTGACCCCGGCGCCGGCGCGCCGGGAATGCGGTCCCGGACGGTGGTGGTTGCCGCTGAGGTGACTACTGCCGCGCCTGCGATCCGCCTCTCGGTGCTCGACCGTTCCCGGACGAGACGGGGGGAGGAGCCCGCGCGGGCGCTGCGGGACACGGTGGCGTTCGCCCGGCACGCCGAGCGGCTCGGCTACCACCGGTTCTGGGTGTCGGAGCACCACGGCGTCCCCGGCGTGGCCGGGTCGGCGCCCACCGTGCTCGCCGCGGCGGTGGCCTCGGCCACCGACCGGATCCGGGTCGGCACGGGCGGCGTGATGCTCCCCAACCACCAGCCGCTGGTCGTGGCCGAGCAGTTCGGGGTGCTCGCCGCGCTCTTCCCCGGCCGGATCGACATGGGGCTGGGCCGCTCGGTGGCCTTCACCGACGGCGTCCGGCGGGCGCTCGGCCGGGACAAGGACGCCGCGGACCGCTTCGGCGAGCAACTGGCCGAGCTGCTCGGCTACTTCGACGGGTCGGGGCGCACCCACCGGGACGTCCACGCCCGCCCCGCCGAGGGCCTGGACGTCCCGGCCTTCGTCCTGGCCACCGGCGCGGGCGCGGACATCGCCGCCGAGGCCGGGCTGCCGCTGGTCATCGGGGCCGTCCGCGGCGAGGACCGGATGCTGGCCGCGATCGACCGCTACCGCGCCCGGTTCCGCCCCTCCGCACAGGCGGCCCGGCCGTACGTGGTGGTCTCCGGCACGGTGGCGGTCGCCGGAACGGCCGAAGAGGCCGAGCGGCTGCTGGTCGCCGAGGCCTGGGCGAGCGCCCACGCCCGGACCCACGGCGAGTTCCCGCCGCTGGCCCCCGCCGAGGAGGTGCTCGGCCGGGAGATGGGCCCGCGCGAGCGTGCGGCCTACCAGCAGTCGCTGCGCGGCCACATCGCCGGGACCCCGCCGCAGGCCGCCGCCGAGCTCGCCGCGCTGGTGGCCCGCACCGGGGCCGACGAGTTCCTCGTCACCACCAGCACGTACGACCGCGCGGCGCTGTTCGACTCCTACCGCCTGCTCGCCGAGGCGGTCCGCCCGCGCTGACCGGCGCTCCGCCGGGGAGGCGGCCTCACCCCGGACCGGTCAGTGCTGGACGGTGACGGCCTCGACCCGGCTGAAGTCGGCGGCGGCCAGGTCCTCGTCGCGGATGACGTAGTAGAGCGGGCACCCGGTGAACTCCGGGCGGCCCGCCGCGAGCAGGATGCGCTCCGGACCGCGGCCGCGCGGCGGTACCACGTACTGGTCCGTCTCCGGATCGGGGCCGAGCAGCACCATCCAGGCACCGTGCCGCGGCGCGACGTCCAGGGCGGCGGACGGCAGCGCGGTCAGCCGGTCCACCGCCTCCTCCGGGAGGTCGACCGGGGGATCGTCGTGGAACCGCACGGCCTGCGCCAGCATGGCCTTGCCGGCGGCGTACAGCGGCGCGGGCGGCCCGGTGAACTCCCACGGCGGGGCGCCCCAGCCCGCCTCGGGATCGGCGAACGCCGGATCGGAGGCCACGTCGTAGGGCGCGGTGCCGTCGGCGGTGGCGTCCGGGAAGTGCAGCACGGTGACGGCGTCCCGGCCGCCGAAGCCGTCGTGGCCGGGGAAGAAGAAGTAGAGCAGGCCGCGGGGCGGCAGCAGGTGGTTGGCGTCCGCCGGCGCGACCTCCGCCAGGTCGATCTGGGCGACGAAGCAGTCCGGCAGCGCGTCCGGCCCCGGCTCCGCCCCCGGCCAGACGAAGCCGGGCGGCACGGCCGGTACGCCGCCGCACCGGGAGAACGGCTCCGGCCCCCGGTGGCCGGCGGGGCGCGGGCCCAGGGCGATGCCGTGCTCGGCCAGCCCCATCAGCTCACCCTCCCAGGGTCCGAGGCCGGCGTCGCCGATCAGCCGTCGAAGCGTCCGGCCGTCGTCGGCGGTCACAGGATTGGGGCGCGTCATGGCGCCACTCTAGAAGCAGCCGCCGACAGCCGGGATCGGGGCCCGGCCCCGACCCCGGGGGCCGGGTCGGTCCAGGCCGGCGGGGTGGCCGACAATGGCAGCGTGAACGACATGGACTACCAGCTGCTCCTCCAGGAGGCGATGGAGGCGGCCCGGGGGGCGCCCGCCCGGGGGCGGGTCGCCGACTACATCCCGGCCCTCGCCCAGGCCGACCCGACGGCCTTCGGGATGGCCATCGCCACCGTGGACGGCGCGGTGTTCGGCGCCGGGGACTGGGAGCACCCGTTCTCGATCCAGTCGGTGTCGAAGCTGTTCACCCTGGCCCTGGCGCTGGCGGACGGCGGCGACGAGCTGTGGCGCGGGGTCGGCCGCGAGCCGTCCGGCAACCCGTTCAACTCGCTGGTCCAGCTGGAGTCCGAGAACGGCATCCCGCGCAACCCCTTCATCAACGCCGGCGCGCTGGTCGTCACCGACCGGCTGCTGAAGCTGACCGGCGACGCCGTCGGCGCGGTCCGGGACTTCCTGCGCGCGGAGTCCGGCAACCCGGCCGTCGCGGTGGACGACTCGGTGGCGTCCTCCGAGGCCCAGCACGGCCACCGCAACGCCGCGATGGCGCACTTCATGGCCAGCTACGGCAACCTGCGCAACCCGGTCGACAGCGTGCTCGCGCACTACTACGCGCACTGCGCGATCGAGGCGAGCTGCCGGGACCTCGCGCTGGCCGGGCTCTTCCTCGCCCGGCACGGGACCCGCGCCGACGGCTCGCGGCTGCTGTCGCGCAGCGAGGCCAAGCGGATCAACGCGGTGCTGCTCACCTGCGGCACCTACGACGCGGCAGGGGAGTTCGCCTACCGGGTGGGGCTGCCGGGCAAGAGCGGGGTCGGCGGCGGCGTGCTGGCGGTGCTGCCGGGCCGGGGCACGGTCTGCGTCTGGGGCCCGGGCCTGGACGCGGCCGGGAACTCGGTGCTGGGGGTCGCGGCCCTGGACGCGCTGACGACGGCCACGGGCTGGTCCGTCTTCTGACGCCGGGCACGCCGGGCATGCCGGATCCGGTCGCACCGCCGGATCCCGCCGCGTCGCCGGATCCGTTCGCGTCGGCGGCCGGAGTGAACGATCGGCCCCCGGGAGCGCCCGGTCCTGTGGTACTGATCGACGGGTACCGGTCACCGGGGGAGCGGCCGCCCGCTCGCCCGCCCAGCAGGGAGGAAGCCCCAGCATGGCGCCGCGCACCACCTCGCCCTCCCCGCCGCCCGCCCACGGCGCGCCTGACGGCCCGTCCGCGAACGCCCCGACCGGCCCCGGCGGTTCGTCGCCGCGGCCGTGGGACGAGGTGGTCGCCCTGGCGAGCGACCTGATCAGGTTCGACACCACCAACACCGCGGACGCGGGCGGTTCGGGCACCGAACGCCCGGCGGCCGAGTACGTGGCGGCCAAGCTGGCCGAGGTCGGCTACGACGTCACCTACGTCGAGGCCGGCGCCCCGGGCCGGGGCAACGTCGTCGTCCGGCTGCCCGGGGCGGACCGGGAGCGCGGCGCCCTGCTGATCCACGGCCACCTGGACGTCGTCCCGGCGGACCCGGCCGAATGGCGCGTGCACCCGTTCTCGGGGGAGGTCGCCGACGGCTACCTGTGGGGCCGGGGCGCGGTCGACATGAAGGGCATGGTGGCCATGATGCTGGCCGTGGCCCGCGGTCACCGGCGCGACGGCGTCCTGCCGCCGCGCGACCTGGTCTTCGCCTTCGTCTCCGACGAGGAGGCGGGCGGCTTCCAGGGCGCCCGGTGGCTGGTCGACCACCGGCCGGAACTCTTCGAGGGCGTGACCGAGGCGGTCGGCGAGGTCGGCGGATTCTCCGTCAGCTTCGGTGACGCCACCCGGGCCTACCTGATCGGGACGGCGGAGAAGGGGGCGGTCTGGCTGCGCCTCAAGGCGCGGGGCACGGCCGGCCACGCCTCGCTGCTGCACGACGACAACCCGATCGCCAGGCTCGCCGCCGCCGTCACCCGGCTGGAGTCGCACCGGTTCCCCGTCGTCCTCACTCCCGCGGTGCGCGAACTGCTCGAAGGGGCCGCGGAGATCACCGGGGTGCCGTTCGACGAGAGCGACCCCGAGGCGGCGCTGGCCCGGTTCGGGCACGCGGCCCGGCTGATCGGGGCCAGCCTGCGCGACACCGCCAACACCACCCGCTTCGATGCCGGCCACAAGGCCAACGTGGTGCCCTCCACCGCCCACGCGGAGATCGACGCACGGGTGATCCCGGGCCGGGAGGAGGCTTTCCGGGCCGAGGTCGCCGCGCTCCTGGGGCCCGGCATCGAGCAGGAGTGGAACAGCCTGCCGGCCGTCGAGACCGCCTTCGAGAGCCGACTGGTCGACGCCATGGCGCTGTCGCTGGCGGCCGAGGACCCGGGCTCCCGGGTGCTGCCCTACATGCTGTCCGCCGCCACCGACGCCAAGTCGTTCCAGCGCCTGGGCATCCGCACCTTCGGCTTCGCCCCGCTCCGGCTGCCCCCGGGACTGGACTTCGCCGCGCTGTTCCACGGGGTCGACGAACGGGTCCCGGTGGAGGCCCTGGAGTTCGGCACGCGTGTCCTGGACCGCTTCCTGCGCCACTGCTGACGCCGGGCGCCCGGGCGGTCCCTCAGGCCGGCGGCGCGGCGGCGAGCCGCTCGGTCAGCGCCGTCAGGGCCGGTCCGAGCGGGAGGTCGACCAGGATGTCGGCGCGGTCGTCGCCGCGCGTCGAGCCCTGGTTCACGATCGCGACGGGCTTCCCGGCCCGGGCGGCGTGCCGCACGAAGCGCAGACCGGACATGACCGCCAGCGACGAGCCGAGGACGAGCAGCCCGCGCGCCCCGTCGACCAGGTCGAAACAGTGCCGGACGCGCGGCGTGGGCACGCTCTCGCCGAAGAAGACCACATCGGGCTTGAGGATCCCGCCGCACGCCCCGCAGGCCACCACCCGGAAGGACGCCACCAGGGCGTCGGGCAGCTCGACGTCCCCGTCGGCGTTGCGCAGGGCGCCGTCCTCCGGGAAGGCGCCGTTCAGGGCGCGCAGGCGCCGGTCGAGGTCCTCCCGCGCGCTGCCCCGCCCGCAGCCGAGGCAGACCACCCGGTCGAGCCCGCCGTGCAGTTCCACCGCGTCCACGGTGCCGGCCGCCCGGTGCAGGCCGTCCACGTTCTGGGTGATCACCGCCGACACCAGGCCGCGGCGGCGCAGCTCCTCGACGGCCAGGTGCCCGGCGTTGGGGCGGGCCCCGGCGATCGAGCGCCACCCGGCGTGGCTGCGCGCCCAGTAGCGGCGCCGGGCCTCGGGACTCCCGACGAACTCCTGGTAGGTCATCGGCGTCCGGCGGCGCAGGCTACCGGTGGGGCCCCGGTAGTCGGGGATGCCCGACTCGGTGGACAGCCCCGCGCCGGTCAGCACCGCCACGCTCCGGCCGGCCAGTAGCCGGGCGACCTCGCCCAGGGTGTCGTCCGTCGGGTCGGCCGCGCCGACCGCCGGCGGCTCGGGCAGCGGATCCAGGGGCATGCCCACAGCCTAGCGACGCGGCCGGGGCGGTGCGGGGGGACACCACCGCACCGCCCCGGCCGGCCGGGTCAGTGTCCGGGGGTGGGGACGGCCGCCACGTCGGCGCGCAGCGCCGGCAGGTCCGCGTACATCGTGCCGCCGGGGCAGTCGGTGGCCAGCCAGTCGCGGTGGCCGCTGATCATCTCGACCGGCTTGGTCACGCCGTTGACCGGGTTCACGAAGGTGACGTGCGCCTGGGGGTCCAGGTTGTGCGCGCGGGTCAGCACGGCGAGCAGCGCGGTCAGCGACGCGCGGGCGGGGGCGGTCGGCGCCTGGCTGCTGAGGGTGCCCAGCAGGGCGATGCCGATGTTGCCCGAGTTGAAGCCGGCGGTGTGGAAGGCCGTCACGGCGTTCCCGGCCGCGTCGTGCGCAGGGATGCCGTCGTCGCCCGACCAGCGGCCCTCGTAGATCCGTCCGGCCTCGTCGATCAGGAAGTGGTAGCCGATGTCGCCCCAGTCGTTGGTGATCGCGTGGTACTCGTAGATCGCCCGCACGGTGGCCGCCGGGTCCGGGTCGGCGTTGGCGGTGTCCGTGTGGTGCACCGTCAGGGTCTGCAGCGGGTAGTACTTCGCGGGGGAGTTCTCCACGCCGTTCTTGAAGCGCTTGGACTCGTCGGCGCCCCAGGCCGCGCGGGAGAGGTACTCGACCCCGCAGAAGGTGACGGGCGTCGTCGGGGCGAGCGAGACCGTGCGGGCCGGGCCGTGCACGGTGTCGATGGCGGCGGAGCGGACGTTGGCGGCCCCGTCGGGCAGGCGCAGGTCGTAGCCGGGCGCGCCGTCGGCGGCGATCAGCGCGGTGGCGGTCCCGACCGTGCGGTCGGCGCCGTCCGGGCCGCCCGCGCAGCCGGCGGGCAGCGGCTGCCACGCCCCGCGGGTCGCGTCGTCGCGGTGCAGCCGGATGGCGGCGCCGCGGGCGGGGCCGTCCCAGCTGACGCCGACGTAGCGGATCGGGAAGTCCGCCCGCACGGTGGTGGCCTCGCGGCCCACCGCGGACAGCGCCCGGGTCTCGGGGACGCGGGCCGTCCGGGCAGCGAGCGGCTGGGCCCCACCCGCGCCGGTGCCCGCGGCGTTGCCGGCGCCGGCGCCGCTGCCGGCGGCAGCCGACGCGGCGGGGGTGACGGCGAGCGCGGCGGCGGTGGCACCGATCGCCGTGACGAGGGTGCGCCGGGTGACGGCGGGCTTCGGGTGGGGCATGGGCGGTCCTGTCTCGGGCGTGTGCGGGAACGGAGGGCCCGAGGATCGGCCCCGGATGCAGCGCCCCCCGCTGACAGAAGTTCAGTCAATGCCGAATGTACACAATTGACCGTGTCCATCCTGACGATCCGGGGTGATCTTTGCCCGAAAGTGCAGGTCGGACCGGGGATCGGCGGCCGGGGGCAGCCGCGCCGACCGCCGATCCCCGGCCCGTTCCCCGTGCCGTCGAGGCGGCCCCGGCCCTCTCGACCGCGGCGTCGAACCGGCCTGTCATGAGGTCCCCTCCGAGGGGGTGTGCGGGTGACGTCCCGTCACCGTCACGGGCGGGAAGGGCGATGACGCCGGGCGCGGCCTTGCATAGACTCGGTCGCCATTCGTCCGGGCGAGTCCAGGAGAGTCAGCGCATGACCAACCCGTCCCCCAGTTCCGCCGTCGGCACCTCGGCCACGCCCCTGCTGGACGACACCATCGGCGCGAGCCTCGACCGCGCGGTCCGCGCCTTTCCCGGCCGGGAGGCCCTGGTCGACCTGCCGGCCGGCCGTCGGTGGACGTACCGGGAGCTGGCCCAGGAGGTGGACCGGGTCGCGCTGGGGCTGCTGACGCTCGGCGTCGGCCGGGGCGACCGGGTCGGGATCTGGGCGCCGAACTGCGCGGAGTGGGTGTTCACCCAGTACGCCACCGCGCGGATCGGCGCCGTCCTGGTGACCGTCAACCCCGGCTACCGGGCGCACGAACTGGAGTACGTCCTACGGCAGTCGGGCATCCGCACGATCGTGGCCGCGGCCGCCTTCAAGACCTCCGACTACGCGGCCATGCTGGCCGAGACCGCCCCGCGCTGCCCCGCGCTGAAGGACGTCCTGCTGATCGGCTCGCCGGCCTGGAGCGACCTGCTCGCCCGGGCCGAGCACGCCGACCGCGGCCCGCTGCACGCCGCCGCCGCGGCGCTGGGCCCGGACGACCCGATCAACATCCAGTACACCTCGGGCACCACGGGCTTCCCGAAGGGCGCGACCCTGTCGCACCGCAACATCCTCAACAACGGCTTCTTCGTGGGCGAGTTGTGCGGTTACTCGGAACACGACCGGATCTGCGTACCGGTGCCGTTCTACCACTGCTTCGGGATGGTGATGGGAAACCTCGCGGCGCTCTCGCACGGCGCCTGCGTGGTGATCCCGGCCGCCGGGTTCGAGCCCGCGACCACCCTGCGCGCGGTGGCCGCCGAGCGCTGCACCTCGCTCTACGGCGTCCCGACCATGTTCATCGCCGAACTCAACGACCCGTCCTTCGCCGAGCACGACCTCTCCAGCCTGCGCACCGGGATCATGGCCGGGTCGCCGTGCCCCACCGAGGTGATGAAGCAGGTCGTCGAGCGGATGGGCATGCGCGACGTGTCGATCTGCTACGGCATGACCGAGACCTCCCCGGTGTCCGTCCAGACCCGGACGGAGGACCCGCTGGAGCGCCGGGTCTCCACCGTCGGACGGGTCGGCCCGCACCTCGAAGTGAAGGTCGTCGACCCACGGACCGGCCGCACGGTGCCCCGCGGCACCCCCGGCGAACTGTGCACCCGCGGCTACTCGGTGATGATCGGCTACTGGGAGCAGCCCGACCGGACCGCCGAAGTCCTGGACGCCGACGGCTGGATGCACAGCGGCGACCTCGCGGTGATGGACGAGGAGGGCTACCTCACCATCACCGGGCGGATCAAGGACATGGTCATCCGCGGCGGCGAGAACATCTACCCGCGGGAGGTCGAGGAGTTCCTGCACGCCCACCCGGACGTCCTCGACGCCCAGGTCATCGGCGTCCCCGACGCCACGTACGGGGAGGAGCTGATGGCCTGGATCCGGCTGCGCCCCGGCGCCCCCGAGCTGACCGCCGAGGGGCTGCGCGCCTTCTGCGCCGGCCGGATCGCGCACTACAAGATCCCGCGCTACGTGCACCTCGTCGACGAGTTCCCGATGACCGTCACCGGAAAGATCCGGAAGGTCGAGATGCGCGAGCAGGCCGTCGTCCTGCTGAACCTCGCCGCGGCGGCCGCCGAGGGGCACGCCTGACGGACCCTCGGCCCGGATCGGACGGATGTCCGCCCCAAGGGTGTGGAGCGGCGCGTCCGGGGCAGCCGGGGTGCGAGGACGCGCCGCCCGGGACGGTCCGGGCGGCACCGAGCGGAAGGAATCCGGCATGAGCGACACGAGCGACATCGACATCTGGGCGTTCCGGTCGACCTCCGGCCACGTCGCCGACGGCGACCTGGTCGGCTTTCACGTGGAGGCGACCGACGGGCCGATCGGCAAGGTCGACCGGCACTCGCCGGACGCCGGCTCGCAGTACCTCGTCGTCGACACCGGCCCGTGGATCTTCGGCCGCCAGGTCCTGCTGCCGGCGGGCACGGTGCTGCGCGTCGAGCAGGACGAGAAGAAGGTCTACGTCGACCGGACGAAGGACGAGATCAAGAACGGCCCGACGTTCGAGCCGATCGGGTACGACGAGGACATCGCCTACCTGGAGACCTTCGGCGCCTACTACGGCCCGTACTACGGCGGGCGGTACTGAGCGCTCCACCGCGCCGCACGCCCACCCGTCGCCATCCCGGACGAACCGCACGACACGTCTCGGTACCACCCGACACGTCTCGGTACCACCCGACACCACCCGACGACACTCCGAAGGGACGGAGTCAGCGCCATGACGAACATCGCACATCTGCCCGGGGCCCTCGACCACCGGTGGGACTGGCAGCGGCACGGTGCCTGCCGGTCCGCCGACAGCGGTCTCTTCTTCCACCCGGTCGGCGAACGCGGCGAGGCCCACGACTCGCGTGAGAGCGCCGCGAAGGAGGTCTGTGCCGGCTGCCCCGTACGGCGCGAGTGCCTGCGCTACGCCCTGGAGGCGCACGAGCGGTACGGGGTCTGGGGCGGCCTCGGCGAGGGCGATCGCCTGCGCCTGCGGCGTCAGGCCCGGAAGGTGCGCCGGTAGGCGCCCGGCGGCACGCCGATCGCGGAGTGCAGGTGCTGGCGCAGGGACGCGCCGGTGCCGAAGCCCACCCGCTCGGCGATCCGGTTGACCGGTAGGTCGCTGCTCTCCAGCAGGTGCCTGGCCAGGTCGACGCGCTGCTGGGTGAGCCACTGGCCCGGGCTCAGCCCGACCTCGGCCCGGAAGCGCCGGGTGAAGGTGCGCCGGCTCATGCCCGCGTGGCCGGCGAGGTCGGTCAGCTGGAGCGGCTCGTGCAGCCGGTCGAGGGCCCACGCCCGGGTGGCGGACGTCCCGGCGTCCGTGCTCTCCGGGACGGGCCGTTGCACGTACTGGGCCTGGCCCCCCTCGCGCTGCGGCGGGACGACGCAGCACCGGGCGACCAGATTGGCGACGGCGCTGCCGTGGTCGGAGCGGATCAGGTGCAGGATCAGGTCGATGCCGGCCGCGGCGCCGGCCGAGGTGAGGATCCGCCCGGTGTCGACGAACAGGACGTCGGGGGCGAGGTCGACCTCCGGGTAGAACCGCCGGAACCGGTCGGCGTGCCGCCAGTGGGTGGCGGCGGCCCGGCCGTCGAGCAGACCGGCCGCGGCGAGCACGAAGGTGGCGATGCAGATCCCGGCGATCCGTGCGTCGGGGCGCAGCAGCGCCAGTGCCTCGGCGACGCGCGGCGGCAGGGAGTCCCGGTCGACGATGCCGGCGAACTCCTCGGAGGCCGGGATCACCAGCGTGTCGGCCCCGGCGAGCGCGCTGCGGTCGTGTTCGACGCTGATGGAGAAGTCGGCGGAGGTACGGACGGGCCGGCCGTCGAGCGAGCAGGTGACCACCTCGTAGAGGGGCCGGCCCTCGGTGTCCGTGGCGGCTCCGAAGAGCCGGGAGGCGAGGCTCAGCTCGAACGGGATGACTCCGTCCAGGGCCAGGACGACGATGCGGTGCATGGCCCAATTCTTGCACAGCATGACCTTCGGGCCGCTATCCGCGCTGGTCGGGGCTGGAGCATCCTGGATGCATGAGCGCCATGAAAGCCATCACCCAGTACACCTACGGCGGCAGTGACGTCCTGCGCGAGGTCGAGACCGAACGCCCGGAGCCCGGTCCGTCGGAGGTCCTCGTCCGCGTCCGGGCCGCGGGCATGAACCCCACCGACTGGAAGCACCGCCAGAACCCCGGTTTCCTCGACCGCCTCCCGCTGGTCCTCGGCTGGGACGTCTCCGGCGTCGTCGAGGCGGTCGGCCCGGGCGTGACGATCCACCGCCCCGGCGACGAGGTCTTCGGGATGCTGCCCTACCCCTACGGCGTCGGCGCGTTCGCCGAGTACGCGTTGGCCCCGGCCCGCGCGCTGGTCCGCAAGCCGGCCGGGGTCGACCACGTCCAGGCGGGCGCGATCCCGCTGGCGGCGCTGACCGCCTGGCAGGTGCTGGTCGACGCGGCGGGCGTCCGGCCCGGCGAGCGCGTCCTGATCCACGCGGCGGCGGGCGGTGTCGGCCACCTCGCCGTGCAGATCGCCAAGACCCGCGGCGCGTACGTGATCGGCACGGCCAGCGCCCCCAAGCACGCGCTGCTGCGCGAACTGGGCGCCGACGAGCTGATCGACTACCGCACGGAGGACTTCACCCGGATCGCCCCGGTCGACCTCGTCCTGGACACCATCGGCGGCGACACCGCGATCCGCTCGCTGGACACCCTGAAGCCGGGCGGCCGGATGATCAGCATCGCGCTCGGAGCGCTGCCCGCCGACCTCGCCGAGCAGGCCGCGGCCCGGGGCGTCGAGGCCGTCCCGCTGCTGGTCGAGGCCGACCAGGCCGGTATGCGGGCGATCGCCGGGCTGGTCGAGGCGGGTGAGCTGCGGGCCGTCGTGGAGGCCGTCTTCCCGCTCGCCGACGCCGCCAAGGGGCACGACCTGGGTGACACCGGCCGGGTCACCGGGAAGGTCGTGCTGACCGTCGGCGAGTAGCGCCCGTACGCACCGCCGGCCGTACGCACCGCCGCCCGGCCCGGCCCGCCCCGACACTCGGGGCGGGCCGGGCGGGCGGCATCGCGCCGCCTCGCCGCCGGTGAGCCGCCCCTGTGAGAGGCTCGCCCCATGGAACAGCGTGTACTCGGCCGCACCGGCCGACCCGTCTCCGTCGTGGGGCTCGGTACCTGGCAGCTCGGCGCGGACTGGGGTGACGTCCGCGAGGAGGACGCGCTCGACGTCCTGGACACCTCCGTCGAGGCCGGCGTCACCCTCTTCGACACCGCCGACGTCTACGGCGACGGCCGCAGCGAGCAGCTGATCGGCCGCTACCTGAAGGGCCGCCCGGACGCCGGGGTCTTCGTCGCCACCAAGTTCGGCCGCCGGGCCGAGCAGCGCCCGGAGCACTACAACCTCGCCAACTTCCTTGCCTGGTCCGACCGTTCCCGCTCCAACCTGGGCGTGGACCGGCTCGACCTGGTGCAGCTGCACTGCCCGCCGACGCCGGTCTACTCCGACGACGAGGTGTACGACGCCCTGGACACCCTGGTCGCCGAGGAGCGGATCGCCGCCTACGGCGTCAGCGTGGAGACCTGCGCGCAGGCCCTGACCGCGATCGCCCGGCCCGGTGTCGCCAGCGTCCAGATCATCCTGAACGCCTTCCGGCTGAAGCCGCTGGAGCTGGTCCTGCCCGCCGCCGCGGCCGCCGGGGTGGGCATCCTGGCCCGCGTGCCGCTCGCCTCGGGGCTGCTCTCCGGCCGCTACACCGCGCGGACCGCGTTCGCCGCGGACGACCACCGCACCTACAACCGGCACGGCGAGGCCTTCGACCAGGGGGAGACCTTCTCCGGCGTCGACTTCGCGACCGGCGTCGAGGCGGCGGCGGAGTTCGCCGCACTCGCGCCCGGGGAGGCGACCCCGGCGCAGACCGCACTGCGCTGGATCATCCAGCAGCCGGGCGTCACGACGGTGATCCCCGGTGCGCGCAACCCCGAGCAGGCCCGGGCGAACGCCGCCGCGGCCGACCTCCCGCCGCTGCCCGGGGCGACCCTCGCCGCCGTCCGGGACCTCTACGACCGCCGGATCCGCGCCCAGGTCCACGAGCGCTGGTGACCTCCCGCGCAGGGGTGTGCCACCCGACCGGGCGGCACACGCCTGCGCGGGAGCCGCGCCTCAGCGGGCCTCCAGGCCCTCCAGCATCGCCGGCAGCTCCCGGCTGTGCACGACCCCGAGGCTCTTCGTCGCGCGGGTGAGGGCGACATAGAGGTCGTTCCCGCCGCGGGAGTGCGCCGCGAGGATCTCGTCGGGCTCCACGACGAGGACGGCGTCGAACTCCAGCCCCTTGGACTGCGCCGCCGTCATCAGCACGACCGGCGAGTCCAGCGACGCCGGGCCGTCGGCACGCGCCACACCGGCCAGCCCGGCCAGCTCGTCGACCAGCTCGACCGGGAAGCCGGGGGCGTGCAGGATCGCCATCCGGCGGCCGTCCAGCTCCGCGATCTCCCGCTCGACGACGGCGCGCAGGGCCGCGCCCCGGTTCTCCTCGGGGATCCGCAGGCTCCACGGAACGGTCCCGCCGGCGCGCACCGCGGTCGGGGCGGTGAGCGCCGGGTCGACCGCCCGCAGGACGCCCTCGGTGACCCGCATGATCTCGGCCGGGGTCCGGTAGTTGATGGTGAGTTCCACCGTGCGCCAGCGCCCGGCGGTGTACTCGTCGAGCGCCTCGCCCCAGGAGTTCAGCCCGGCCGGGGCGCCGGTCTGGGCCAGGTCGCCCACGATCGTCATGGACCGGCCGGGGCAGCGGCGGGTCAGCAGCCGCCAGGCCATCGGGGAGAGCTCCTGCGCCTCGTCCACGATGATGTGCCCGAAGCCCCAGGTCCGGTCCTCGGCCGCGCGCTCGGAGAGCGGCCGGAACTCGCCCTCGCCCTGGTACTGGCGCGTCAGCAGCTCCGCGTCGATCTCGGCCAGCCCCGCGCCGAAGTCCTCCAGGACGACCTTGGCGAACTCCAGCCGCTCGGCCTCGGCGGCGGCGTCGGCCCGGCGGGTGACGGCGCTGCCCGGCAGCGGGCCGAGGAGTTCGGCGGCCTCGTCGAGCAGCGGCACGTCGTCGGTGGTCCAGGGAGCGGCCGGCTCGTCCGGACCGGGCCGCTCGCGCAGCAGGGCGGCGCGCTCGGCCTCGGAGAAGTCCGGCATGGCGTCCGCGAGCAGCTGCGGGGAGGCGAACAGCGCGGTGAGCAGTTGCTCCGGACCGAGCAGCGGCCACAGCTTCTCGGCCAGGGCCTGGAAGTCGCGCTCGACGACGAGCGCGTCGGCGAGGTCCACCACGTCGTCCAGCGCCATCTCACCGCCCCGGTCCCTGGCGATCCGCAGGGCCAGCTCGGAGGAGAGCCGCTCCACCAGGGCGGCCCGGGCCGCGTTGTGGGGCTCGCCGGTCCGGTGCGCGGCGGCGTGCGCCCGCTCGCAGAGCGCCCGGCCGATCACGAGCTCCTCCTGGTGCGGCGAGCTGCGGCCGACGGTGATGGTCCAGGGCTCCTCTTCCTCCGGGAGCTGCCGCAGGCCCTCCAGCGCGGTGGCGAGCACCCGCGCCATCCGGGCGTCGCCCTTCACGGCGGCGGCCTCCGGCGTCTCGGTGTCCGTCCCGGTCACGCCCGGGTAGAGGGCGCCGATGCTGCTCAGCACGACCTCGCTCTCGCCGAGCGCGGGGAGCACCTGGTCGATGTAGCGCAGGAACGTCCTGTTCGGCCCGATGACCAGCACACCGCGCTTGGCCAGGCGGTCGCGGTGGGTGTAGAGGAGGTACGCGGCGCGGTGCAGGGCGACCACGGTCTTGCCGGTGCCCGGGCCGCCCTGGACGACCAGCACGCCGCTCAGCTCGGAGCGGATCACCCGGTCCTGCTCGGCCTGGATGGTCGAGACGATGTCCCCCATCCGGCCGGTCCGGGCCGCGGTCAGCGAGGCGAGCAGGGCGCTCTCCCCGCTGAGGCCGGAGCCGTCCCGGCCCTCCAGGGCGCCCATCGCGAAGGCGTCGTCGTCGAAGTCGACGACGGTCCGCCCCTTGGTCCGCAGGTGCCGTCGCCCCGTCACCCCGCCGGGCGCGGCCGGCGTCGCGCGGTAGAACGGCTCCGCGGCCGACGCCCGCCAGTCGGTGAGCAGCGGCTCGTGGTCGTCGTCCGCGAGGGCGATCCGGCCGATGTACTGCCGCTCGCCGTCGGCGGTGTCGAGCCGGCCGAAGCAGAGCCCGTACTCCGCGGCGTACAGCTCCGCCAGCCGGCGGGTGTGGTGGAGCTCCATGGTGTCGCGCTCCAGGCGGGACTGGAGCGTGCCGCCCTGCTCCTGGCGGTGGACCGCGCGCAGCCGGGCCGTCGCGAGTTCGCGCCGGCTCTCCAGGCGGTCGTAGAGCCGGCCGACGTAGGCGTTCTCCGCCCGCAGCTCCCGGGCCCGCCAGTCGTCGGAGGGCAGGGCGGCGCGGCCCGCCCCGGTCCCGGCTCCGGCATCGACACCGGCGGGACGTTCGGACGAGGACGACGACGTGGGGACCATGGCCAGCTCCATTGACTCAGGGGTCCTCGACCGACCGGGCGACCGAGGGTGGCGGTGCGAGGACCGCCGTGTGCGACACGGGAAGGCCCGGGGCCGGGGCCTGCGCTCGGCCGGCGGCCCGGGACGGGGACACTCAGGATAATGATCTTGGGAAACGGCGGACCCGGAAGCCGGTGCCGCCGAGCGCCGCGGGGGCGCGAATCCGGGCGGCTGCGCCTCCATATCCGCAGGTCCCGGCCTCGGCGGACAATTCTGCGGTACGACGGGGGCCTTGCCGCAAGCCCCCCGGTGCGCTATACGTTGGGAGTGGAAAGGAGTGGGTCGACCTCCTTCCCGTTTATCGTCCGCAGTGGTCGGACACCCCCGTACGAAGCGCGGTGAGCCCGCGTCCGCCCGTGCCGTCCGTTGCCGCCGCGCCGGTGCCGCGCCCGTCCGGACGGGTCGGCCGGGGGCATGCCGGAGTCCCCCGGAGCCTCTCACACTCCGCGGCGCGGGTGGGCGGCCCCGGCCTGCCGCCGGGCACCGCGGGCGGCCCGGGATGCCGCCGGTGCGGCGGAGCCCGGTACCAGAGGCCTCCGCCCCCCGCCCATAGGTTGGCTCTATGAGGTCATAGCTCCGGACCCCCTACAGCAGTGCAGACTGCAGAGGTTTGCTACGAACGTCCGTCTGCCGCTCGCCCGTCCGGAGGAACGCCCGCCATGTCCCGCCCGATCCGCATCGCGATCGTCGGAGCCGGCCCCGCCGGCATCTACGCCGCAGACGCCCTGCTCAAGTCCGACGCCGCCCAGGCCCCGGGCGTCTCCATCGACCTGTTCGAGCGGATGCCCGCGCCGTTCGGCCTGATCCGCTACGGCGTCGCCCCCGACCACCCCCGGATCAAGGGCATCGTCACCGCGCTGCACCAGGTCCTGGAGAAGCCCGGCATACGCCTGTTCGGCAACGTCGACTACCCGAACGACCTCACCCTGGACGACCTGCACCGCTTCTACGACGCGGCGGTCTTCGCCACCGGTGCGACGGCCGACCGGGCACTCGACATCCCCGGCGTCGGCCTGGACGGCTCCTACGGCGCCGCCGACTTCGTCTCCTGGTACGACGGGCACCCCGACGTCCCCCGGACGTGGCCGCTGGAGGCCCGCAAGGTCGCCGTGCTCGGCGCGGGCAACGTGGCGCTCGACGTGGCCCGCATCCTCGCCAAGACCGCCGAGGAACTGCTCTCCACCGAGATCCCGCCGAACGTCCACGCCGGCCTGACGGCCAACCAGGCGCTGGAGGTGCACGTCTTCGGCCGACGCGGCCCGGCCCAGGCCAAGTTCAGCCCCATGGAGCTGCGGGAGCTCGACCACTCCCCGACCATCGAGGTCGTCGTGGACCCCGAGGACATCGAGTACGACGACGGCTCGATCGCCGAGCGCCGCGCCAGCAAGCACGCCGACATGGTCGCCTCCACCATCGAGAACTGGGCCATCCGCGATGTCGGCGACCGCCCGCACCGCGTCCACCTGCACTTCTTCGAGTCGCCCGTCGAGGTGATCGGCGAGGACGGCCGGGTGAGCGGCCTGCGCACCGAGCGCACCGAACTCGACGGCACCGGCAACGTCCGGGGCACCGGCCGGTTCACCGACTGGGACGTCCAGGCCGTCTACCGCGCCATCGGCTACTACTCCGACGAGCTGCCGAAGGTGCCCTTCGACCCGATCAGCGGCACCGTCCCCAACGAGGCCGGCCGCGTCCTGACCGCCGACGGCTCCCACCTCACCGCCACCTACGTGACCGGCTGGATCAAGCGCGGCCCCGTCGGTCTGATCGGCCACACCAAGGGCGACGCCAACGAGACCGTCGCCTGCCTGCTGGCCGACCACGCCGCCGGCCGCCTCCCCGGCGCCGTCGCGCCCGAGCCCGACGCGGTGGTGGCCCACCTGCGCGGCCAGGGCGTCCGCTTCACCACCTGGGACGGCTGGAAGGAACTTGACGCGCACGAGCGCGCCCTCGGCGCGGCCGAGGGCCGCGACCGCGTCAAGGTCGTCGACCGCGAGGAGATGCTCCGCCAGAGCGGCGCCTGACGCCCCGCCCGGGGCCGGCATGCCGGGGGTGCCGGCCCCGGCGCACATGTTCCTGGCCCCGGCGGACCGCCGGACTCGACGGCGGCGGGACCGCGGGCGGGTGCGGCGCCGCGCAAGCGTCGGCCTTCGGACCGGGCGGCGGGACCCGGCATCCGGGTCAGCCGGTCGGGGTGGCGAGCGCGGCCGTGAAATGGGCGGGCAGGCTGCCGGCGGTGAGGGCGGCGGCCAGGTCCTTGGCCTCGTCCTCGGTGAAGGTGCCGCTGATCACGGCCGATCCACCGGTGATCGCCTCGGCGACGTAGGGGGCCGAGAGGACCGTGCCGTCCACCGTGACGGCCATCTGGTTGGCGGGCTCCGGCTGCGGGGCGATCCTGCCGGTGAGGGCGGCGAAGGCGGTGCCGCCCTGCGGGGTGAAGTCCACCTGGACCTGCCAGCGGCCCACGGTCTGGCTGTCGAGCACTGCCGAGGCCTTCGCGACGTCGCTGCCCTGGAGGGCGGCCGGGGCCAGCGCGTACTTCATCACCACCGGGGCCGCCTTGGTGGCGGTGCCGCAGATCGCCACGGTGGCGCCCGGATCGACGGTGGCGGGGAGGGCGGCGGCCGGTGCGCCGCAGCTCAGCGCGGCGAACCCGGCGGCGAGTTCGGGCGGCACCGTGCCGGTCGGGGCGACCTCCGCCGCGCCGGGAGTCGTAGCAGCGGCCACCGCCACGGCCAGGACCGGGCGGAAGTCCAGCGCGGCCCGGCGGCCGAGCGCCGCGAGGCGGTCCCCGGCGACCTGTCCGGCGACCGAGAGCCGCAGCGCGGCGGCCGCCGGCTCGACCCGGGCGTCCAGCAGGCCGCGCGCCTCGGCGCGCTTGCGCAGCAGTTCGGCCGCCTGCTTCAGCTGCCCCTCGTCCAACGGGTGGTCAGGGGTGTAGACGGCGACGGTCCGGCCGGTGGGCGTGGCGGCCGACGGGGCGGGCGGCGGACCGGGCCGGGAGTCGCCGCCGGAGGAACACGCGGTGACGGCCGCCCCTGCTAGCAGGAGCGCGGCCGCCGAGAGGAACGCGTGGGAGCGGTGCCGGACCGTCGCGGAGGTGGTTGCCATGGCGTCAGTCTGCCAGCACGGCCGACGCGCCGGGGGCGAACGGCCGGGCGGGCAAAAGGCGTTCCGCTCCGCCGTGCCCGACCGCCGGTCGCGCCGGACCGCCGGGACCCCGGTCGGCCCCGGTCAGCCCGTGCGGTAGGAGAGCACGAAGTCGTCGAAGGCGTGCCGGCCGGGGCGGGCGGCCGCCTCATCCAGGGCGCGCCGGATGTCGTGGAGCTGGGCGACCGTCATCTGCAGCGGGGGCTCGTCGGGTTGGTAGGTGTACCGGATCGGGTAGTCCACGCCTGGCCGGTCGGTCATCTCGATGTGGCAGCCGAGCACGTGGCTGACCGGGTGGTCGGCGGCGAAGGCGATCAGCCGGTCGATCGTCGCGACGTAGGCGTCCCAGTCGGCGATGTAGAGCCGCCCCGGGTAGACGGTGTCGCCGGTGAGCAGGAAGCCGGTGAACGGGTCGTAGTAGGTGATGGCGGCCTCGTGGTGGCCGGGACTGGTCAGACAGGTCAGCGTCCGCCCGCCGAGGTCGAGCCGGGCCGGGAGGTCGGGATCGTCGCCCAGCCCGAGGAACGCCCGGACGGTGTCGGCGGCCGCGTCCACCACGACGGTGTCGGGCCGGTCGGCGAACTGCGCGTCCCCCGCGACGTGGTCGCCGTGGCCGTGACTGTGCAGGACGAGCAGTCGGTAGCCGGTGCGGGGGTGGCGGGCGAGCCACCGCGCGACCAGCTCGTCGACCACGCGGCGGAGCGGGAAGAGCTCGGGGGACGCGGTGGCGCCGGTGTCGATCAGTACCGCCCGCTCGCTGCCGAAGAGCAGGAAGAGGAACGGCGCCTCGTAGTTCACGGCCATGTTCTGCCGGAGGATCACGGTGTGCTCGTCGTAGTGGTGAACCTGGAGTTCCGGGTCGGTGTTGTGCTTCGCCGACTCCGAGCCGTGGATCCAGCGCACGTCCAGGGAGCGCCCGGCGGCGTGCTCGGCCAGGTTCGAGAAGTCGATCGGGGCCGAGAAGTCGATCGGGGCCGGGGGGCCGACCGGGGCCGGGGGCCGGCCGGGTCCGTGCAGGCGGTCGGGTGCGGGCCGGAGGTCATGCGCTCTCCCGTGGGTGTCGTTCGCACCGGCCGGGCGCGCCACCCGCCCCGTCCGGCGTCGGCTCGACCGGGAGCCGCCCTCGCGAACCTAGCAGCCGCCCCCGGCTCCGGGAGCCGGGCGGGCCCGGTCAGAAATCGTCGGCGCCGTTGCGCAGCTCGTACGTCCAGTAGCCGGTGGCCCAGGCCGCCGGGTCGACGGCGATGCCGCCGTTGCCGGGGGCCTTGACGGTGGCCGGGCCGCTGCCGCCGTCGAGGGCGACGGAGAAGGCGGTCACCGGCTCGTTGTTCTCGTGCACGCCGCCGTCGGACAGCTTCACGAGGGCGTAGGCCGGGGCGCCGGCGGTGAGGACGACTGGCGCGGCGGGCCTGCTCTTGGCCACGGCGGGCACGTTCTCGCGGTGGCTCTCCAGGAACCGGATCCGGGGGTACTCGCTGAGCCGGCAGCTGTGGCCGGAGGTGTTCTTCGCGGTCAGGACGAGATGCGTGTAGGGCGGACCGTCCTGGAGGGCGGCGCTGATGGCGACATCCTTGACGGCGCAGAGCGGCGCGGACGCCGCCGCCGGATCGGCGGGTGCCAGCGTGGCACCGGTCGGCCGCGCGGAGGGGGTGCTCGTCCCGGCGCCGGCGCCGGTCTTGGCACCGGAGGGGGCGGCGGTGTTCGGCGCGGTGCCGGCGGAGGTGGTGGTGGCCCCGGTGGCGGCGGGCGTGGACTGCGCGGCCGTCGTGGGCGCCGGGGCGGCGGCGGTCCCGCTGTCCGCGGGATTCCCGCCGCAGGCGGTGAGGACGAGGGCGAGCGCGGCGGTGCCCGTCGCGGCCAGGGCGGTGGTGCGTCGGCGGTGAGTGGTGCGCATGGGAGGCCCCCGGTGTCTGTGGTGCGGTGCGGAACCCGGTCTGCCGGGTCTGGGCTCGACCTTGGCCCGGGGGCCGTTCCGGCCGCCAGGGCCTGCCGCTGATTCGGGACGCTGGAACGTTCTTCGGCCTCTGACCTGCGTGAACGTGGCGGCCTGGAACGGCCGCGCGGAACGGCCGGGTCGGGCGGAGCGGCTCGGGCGGGGTGGGGGGAGGAGGATCGGCGCCGGCCGGGAGAAATACCCCCTCGGGTATATTCGGGAGGGCGGCCGGTCCGGCCGCCCCGAAGAAGAAGGAGGGCGTCATGTGTCGACGCGTCGTCTGTCGGTCCTGCGGAAAGCCGGGCTACGCCGGGTGCGGCATGCACGTGGACCAGGTGCTGGCCGGGGTACCCCGGGCCGACCGCTGCGCATGCGGGAAGGACGGCGGCCGGGCCGCCGGAGGCTGGCTGGGCAAGCTGTTCGGCCGCCGCTGACCGGCCCGGCGGGGCGCGGCCGAAGGGGCGAGGCTCGGCCGCGACCGGTGGAGCCGTGGGGTGCGGTGGGGAGCCGCGGTCAGGGGGTGCGGAGCGGGAGGGTCCGGAGGTGGCCGCCGAGGTTCCCGTCGTCGGTGCCGAGCACGGTGTCGCTGGTGTCGGGCAGGCACTCCACGCCCTCGACCGTGCGCCCCGGGAAGGCCGCCAGGACGGTCGGTGAGGTGCACCGGCGCGGCGGGCGTCGCCGCGCTCCTCGCCGGGTAGGGAATTCCGGGGGTGAGTCCATGCGGGGTGCGGCGGGGGCGTCGTTCGTGGTGGTGTCGGGGGTCTGCTGGCTGGTGCCCGCGGTGCTGAGCGCCTGGGGGATCCTCGAACTGCGGGACCACGGCCCGGCGCTGGTGGCCGCGGGCTGCTTCGCGGCGGTCGTGCTGGGCTGCGTGGCCGCCGTGGTCCGGTTGGCCAAGGGGAACGCGGAGCGGACGGCGGCCGCCCTGTTCGGCCTGCTGGCCTCCTGGATCGGCCTCCTCGTCTGCGGGTTCGGCATGCAGGAGCAGCAGCTGCTGCACGACCGGGGGGTCACCTCCGAGGCCGAAGTGGTCCGGACGGTCGTCGGCTCGGACCCGATGGCCGGTCAGGGGCCGGCCGTGACCGGGGTCGACGTGCGGCTGGCCGACGGGACCGAGGTCACCGGCATCGGGACCGGGGGCAGGCGCGTCGCCCTCGGTGACCGGCTCCAGGTGACCGTGGACCCGCGAGGCACCGTCGACCCCCGCCTCGGCCCGCGCCCCGATCCGGCGGACCGCACGGTGGCCGTCGTCCTGCTGGTCGTGATGGCCGGGCTCGCCCTCTTCGGGGGTGCCTCGATGGCCGACGAGCTCTGAACCGACGAGCCCTGAGCCGGCGAGCTCTGGGCCGGTGAGCTCTGAACCGACGAGCCCTGGGCCGACGAGCTCTGAACCGACGAGCTCTGGGCCGACGGGGTCGGCCCGGGGGGATCGGCGGAATCAGCGGGGGGCCGGCCCGATCTCGGTCGACCCGCCAGCGCACGGGGGAGCGGCGCGCCGGCACTCCCGGGGCGGGCAGTCCGCGACGGGTGCCGCGGCCGGCTCGTGGCGGGTGAGCAGGGACCAGAGCACCCAGCCGGTGACCCCGGTGCGGATGACCGCGACCTGGCCCCAGCGGGTGCCGAGCGGTGAGGTCCAGGTGTCCAGGACCTCGACCCGGTCGCCGCAGTGCGTCAGGCCGAGCACCGTGTCGTTGACCGAGTGGTCGCGGCGGACGTTGGCGGCGCCCGCCGCGACCTCCCAGCCGGTGCGGCCGTTCTCGGGCGGCCGGGCCACGGGGTCCGCGTCGGCCGGCCGGTCGCCGCCGGCGGCCACCGCCGGGAGGACCAGGATCGTCAGGGACAGGACCGCCGAAGCGGTCCGTCCGATCAGGCGCACCGGGACCCCGGTGGATCGGTCTGTGTGGGCATGTACGGCAGAACGAGCGAGCGATGCGTGTGCGGACCGTTTCCGCCGCGCGCCACCCGGACGGCGGCCGCCGACTCGGTCGATCGGGTGGCGTCCCGTGTCCCGGCCCGGCGGGGTGCGGGGTCCGGGGGGCGCAGCAGGCCCGGTGGGCCGGGGTGCCGGGGGCCGGTCAGCCCCGCGGTCGCCGGCCGACCCGCAGGGCCCACAGGATCAGCGGCACCTGGAGCGGCAGCCGGGCCACGGCGAGGGCGGGCAGCGGGGCCGGCCGGTGCCGCCAGTCGTAGGCCATCTTCACGTTGGCCGGGAACACGGCGGCGAAGAGGCCCGCCGCGGCCAGGGCGCCGACCCGCCGGGTGCGCGGTACGGCGACCGCCGCGCCGATGGCGAGTTCGGCGACGCCGCTCGCGTACGTCCAGCCCCGCCGGCTGCCCGGGAGCCGCTTGGGCACGATCGCCTCGAACGGGCGGGGCGCGGCGAAGTGCAGCACCCCGGCGCCGAGCAGCAGACCGCTCAGGAGCCGGGTGGAGAGTCTCGATCGCTTCACGGTCACTCCTCGGACGATGTGATGCCCCGGGCGCGGTCGGCGGGGCGTGCCGGGAGCCGCGCCCGGCCATGGTTACCGAACAGTAGCGTCCCGTCGTCCGGGCGGGAAGGCGCCCCCGGGACCGCCGGTGTGCCACGCGCCGTCCGGGAGGCGGGTCATTGACAGGCGGTGCCGTGGCTCGGTGTAATCCGGAACGCAGGATGACGGGCGGTGCTGGTTCGACCACCTGCCGGGCCCTCGGGGAAGGCGGGACGTCGTGGACGCGGACACCGGAGCGGCCCCGGCCGGGGAGTCGGCGATCGACGCGCTGTACGCCCGGGACCGGGCCTGCCACGCGCTGGGCATCACCCTCGACGAGGTGTCCGCCGGACGGGCGCTGATGCGCATGCGGGTCGGCCCGGACATGGTGAACGGCCACGGGACGGCGCACGGCGGCTTCCTGTTCCTGTTCGCCGACGCGGCGTTCTCCTACGCGTGCAACAGCCACGGCCCGGTGACCGTGGCCCAGGCCGCGCAGGTGACCTTCCTGGCCCCGGCCGAGGCCGGCGACGAGCTGGTCGCGGAGGCGGTGGAGCGGGCCCGCGCCGGGCGGCAGGGGATCTACGACGTGACCGTCCGGCAGGCGACGGGCAAGGTCGTCGCGGAGTTCCGCGGGCAGAGCGTCGTCATCGCCGGTCGGCCACCGGCGGGCTGACCGGCCCGCCCGGCGGCCCACCAGCGACAGACCGGCGGCCCCGCCCGCGGCGCTGAGTCCCGGGGCCGCCCGTGCTGCTCAGTCCCGGGGCCGCTCGTCCACCACCTGACGGAGCTTGCCCGTCCGGGGGTTGGTCGCCAGCTCGGCGCGGGGCACCCACTCGACGGCGAGGTGGTGGATCGCGCCGGACGCCACCTCGGCCGGGTAGAGCGGCACGGCCGCGTACACGGCCGCGACCAGCCGTTCACCGAGCCCGCCCGGCGCCGCCGGCGGCGGCCCGGTGTACCCGAGGCGCAGCACGAGGCCGTCCCGGCCGTCCCAGCGGCGCTGCACCAGCTGCAGGCCCGAGATGACCCGGTCGGGGTCGGCGGCGAGCAGCACCGCGCGGATCTCCTCGGTCGGCAGGGCCACCGTGCCCACCCGGGCGCCCTCGTTCGACCGGCCGACCAGCCGGAACGTCCCGCGCTCCGGGTCGACCCACTCGGCGCGGTCCCCGGTCGGGTACCGGAGGATCGGCATCAGGGTGCGGAACAGATTGGTGACCACGACCCGGCCGGGCACACCCGCGGCCGTGACCGGCTCGCCGGTCACCTCGTCGACCAGCTCCACCACCGTGCGGTCCGGGAAGGCCTCGTGGACGCGGACGTCGTCGCCCGGCACCGGCGCGCCGACCAGGCCGGCGTCGTTCGAGGCGTAGCCGACCGAGGAGACGGCCGCCTTCGGGAAGGCCCGGGACAGGATCGGCCGCAGGTCGGCGAAGAGCAGGTCGCCGCCGAAGAGCAGCAGTTCCACGGAGTCGGCGCTGCGCCCGCGCCGGACCAGGCACTCGGCTACCGCGCTGAGCTTCATCGGCTCGCCCGCGAGGACGTGCACGCCGAAGCCGGTGATCAGGTCGACCACGTAGTCGTCCGGCGCGGCGCAGCCGACCGGCAGGCGGACGTTCTCCACCGGCGCGTGGTGCAGCGCGTTCTCGATGTAGAGGAAGCCGCCGTAGAGTTCGCCCGCGCAGAACAGGTTGGCCACCCGGTGGCCGGGTTTCAGACCGGCCCGGACCATGCCCGCGCCGAAGGCGGTGACGGAGTCGGCGTGCTCGGTGCGCGACCAGGGGGAGAACTTCGGGACGCCGGTGGTGCCCCCGGTCTTGTAGACGCCGGCGTCGGTGAGCGGGCCGGTCAGCAGCCGGTTGTCCGGCCAGGTGTTGGCGGCCCAGAACGCGGTCTGGTCGATGAGGGGAAGTTCGGTGAGGTGCGAGATCGTCCGGGGGACGTCGCGGTACGCCTCCGCGTAGAACGGCGAGTGGCCGCGGGCGAAGTCGACCAGCTCCTGAAGCGGTTTCGCGGGCACTGCTCCTCCTGTCGATCGGTGGTCCGGAAAGCTGCTGATGGTCCGTCAATTCGGTGTCAGGCCGGGAGGTGCGGGTACCCGATCCAGCTGTGGGCGAGGCGCTGCACGGTCGAGCCGTCCCGGTCGGCGAGCTTGTGGTCCAGGTGGGCGGCGGACCACGCGTTGGTGGGGACGCGGAAGGCCGGACGCTCGGCGAGCAGGGTCCGGACGACCACCTCGGCCACCTCCCGGGCGGGCTGGCCGGCGGCCTCCCAGCCCTGGGCGCCGAGCCGGTCGAGGTAGTCGGCGAAGGTGCCCGCGTACGGGCCGGAGGCGGCCAGCAGGGTCGAGCGGTCGATGTCCGGGAACACGCCGAACTCGGTGTCCGGGACGAAGCCCGGTACGACCACCGACACCCGCACACCGTGCGCCGCGGCGACCGGGGCCAGGCTCTCCATGAACCCCTCGACGGCGAACTTCGCCGCGCAGTACGCCTCGTTGAACGGCTGGCCGACGACGCCGTGCACGCTGCCGATCGTGACCAGGCGTCCGCAGGCGGCCCGCAGCAGCGGCATCGCGGCCCGGCTGACCGCGACGACGCCGAAGAAGTTCACCTCCAGGTTGGCCCGCAGCGCGGCCGCGGTCGACATCTCCAGGGTGGGATCGGAGTTGGAGACACCGGCGTTGTTGACCACCGCGTCCAGCCGGCCGTACGCCCCCCGCACCTCGTCGAGGCAGGTGGTCACGGAGTCGGCGTCGGTCACGTCGAGGCGGCGGACGTCCACCGCGACGCCGGCGCGGTCGGCGGCCGCGCGCAGGGCGTCGGCCCGGCCGGGCTCGCGTACGGTCGCGACCGTGCGGAACCCGGCCCCGGCCGCGGTCACGGCGGTGGCCAGCCCGATGCCCGAGGACGCCCCGGTGACCAGCAGGACACCCCGGTCCGGCGTCATGAGGTCTGCTCCGCCGGGGCGGGCGGGGTGGCGGTGGCCGGTCCGGCGTCGGCGGGCGGCTCCTGCGCCCCTTCCCGCTCGGTCGCGTCGAGCAGCGGCTGGATGCCGAGTGCCGGCAGGAAGGAGAGCGCCGCCAGCAGGGTGCCGCCGGCCATCACCGTCCGGGCCGCGTCCAGGATCCCCAGCGGACCGGTCAGCAGCGAGACGGCCAGCCCGCCGGCCAGGGCGGCGAGCGGGATCACCCCCCAGGTGACGGTCCGGAAGGCGGCGTGCATCACCCCCTGGTGCCGCGCCGACATCCGGGACTGCCGGGTGGGGGCGCTGCAGACGTTGATGCAGGACATGAAGAAGCCGTAGCAGCCCATCGTCACGGCGATCACCGGTCCGGCCGGCAGCGCGGGCGCGGCGAGCACCCCGAGGCCGACCAGGCAGTGCAGCAGCAGCGACCAGGCCAGCGTGCGCCCCAGGCCGAGGCGTTCACTGATCCTCGGGGCGACGACCGCGCCGGCCAGCGCGCCCACCGCGGCGACCGACATGGCCGCGCCGAAGACGCCGACCGAGACGTCGAGGCCCCGGTAGGCGAGCACGGGCAGCACCGTGACGAAGATCGGCCCGCCGCAGTTGAGGGTCACCGCGGCCGCCACCACCCGGCGCAGCACCGGGTCGGCCCGGTTGAGCCGGAAGCCCGCCGTCAGCCGTTCCCGCACGGAGCCGGTGGCGACCGTCCGTTCGCCCCAGGCCGGCATCCGGCGGAAGCAGGCGGCGGAGACCAGGTAGCTGGCCGCGTCGACGAGCAGGGCGGCGACGCCCAGCGCGCTGTAGAGGCCGGCCGCGATCGACGGCCCGGCCACCTCCGACACCGAGCCGCTGCCCTCCAGTCTGGAGTAGGCGCGGACGAGTTGGTCCTTCGGCGCGACGGCGGGGACGGCGACGAGGTAGCCGACGTTGAAGAAGATCGTCGCGCCGCTGATCACCGCCACGCAGCCCACCAGCAGTGGCGTGGAGAGCGCGTCCAGCCAGTACGCCAGCGGGACGGCCGCGACGGCGACCAGTCGGACGAGGTCGCAGACCAGCATCGTCCGGCGTTTGTCCCAGCGGTCGACCAGCACGCCGGCGACCGGGCCGAGCAGCGGGATGCCCAGGTACTGGGCCATCGCCACGACGCCGACCTGGAGGGCGCTCGCGTGCAGCACGAAGATCATCAGGGTCGGGACGACGAACACGGTGACCCGGTCGCCGACCGTGCTGACCGTCTGGCCGGCCCAGAACAGGTTGAACCCGCGCCCGAGCGAGACGGGCCTGCGCGGCTTCACGGGCCCTCCCGGTTTCACGAGCCCTCCCGGACGACGAGGCCGGCCGTCTTGCCCGTCCGGCCGTTGCTGACCAGCTCGTCCACCCGGCGCACCCGGAAGGACTCCGGATCGTGCTGGAAGGCGGTGCTGAGCGTGAAGGTCGCGGACAGCACGGCCCTGCGCAGCCGCTCGGTGTCGGGCGGTCCGCCCGGGCCGGCGAGCAGCAGCAGCTCGACCGTGGCGGCCCGGCCGTGCTCCTCGGTGATCACCACCTGGGCCCGGGACACCCCCGGCTCCCGCTCCGCCCGTGCGATGACCTCGTCCACGTGCAGTCCCAGCCCGCGGACCTGCACCACGCTGTCCCGGCGGCCCAGGACCCGCATCGCGGAGCCCGGCCGGCCGCACGGACAGGCCAGCAGCGTCCCCGCGTCGCCGGTGCGGTAGCGCAGCACCGGGTTGAGCACCGCCGGGTCGAGCGTGGTGAAGTCCAGCAGCTCCGCCGCGCCGACGTGCACCAGCTGCTCGGGCAGCGGGTGGAAGGTGTCGGCCGGACAGTCCGGGGTGTTGGTCCCGACCACCCAGGTCTCCGTACTGCCGAACATGCCCCACCGGCGCGCCCGCGGGGCGACCGCGGCCAGGTCCGCCTCCAGCTGCGGCTGCCACGCCTCGCCGAGCCAGAGCACCTTGCGCAGCGCCGGCAACTCCAGCCCGGCGTCCCGCGCCCGGGCGAACCAGAGCCGGAGCACGCTGGGTGTCCCGCCGATCGCGGTGACCCGGGCGGTCGCGAAGAACCGCAGCCAGTCGGCGTACTCGTCGGTGGCGACCGAGCCCACCGCGAGGATCCGGCACCCGGCGAGGTCGGCCAGCGCGGCGGCGAGGAAGTGCGCGCCCCACATCCGGCCGGCCCCCCAGGCGTTGACGAAGACGTCGTCGCGCTCCAGCGGCCGCCACCGCGCGTGCACCCCGGCCATGTAGAAGCCGGTGGGGGCGTGGCCGACCTTGGGCGCTCCGGTGCTGCCGCCGCTCTGGAAGAGCCAGGTCGCCCCGGCGCCCGGGGCGGCCCGGGGTTCGAGGTGCGCGAGGGCGGCGTTCAGGCCGTCCTTGTCCAGCGGCGGCAGCGCGGCGAGCCCGTCGAGCGTGCGCGGGGCCGCGCAGTCCGCGTAGCGCTGCGCCAGCCCCGGTACGCCGCGCAGACGTTCGAGGGTGCGCCGGGCGACGTGCAGCCGCGGCTCGGCCGCGTCCGGGGGGAGTGAGAACGGCTCGGTCATCGCGTCCGGGTCTCCGTTTCCGAGATGGGCGTGGCCGGTTCGCCGCCGCGGCCGGCCAGCCAGGCGGCGTGGGCGTCCCGGTAGGCGGTGAACCGGGCGCGGGTGATGTCCCGTTGCAGGGTGCGCTGCGGGTCGTCCAGGTCCGGGGCGATCACCCCGTCCGGTTCGAGCTCGGAGAACCAGTACCGTTCCCCGTCGAAGAGGAAGTCGACGCAGAAGAACGGCATCGGCAGCCGCTCGGCGAAGTAGGCGGTGGCGGCGGCGAGTTCGGCCGGGACGGCCGGGAACTCCATGGCGCCGCCCCGGCTGGCGTTGGCGACCGGCGAGCCCGGCTCCGGGATCCGCTTCATCACGGCGTACGGCTCGCCGTCGACCACGTACACCCGGTAGTCGACCGTCCCGTCGCCGAGGTAGGGCTGGACCACGAGCGTGGTGTCCCCGCCCTGCGCCAGGCTGGCCAGGCCCCGGAGGTCCTCGGCGCTGCGGGCCAGGTTGATCCCGCCACCACCGCACCAGCCGGCCGGCTTCACGATGGCCGGGTAGGTCATACCGCCCAGCGCCACCTCGTACTGGTGCTTGGCGATGTCGCGGCCGGTGCCGATCCGCACGGTCGGGACCGGGGGGACGGGGGAATCGGCGAGGTGCAGCAGGGTGGCCAGCTTGTCGTTGCCGATGAGCGACATCAGCGGGGGGAACGGCAGGTAGAACCCGGCCTGTTCGAGCACGGCGTAGAGCGCGTACTGGTTGAAGACGTCCATCGACTGGTACGGCAGCGAGTAGAGGGCGGTCACGAAGAGGGTGTCCTGCGGCGAGACCGCCTCGTCGTCCACGTAGACCACCGGCCGCCCGCGTACGGTGCCGTCGACGGTGACCGCGTCGGGGGCGTGCCTGGTCCAGCTCATCCCCAGGCTCTCGGCGACCTCCGCGTAGAGGTCCCAGAAGAAGGGGCGCCAGGTCGCCGCCATCCTGGTCGACTCCCGGTCGGGGAAGATCCAGCACATCCGGCGCAGCGGCCCGGCGCCGGGCGCGGTGGGGGGTGGGGTCACGGCGTGTCCTTCCGAGGGGGTGCGGACGAGGGGGTGCCGGGCTGCTCGGACCACCAGCGGCGGCCCGGCTCCGGGAGGGTGTCCACCGGGTCGTAGTACAGGTGGCGCCGGTCGAGCACGGCGTCGAGGTCGGTGCTCTCGCGGGCCTCCGGCGCGGTGCGGTAGTCCTTCGTCCAGGAGGAGATGCCGCGTTCGCGGTCGTAGGCGACCGCCTGGTGCACCCAGCGCTTGCCGAGCTGGGGGACGTCGCAGACGATCCGCGGGGTGGCGTAGCCGGGCAGGTAGCCCATGATCGCCTCCTGGAGCCGCTGGGCCCGGTGCACCGGAGTGCGCCAGTGCTCGGCGCCCGGGATCATGTCGCAGAGGTAGAAGTAGTAGGGGAGGATGTTCGCCTCGCCCTGGAGGGCGAAGCAGAGGTCCAGCAGGTCCTCGGGGGTGGCGTTGACCCCGCGCATCAGCACGCCCTGGTTGCGCACGTCCCGCACGCCCGCGTCCAGCAGCGCCCGGGCCGCCTCGGCGACCAGCGGCGTCACCGACTGCACGTGGTTGGCGTGGGTGTGCACGGCGAGGCTGACCGACCGGCGGGCCGCGACGGCGGCCACCCGGCCCAGCCCCTCGACGATCCGCGGCTGGAGCCAGTGCTGCGGCAGGCCGACCACCGCCTTGCTGGCCAGCCGGATGTCGCGCACCGACTCCAGCTCCAGCAGCCGCAGCAGGAACGTCTCCAGCTGCGGCCAGGGCACGTTGGCGAGGTCCCCGCCGGAGACCACCACGTCGCGCACCGACGGGGTGCGCTTGAGGTGGTCGAGGATCTGCTCCTGCCGGTCCACCGGCCGCAGCGCCAGCCTGGTCTTGGTGACCTGGGGGGTGGAGTTGCCGACCAGGTCCATCCGGGTGCAGTGCCCGCAGTACTGCGGGCAGGTGGCGGTCAGTTCGGCCAGCACCTTGGTGGGGTAGCGGTGGGTGAGCCCCTCCACCACCCACATCTCGGCCTCGTGCAGGGAGTCGCGTTCGGCCTTGGGGTGGCTCGGCCAGCGCGGGTGGCGGTCCGCGCGGACGGGCAGCATGTAGCGGCGGACCGGATCGGCCAGGAAGGCCTCGGTGAACGCCTGCGGTACGGTCGGTGCGTGCGGCGCCATGGTGTTCAGCATCTGCGGCGGCAGCAGCATCGACATGGTGGCGAACCCGGCCTGGTCGGCGGCGAGTTCGTCGTAGAAGCGGTCGGTGAGCAGCGCTCCGACGACGCCCCGCAGCTGCCGGGCGCTGCGCACGCAGTGCGCCCGCTGCCACTGGGCGTCCCGCCACTGCGCCGCGGTGACGTGGCGCCAGCCCGGCAGCCGGCGCCAGTCCGGCTCGGCCAGCGCGGTCCGGACGTACTGGTAGGGCTGCCGGGTGGGTTGGCGGTCCATCGGGCGCTACTGGCCGGTGAAGCGGGTGGCGAAGCGGGTCCGCAGTTCGCGCTTGAGCACCTTGCCGGTCGGCCCGAGCGGGAAGTCCTCCGGTGTCCGGGCGATGCTCACCGCGGCGAGCGTGGCCAGTCCGGCGCCGGCGAGCGCCTTGTTGGCAGCCTCCTGGACCTCCTCGGCGGTCGCCGCTGCGGCCTCGGTCTGCAACCGGACGACGGCGAGCGGCCGTTGGCCCTCGCCCGGCGACCCGGGCACGCCGATCACCGAGCAGTCCTGGACGAGCTCGCCGCAGTCGGCCAGCAGCACCTCCTCGATCGGCAGGCTGTAGACCGGGCCGGCCGCGGTGTCGATGACGTCCACCGTCCGGTCGAGGTGGTAGAAGTTGCCCTCGGCGTCGCGGCGCGCCACGTCGCCGGTGAGCCAGTGGCCGGCCAGCTCGAAGCTCGCGGTGAGCCGGGGGTCGTTCCAGTACCCCGGGGTCCGCGAGGGGGAGACGACACCGAGCAACCCGACCGTGCCGTCGGGGAGTTCCTCGCCGTCCTCGCTGAGGATCGAGGCCCGCCGGACGACCTCCAGCGGCTTGCCGACACAGCGGTCGTCGCGGGCGCTCTCCGGTGTGGTCACCTGGCCGAACAGCGCCATGCCCATCTCGGACGAGCCCAGGCCGTCGATGAACTGCGAACCGGGCAGGTCGGGTTGTTCGGCCCGCTGCCGGGGCAGCAGCCACGGCCGGATCAGCCCGGCCGGCCGCCGCCCGAGCCGCACCAGTCGCCGGATGTGCCCGTAGTGCGCGCTGTCCCCGGTGTTGAACCAGGAGTGCACCTCGGCCGCGCCCCTGGTGGGCGGTTCGCCGGTGGCCAGCTCGACGAAGGTGCGCGGGAAGGAGGCGACCATGGTGGGCCGGAAGGCCTCCATCACCGGTTCCACGACCGCTCGCCGCCAGTCGGACATCACCACGGTCGGCAGTCCGAGCAGGGTGGCGGTGAGGAAGTAGCTGAGGCCGCCCGCGTGGGTGTGCGGCATCATCGACATCAGCCGGTCGTACGGCTCCGCGGGGAAGCGCACCATCCGCGGCTGCTTGCCGTCCCAGAACTGACGGTGCGCCAGCATCGTGGACTTCGGCGTGCCGGTGGTGCCCGAGGAGTGGATCAGGGCGACCACGTCGGCGTCGGCGTGCCGGTACGGGTAGACCTCGGGGAGCCGGGCCGCGCCGGCGTCGAAGGCCCGGATCTCGGCGGCCGGCACGATGAACCGGGGGCGGCGGCTCGGGGCCTCGCGGTAGGCCGAGGCGAGGCGGGTGGGATCGTCCGCCACGATGCCGACCACGCCCACGTGGTCGAGGTAGCGGACCATGACGTCGTGCCGCATGGCGTCGTTGACCAGGGCGGGGACGGCGCCGAGGGCGGTCAGCGCGAGGAAGTGCAGCAGCGGTTCCAGGCCCTCGCCGACGACGACGCCGACCGGCTCGCCGGGGCGCACGCCGTTGGCCCAGTACCAGCTGGCGTAGCAGTCGCGCAGGGCGGCGAGGTCGAGCAGGCTGTGGCCGCGCAGGACGACCGCGCCGCGGTGGTCGGTGTGGTGGCTGTAGGCGAACGGGACCGCGCGGTTCGGGTTGACCGCGAGGGCGTGGTCCAGGAAGTTGCCCGCGCCGAGGGCGGGTTCGGTCATCAGCCGTTCCCGGGCGGCGAGGGGCGCGAGGGGACTCCGGTCGCTCATGGCGGTCTCCTGGGGGAGTGGCCCGGCGGGGTCCTTGTGGAACCGGGCCGGGCGACGGTGGGGGGCCGGCCCGCGCTGCGGCGTGGACCGGTTGGTGCGGGCGTGCGGGCGTGCGGGCGTGCGGGCGTGCGGGTACGGCGGGGCGCCGGGTGGCGGTGCCCCGGGGCGGGGACGGCTGCCGGTGCGCCTTCGTGAACGGCCCGGCCGGGGCGGGGCCGCGGTGGCTGCCGGGCTGGGCACCCGGCTGGGTGCCGGGGTCAGTCCCGGGCGAGGATCTCGGCGACGACCCGGTGGCCGGAGCGGACGGCGCCCTCCATCAGCCCGAAGTACTCGGTGCTGGTCTCGGTGCCGGCCCAGTGCACCCGCCCGTGCGGTGCGGTCAGCGTCGGCCCGTACCGGAGCCAGTCGCCGGGCCCCCGCAGCGCCGCGTAGCACCCCTGGCTGTACCGCTCGTCGACCCAGTCGGTGATGTGCAGGCCGGTCGGCGGCGGGAGCATCGGGAAGATCCGGGCGGCCTGCTCCACCACGGCCGCGCGCTGCCGCCGCGGGCTCAGCGCGCCGAACCGCCGGGCCTCGGCCCCGGTGACGAAGCCGGTCAGGACGCCGACCCCGCCGTCGGCCGGCGAGTCGTCCACCGTCGACAGCAGCGGGCCCTCGGCGTTGACCGACCAGCCGGAGAGGCCGTGCGCGCGCCAGAGCGGCGCGGGGTAGACCAGGGTCGCCTTCACGGCGCAGCCCCGCGCCGTCCGGTCGCCCGCCCGGGGCACCGTCGGCACCGGCCGGTGCTCGACGGCGTCGGCGAGCAGCGGCGGCAGCGCCAGCACCGCGACGTCCGCCCGGTGGGCGCCGGCCGTCGTGTGGACGGTGACCCCGGCGTCGTCCTGGTGGACCGCGCGGACGGCCTCGCCGAGCCGCACCCGGCTGCCCAGCCGGCCGGCCAGCCGCTCGCACACCTGGTGGGCGCCGCCGGTGATCCGGTCCTGCTGGGCGCCGCCCTCGAAGGCGTTGAGGTAGCGGACGCCACCGCCCGAGCGGAGGTAGAACGCCATGTGCAGCACGGAGACGTCGGCCGGGTCGGCGGCCATCATCTCGCCGAGGAACAGCGGGAAGAAGAGCCGGGCGTCCGGGTGGGTCAGCCGCCGGTCGGCCCATTCGGCGGCGGTGAGGGTGTCCAGCCGCTCGGCGTCCGGAGTGAGCCACGGCGCGTCGGGGCGGACGGTCGCGGTGAGTTCGTCCAGCAGGTCGAAGAGGTCGCCGAGTGCCACCGCGTTGAGCGGCGGGAACCGGCCGTCCCGGGTGGTGCCCTCGGGGCCGAGGACGAACCGGCTGGCGCCCCGCATCGTGGTCGGCGTGGTGTCCAGGCCCAGTTCCTCGACCAGGGCGAGGAGTTCGGTGTGCCGCTCGCCCAGGTAGGCGGCTCCGGCGTCGACCTGGCAGCCGGGCGCGACCGGCAGGCCGCGGGTGCGTCCGCCGACCCGGGTGCGGGCCTCCAGCACGGTGACGTCGATGCCCTGGGCCGCCAGCCCGGTGGCGGCGGTGAGGCCGGCGAGCCCGGCGCCGACCACGACGGCGGTCCTGACCCGGCCGGGCTCCCGAGGTGTGGGTGCCGCCGCGGCGTCGTCGGGGTCGGTCATCTGCCGGCCGCGATCTTCTCGGCGAGCGCCCGGGGCGTCGGCGCGAGCAGGAAGTCGTCGAAGGACAGCTCCACGCCGTGGTCGCGGGCGATCGCGCTGAGCACCCGGGTGGCGATCAGCGAGTCGCCGCCGAGCTGGAAGAAGTCGGAGTCGGCCGCGACCTCGGGTGTCTCCAGCACCCGGCGGAAGAGGGCCACCAGGCCGTCGACCCAGGCGGCGGAACGCTCCGCGGCGGCTGCCGGTATGCCGTGGACGGCGGTGGAGAGGGTGGCGTCAACGTTCATCGAGGGTCTCCTTTGACCTGTTCGGGGGCCGCGTACCGGCGGTGCGAGCCGCCCCGGTCGACCTTTCCGCTCGTGGTGCGCACCAGTTCGGGCACCACGGTGATCCGGCTGGGCACGAGATGGCCGGGGACCTCCGCGCGCAGGTACGCCAGGACGTCGGCGTCCAGCGTTCCTCCCGTCGCGTCCGCCCGCGCCACCACATAGGCGACCAGGGCGGACCGGCCGGCGAGCGTCGCCGCGGCCACCGCCACCGCGTGCACCCCGGGGTGGCCCGCGATGTGCGCCTCCACCTCCGCCGGGTCCACCCGGATGCCCCGGACCTTGACCTCGCCGTCCAGCCGGCCGCGGTGGGTGAGGAGGCCGTCCGGGGACCCGCTCACGAGGTCGCCGGTGCGGAAGCAGCGGACGCCGTCGACGACGGTGAACCTGGCGCCGGTGGCCTCGGGCAGGCCATGGTAGCCCAGCGCAACGGACGGCCCCCCGATCAGCAACTCGCCCTGTTCGCTGATCAGTTGAACGACGTGGGGGAGCGGGCGGCCGATCGGCGCCCGGGCGCCGCCGGGCCAGTCCCAGCCGGCCGGGGGCGCCTGCGGGCCGTGCAGGTCGACGGCGTGGGTGATCAGCGTCGTCTCGGTGCAGCCGTAGGTGTTGACCAGGCGGATCCGCCCGGTGTCCAGCGCGGTCCAGTCGGACAGCCGGGCGGGGCTCGCCGGCTCGCCCCCGATCACCAGCACCCGTACGCAGTCGGGCAGGGGTGCGCCCTCCTCGGCCAGGTGGAGCACCAGCTCGTGCCAGAAGGCGGTCGGCAGGTCGAGGACGGTGATCCGCTCGCGCTCGACCATCCGCAGGAACCGCGGGAAGGACCCGCGGTGCGCCTCGTCGTCGAACACCAGGGCGGCGCCCGCGGTGAGCGTCGGCAGGATCTCCTCGAAGCAGGTGTCCCAGTTGAGGGAGGCGAACTGCAGCACGCGGTCGTCGGGCGTGAGGCCGAAGAGCTCGCGCAGTGAGGGCAGCACGGCGGCGAGGGCCCGGCGGGGGGTGAGGACCGGTTTCGGCTGTCCGGTGGAGCCGGAGGTGAAGAGGAGGTAGGCCGGTTCCCCGCCGGTGGTCCCGCTCCGAGTCCCGGCGCCGTCGCGGGCGTCGCTGTGGCCGGTGGCCGCGTTCCGGCCGGCGTCCGCGCTCCGGCCCGGCTCCGCCGGAGGCGGGCGAAGGGCGTCCGGTGCGGTGCCCGGAACGGCGTCCGGCGCGGTGCCGGGCGAATTCGGAACGCCCGCCCGGGCCGTTCTCCCCAGGTTTTCGGAGAATTCCGGCAGGGGGGCCGGGGCGATCCAATCGAGGCCGAGTCGGTGCGCCGATCCGGGGTCGGCCGCGACCATTGTGCGACAGCCGACCGCCGAGAGCATCGTCTGCGACCGGTGGGCCGGGAATGCCGGATCGGTGGGGCAGTAGACCCCACCCGCGGCGAGGATGCCGAGCAGCCCGACAACCGTTTCCGGAATGTGGTGCGCCTGCACGGCGACCACCCCCGGGTCGGGCCCGAGGCGCCTGGCCAGGTCGCTCACCGCCGCGTGCAGACGGGCGTAACCGATGGCCCGGCCGTGCCGGACAATCGCCGGGCGCTCCGGAAAGCGGCCAACGGTTTCCGTGAACGCGTCAAGTAAGTCGGAAGGAACTCCAGTGGTGCTGTTGTCATGTGACATGCCCGCCCCAAAGAATTGCTCGCAAGCGCTCATTCGCGCTCGGCGGACCGGGACTCTACCTTCGAACATGCGGTGTCACAATGGCTGTTGAGGATATTGCGGCGCCGTGGTGTGGTCGAATGGTGAACGAAGCCGCGCTGCCGAAGAATGTCCGCCGTCGCCGGATTGACGTCGGTGGCGGTGGGAAAGAATGGCGCCGAGCCATGTCCCGGTGAACGTCCGCCGGCCGTTCGTGCCGGGTCCGACGGAGCCTCGTGGGTGGGGTCCGCCGCCGGCGCGGCCGGGCGCGGGCGCACCGCCGGTCCGGGCGGCGGCGCCGCCCAGGAGGTCGCGGTGCGGCGCGGTGGCGACCGCTGCGGTGTTCGGGGCCACGCCGCCGGTCGCGGGGCCTCTCCCGGGCCGTGACGACGCGGTCGCGGCCGGTGCCGCCGCCCGGACCGGTCCCGGTCGCCCGCCGCCACCGGTGCGTCGGCCGGGCTCCTCCGGGGTCGGCCCGTTCCGACGGTGGCGCGGGGTGCCGCCGCCTGGCCGGCGGTCGCGCCGCGCCCTGGCCGGCCGGTGGTGACCGGTTCCTGCCACGGTGGGCCGGCGCAGGCCTGGCTGCGCGCCGACGGGGCAGACGAACCCGCAGCGTTGCCCCGGGCGCCCGGGTCGGGCCCGGTTGCCGATCACCAAGGAGGAGTCGCCGTGAGTGATGCCGTACCGCCCTCGCCCTCGCTGTCCGTTGCCGAACTGTCCTCGGAGGCGGCCGAGTTGCTCAGCGCCGCGGTGCGCAGCGGTGCACCCGGGGGAGCGCCCGGCCTGGTGCTCCCGGGGGACGCGGTCGAGGCCGTCGCCGCGCTGGCCGGGGTGACCGCCCGGCTGCCCGAACTCCTGGACCAGCTCGCCTCGTTCCTCAGCAGTGAGCAGGCGGCCGGGCGCGTCGGTCCGGCCCGCGGCGAGGGGCTCGACGGGGAGCGGGCCCACGAGGCCCTGCGGGCCGCGCGCGACGCCCGTGAGCACCTCTACGAGGCGGCCCGCACCGCGGCGCTGGTCGCCGAGGCGGTGACGGCGGCCGCGACCGTGCTGGCCCCGCTCGGCACGGCCCATCCGGCGGGTCGACCGGTCGAGCCGCACGCCTGAGGGTCACGGCCGGGCCGACGCGCCACTGCGTTCCGTGCACTCCGGGGGCGCCCGCCCGGTCGGCTCGGCCGGCGGAGTCCGGAGGCCGGCGCTACGGGAGGATCGGTCCGATCGAGACTTGGGTGGTGTAGACCCGGCTGTTGCCGCAGTTGGCGGTCGCGGTGCCGTCGCCGAGCCGCAGGCCGCTGGTGACGGTGAGGCCGGACATGCACTTGGCCGAGACGGACCAGGCCCGGCGGGGTTCGAGGCCGGAACAGACGCCGACGCCGAACGGGCCCGAGGGGTAGGCGACGCACGAGCCGGTGGTCGGGTTGTCGGCGCCGGCCCGCGCCTCGGCGGCGGTCGGGGCGGCCAGCGCGGCGGCGGAGGCGAGCAGGGAGGTCAGCAGCAGGGCGGTGGTGCGGCGCATGGGGAGTCCTTCCGGGGGCGGCGGCGGCGCGCGAGGGCTGCACGGGCCCGATGGGGTCCGACGGTTTCCGCTGCGCTCCGACGGGTCGGTGAGGTGCCGTCAGTTGTGTGGGGCGGGTGAAATCCTGAGGGAGGTGTGTGATGACTGTCAACGGTGTGTGACATGAGCAGGCGACTTCGCGCCACCGGGTGAGACTGCCCGGCGGTCCGCCACGGGGCGCCCCCGACTCTCGTGGGCCACGTGTCGGTCAGGCGGCCGAACTGCTGGAAATGGCGGGTGGCAGACACCCGGGGCTGGTCCGGGCTCCGCCGCGCGCTCGCGGACCCGACCGGGCGCCAGATCCTGGAGGCCCTCGGCGCCGACGGCCTCGCGAGCCGCTGAGGCCGGAGCGCCGCCCGGCCCCGGGGCCCCTTTCGGGGCCGCCCCGGTCGAGGGGCGCGTGGCGGATTCCCGCGCCCCTTCGCGCCACCGCGCGCCGCAGGGCGGTCGGTCCCGGCTCTGGGCGGCGGCGGACGGCTCTGGGACCGTGGCGGGACACACCGCACACGAGGTCAGGGGGGCCGTCATGGCACGACGTTGGCTGGTCACGGGTTGTTCGTCCGGGCTCGGACTGGCACTGGCGAGAGCGGTGGCGGCCGCCGGGGACACCGTGGTGGCGACCGCCCGCAAGCCGGTGGCGCTGGACGGCCTGGTCGGCGAGCACCGGGGCCGGGTCGTCCCGGTCGCCCTGGACGTCCGTGACCCCGGGCAGTGCGCGGAGGCCGTCGCGGTGGCGGTCGACCGCCTCGGCGGCCTGGACGTCCTGGTCAACAACGCGGGCTGCGGGCTCTTCGGAGCGGTCGAGGAGGTGGGCGACGACGAACTCCGGGACCAGCTGGAGATCCTGGTGGTGGGCCCGTGGCGGCTGGCCCGCCTGGCGCTGCCCGTGATGCGCGCGCAGCGCGGCGGACACATCCTCAACGTCTCCTCGCTGGCCGGCCGGACGGCCTTCCCCGGCCTGGCCGCGTACGTCACCGGCAAGCACGCCCTGGAGGGCATGACCCAGGCGCTGGCGGCCGAGGCGGCCCCGTTCGGCATCCGGGTCGCCGCGCTGGAGCCCGGCGGCTACGCCACCCGGTACGGCTCCTCGCTCGCCGACGCGGCCGGCCGCTCGCCGGACTACGCGGAGTTCACCGGCCCGATGCGCAGTGCGCTCGGTGCGCTGGCCGAGGTGCCCGGGGTCGGCCGGCCCGAGGACTTCGCCCGGCAGGTGCTCCGGATCGTCGAAGCCTCCGGACCGCTCCCGGTGCGGATACCGGTCGGGCCCGGCAGCGCCGAGCACCTGACGGCGGTCGAGGAGGCGGCCCGCGCCGAGATCGCCGCCGCCCGGGCCCTGTTGGCGCCGCCGCGGACCTGAGCCGACGACCGGCCCGGTCGCGCCGGACACCGCGACCGCCCTCCCGGGCGGCCCCCTCCGTCGTAGCCTGGCCCACGGGGACCCCGCTACGGCGACCGGCCGGCGGGGTGGCGGCAACGGTGCGAGCCGGGGGGCGGCATGCGGAACACGGTCAACGGCGGGACGTTCTTCCACGCGGTGGTGCAGGGCCGGAACGTCACCATCCAGCTGCCGGCGCCCCAGGACCCGGCCCTTGCGGGACTGCCGGAGCCGAACGCGTCGTTCGTCGGCCGCGCGGCGGAGGCCGCCGCACTCCGGGAAGCCCTGGAGCCCGGAGCGGGCGGCGGCCCGACACCGGTCGCCCTCGTCGCCGGGCTGGCCGGGGCGGGCAAGACCGAACTCGCCCTTCAGATCGCCCGGCAGGCCTGTGACGAGCCCGGCTGGTTTCCCGGCGGCGTGCTCTTCGTCGACCTGTTCGGCTACGACGACGACCGCCGGGTGCCGCCCGAGCGCGCGCTGGAGGGGCTGCTGAACGCCCTGGGGGTGGCCGACGGGAACCTGCCCACCGGCGTCCAGGACCGCAGCAGGCTCTACCGGTCGCTGCTCCGGGCGTACGCCGCGAGCGACCGGCGGGTGCTGGTCGTCGTCGACAACGGCCGGTCGGCCGCCGAGGTGGAACCGCTGCTGCCCACGGACGGCGTCACCGCCGCGCTGGTCACCTCGCGCCACACCCTCGACCTCGGCGCTCCCGTGCACGAGATCGGCGAGCTGTGCCCGGCGGACTCGGTGGCGCTGATCGGCGCGGCGGTACGGCAGTTGCGCCCGGCGGGGGACACCCGGGTCGACGACGATCCCGCCGCGGTCGGGCGGATCGCCGAACTGTGCGGGCACCTGCCGCTCGCCCTGCGGATCTGCGCGGCGCTGCTGGCGGAGTCGCCGACCCGCACGCCGGCCGCACTGGCCGGGTCGCTCGCCGACGAGTACCGCCGGCTCGACCGGCTCGGGCGGGAGGAGCGCCGGGTGAGGGCCGTCTTCGACCTCTCCTACCGCCAGCTGGACCCCCGCACCGCCCGGGTGTTCCGGATGCTGCCGCTGGTGCCCGGCCCCGACCTGTCGACCGGCTCCGCCGAGCGGCTGCTGGCCGGGGACGAGGCGGAGGTGGAGCAGGCCCTGGTGGACCTCGCCCGGGCCCACCTGGTGGTGCCCGGCGAGGTCTGGGGCCGCTGGCGGCTGCACGACCTGGTGCGCCTCTACGCGGACGACCGGGGCCGGGCGTGCGCGGAGCAGGACGACCGGCAGGAGGCGCTCGGCCGACTGCTCGGACACTTCGTCAGCAGTGCCTGGGAGGCCGAGAGCCTGCTGTCGCGTTCCGGCGAGGTCGGTGTGACCTCGCGGTTCAGGAGCCGCGACGAGGCCGCGGCGTGGCTGGACGAGGAGTGGCCGGGGCTGCTGGCGGCCGCGATCGACGGAGCCGCCCTGGGCTTCCCCAGCATCCCCGTGCTGCTCGCCGCGGTGCTGCACCGGCAGTTCGTCCTCCGTCGTCGGGCGGGGGAGTGGCTGGCCGTGATCGACGCGGCCTCCGCGCAGCTCACCACGGCCGGGCAGGCCGACGTCTCCGCGCTGACCGCGGGTCTGACCTCCGCCCGGGGGATGGCGCTGATGCTGGCCGGCCGCCACGAGGAGGCGGTGGCCGTGCACGGCCGGGCGAGCGAGCAGTTCGGCGCCCTCGGCGACCGCAGGCAGGAGGCGGCCGCGCTGATCAGCCGGAGCACCGCGCTGCGGACGCTGCACCGCTTCGCGGAGGACCGGGCCGACCTGGAGCGGGCGGCGGAGATCTTCACCGAGCTGGGCGACGCCTGGGGCATGGCGATGGTCCGGAGCAACGTGGGCGACGCCCTGCAGACGCTGGGCCGGCTGCACGAGGCCCTCCCGGTACTGGCCGCGGTGGCGGACGAGTTCGGCGCGCTGGCCGATCCCTGGGAGGGCTGGGCGCTGCACAACCTCGGCGTCGCCCAGCTCGGCAGCGCCCGGTACGAGGAGGCGGCGGGGACCTTCACCCGGGCCCTGGAGTGGTTCCGGGACGCCGCCAACGCCCAGGACGCGCTGGGCGAGGTGATGGTCCTGGACCACCTGGCCGAGGCGCTGGAGCGGGCCGGGCACCCGGCGGAGGCCGTCCGGGCGCGGCGGGCCGCACTCGACGCCGCCCGCCGTACGGGCCGGCCGGTCCGCTGGCCCTTCCTGCGGCTCGCCGTGACGCTCAGGGCGGCGGGCCGCGCCGACGAGGCAGTCGACGTCCTCGACGAGGCCGCCGCGGTCTTCGCGGACTCGGGGGACCCAAAGGGCCGGGCCGCGGAGCTGACCGCGCGCGCCGCGGTGCTCGGTGAGCTCGGGCGGCTCGACGAGGCCGTCGCGGCCGGCACCCGGGCCGCCGAGCTGCAGCGGGCCTGCGGCGAGGGCGAGGGCGAGGCCTCGGCGCTCTACAACCTGGGCACCATGCTGGTGCGGGCGGAGCGGCTCCGGCCGGCCGAGGACGCGCTCGGCCGGGCCGCCGAGGTCTTCCGGGCCATCGACGACGACCACGGGCGCGGGGAGTCGCTGAACAACCTGGCCTACGTGCTGATGCTGCTGGGCCGCTTCGGCCGGGCCGCCGCCGCGCAGGCCGAGGCGGCGGAGCTGTTCCACCGCAGCGACGACCACGCCTCGGAGGCGATCGCGGTCGAGGGCCTGGCCGCTCTGCGGGCCGTCCGCCCGGGCCTGCGCGCCCGGGCGGTGCCGGACTGCGGCATCGCCCGGGCGCTGGCCTCGACCCGCCGGTTCACCGCACCGCCGTGCGCGCGCTGACGCCGCGTGCTGCTGCCTGCCGCCGCCTGCGTGCCGACCGACGGGCTGCCGCGTCGCGCCGGGCGCTGGGCCGTTCGCCGGGGCGGCTCACCCGACCGGGGCATGTCTGTCACCCGTTCGTACCGCTCGGGTGGCGAGAAGGGCGACTTGCCCGCGTTCGTGTGCAAACGTCTCCCCGGTGCCCCTCACCGGGTGCCTCTGGGGCCCGTTCCGGGCCCGGCCCGTTCGTGAGGGCGGGTGGCAGAGCAGTGATGACCTTGGAAGGCGTGAGATGTCCGTGCGTGGAAACCTTGGCAAGTTCGTCGTCACCGCGGTTCTGGCGGCCGCGGCCGTAGTGGCCGTGCCGACCGCGGCGCTGGCGCACAGCGAGCCCCAGCCGTCGTCGTCGTCGTCGGGTCTGGCGGCGGGCGCGGCCTCGGTCGGCCTCTTCGGCCCGAAGCTCAGCTGGCTGGAGGCGTTCAGCAAGAGCAACGGCTGACCGACGGCTTCCCGACACCCGGGCGCCCCGGCCGCATCGAGCGGTCGGGGCGCCCGGCGTCGTGCCGGTGCCTAAGGGTGCGCGCCGTTCGGCTGGGCGGGGTCGGACTGCTCGCCGGGGTCGAGCTCCTCGGCGAGGGGCTCGACGGCGCTCCCGGCCGGCAGGACGAGGGAGGCGACGGCGCCGCCGTCCGGGTGGTTGGCGAAGGTCAGTTCCGCGCCGATCACCCGGGCGTGGCCCTGGGCGATGGTCAGGCCGAGACCGTGTCCGCGCCCGCGCTCGCGCACGCTGGTGCGGAAGCGCTGCGGTCCGTGCCGCAGCAGGTCATCGGGGTAGCCGGGGCCGTGGTCGCGGACGGTGATCCGCAGCCCGTCGACGCTCAGCAGCACCGGGCCCCGGCCGTGCCGGTCCGCGTTCACCAGCAGGTTGGCCAGGATCCGGTCCAGCCGGCGCAGGTCGGTGCGCACCACCGGTCCGTCGGCACCGGGTGCCGGGTCGGTCGGGGTGTCGCCCTCCGCCCGCACGGACAGGCCGACGGTCAGGCCGGTGATCGTGACCGTCCGCCGGACGGCCCGGCCGAGCGGCACGGGGGACAGGTACGGCGTCTCCGCGTCCGCGTCCAGCCGGGAGACCTCCAGCAGGTCCTCCACCAGGGAGCGCAGCGCCTGGACCCGGTTGCGGACCAGCTGGGTGGGCCGCCCCGGAGGGAGCAGTTCGGCGGCGGTGACCAGACCGGTGAGCGGGGTGCGCAGCTCGTGCGCGACGTCCGCGGTGAACCGCTGCTCGTCCTCCAGCCGGCGGTGCAGCGCCTGGGACATCGAGTCGACGGCGGCGGCGAGGTCGGCGACCTCGTCCCGGCCGTCGCCCAGTTCGCCCATCCGGGTGTCCGTCCGCCCGGCGGCGATCTCGCGGGCGGCCGTCGCGGCGGTGCGCAGCCGGCGGCTGATCCGGTCGGCGACGAGCACGCCCGCCAGGACGGTGGTGAAGACCGAGGCGGTGACCGTGATCAGGATGATCCGGTCGAGGTCGCCGATGGCGCCGCGGTCCGCGGTGAAGTCCACCCGGACGGACAGCACCGCGCCGTCGACGGGCGCGGCCGCCCACATCGCCTCGCCCTGCGGGCCGGTGGCCAGGACGGAGCCCTGGCGGCCGTCCGCCGCGAGCGCGCGCAGCCGGGGCGGCAGCGCCGGATCGTCCAGCGTGACGCCCGGGCGGGCGGGTTCGCCGTTGCGGCCGTACGCGGTGAGGGCGGAGTCCAGTGCGCCGAGCGCGGACCGGCGGGCCTGGTCGACGTGCTGACGCACCATCGCCTGGTGGACCAGCAGACCGACGCTCAGCGCGACCAGGACGGAGATCGCGGCGACGGCGGTGGCGATCTGACGGCGCAGGGTCATGCCGGGCGCCGCAGCTTGTAGCCGAAGCCGCGGACGGTCTCGATCCGACCCGAGCCGATCTTGGCGCGCAGCCGCTGGACATGGACGTCGACCACCCTGGTGTCGGCCCCCCAGTCGTAGTCCCAGACCCGTTCGAGCAGACCGGAGCGTTCCAGCACGGTGCCCGGCGCGGCGGTGAACTCCAGCAGCAGCCGCAGTTCGGTGGGGGTGAGCGGGACGAGGCGGCCGTCCACCCGCACCTCCATGCTGTCGGTGTCCACCTCCAGTCCGTCGATGGCGCGCACCGTGCGGGCCGCCGGCGCCGGTTCGGCGTCGGCGGGTGCGGAGGCGGGTGTCGCGGTGGGAGTGGCGGGTCCGGCGGGTGTCGCGGCCGGCGCTCCGGTGCCGGCCGCCGGTTCGGGCGCGGGTGCCGCTCCGGCCGGCGCCACCGGGACCCGGCGCAGCACCGTGCGGATCCGGGCCACCAGCACGGCGCTCTCGAACGGCTTGACGACGTAGTCGTCCGCCCCGGCCTCCAGCCCCGACACCACGTCGACGGGGTCGGTGCGCGCCGACATCATCAGGATCGGCAGCTGGCTCTCCTCGCGGATGCGCCGGCAGAGGCCGACCCCGTCGAGGAGCGGCAGCATCACGTCGAGCAGGATCAGGTCGGGGCGGGCGGTGTGGAACGCCTCCAGCCCCTCCAGCCCGTCGGCGGCCGTGCTGACGGGGAATCCGTAGCGTTCCAGGGCCATCCGGGTGGCCTCGCGAATCACCTCGTCGTCCTCGACGATCAGGATGTGCGGGTGGACGGGGGCGGGAGTCATCGCTTCGCTTCCGGGGCGGCCGGGGTCGGGGGAGCCGTGGTCGGCACCGCCGTGCCCGGGCGGGGGGCGGGGACCGGGACCGCCTGGTCGGGGCGGCGGGGCTGGCTCACCCCGCTGGAGGGCGAGACCGCGGGCTTGGCGGAGAACGGCGCGGCACTCGGCTGGCCGGCTCCGGCCGGCTCGGAGGGCCGGTCGGCGGGGGTGGGGCCGTGGCCGGGCGCCGTGACCGGACCGATCGCCTCGACCCGCTGCTCCAGCAGGACGAGCCGGGTGCCGTTCCAGCCGTAGTGGCTGATGGTGCGGGAGGAGGGGGTCGTCGCCTCGTTCAGCCAGAGGTCGGCGGCGAGGGTCTCGGCGCTGAACGCCCGGAGCACCGCCACCCGGAGGACGGGCACGACCCCGCCGCCGCCCAGCGTGTAGACGTGCAGGACGACCGAGCCGCCGGTGGCGACCGCGGCGATCAGCTCGGGGCGGCCGTCACCGGTGAGATCGCGGAACTCGGGGTCGCGGACCCCGCAGTCCGGACAGCCGGTCAGGGCGCGCCGCTCCTCCGCGGACAGGGCCGGGTCCTTGGCCAGCAGGGCGCCCAGGTCCACCGAGGTGAGGTCCGGGCCGGGCACGGCGACACCCGGCACCGGTACCGGTGGCGGCTCGGCGGGGTCCGTCTCGGACGCGGCGGGGGAGGTCGGCGACGGCGCCGCGGCCAGCGCCGGCCAGAGCGGCTGCGGCTTGGGGGACGGCGTCACGGGCCGGGCGGCCCCCGCGTCCCGCAGTTCCCCGGGGGTCGCGCACCCGGCCAGCGCCACGAGCAGGCCGAGGACGGCGACGGCGGATCCGCGCGCCGCCGCCCGGGGCCCTCGGCGGGGTGGGTGTGCTGCTGCCACGGTGGTCGTCCTCTTCCTGGTCTGCGGCGAGGCGTCGGTTCGCCCACGGTGATAGGTCGCCCGAACGCTATCGGGTGGTTCCGCCCGCCCGGGCACCGCCCACCTGCGGGGAGACCCCGGCGGCCGGGTGCCGGGGCCGTCACGCGGGCGCGACGGCCGCGGCACCCGGCCGGGGCCGGTCGGGGCCGGTCGGTTCGTTCGGTCCGGTCCCTTGCTCGGGCCGGACCGGTCGGCCGGTCGGTTCGCCCGGTCAGCTCGCCGGGGCGCCCGGGGGGACCAGGTCGGCCAGGACGATGATGTTGTCCGTCCAGTGGCCGTCCGAACCGATCCGCCCCCCGCAGGTGATCAGCCGGAGCTCCGGCGCGCTGGTGTTGCCGTAGACCGTCTCGGTCGGGAACCGGTCCTTGCCGGCCTGGAGCAGGGAGCGGACCCTGAACTCCACGGTGCTGCCGTCGGCGCGGCGCACCTGGACGAGGTCGCCCGGGCGGAGCTTCGGCAGACCGGCGAAGACCGCCGGGCCGTGCACGGTGTCGTAGTGGCCGATCAGGACGGCCGGGCCGGTCTCCCCGGGGGTCGGTCCGTTGCGGTACCAGCCGACCTCGTCGGCCCGGTCGGCGGACGGGACTTCGACCGTGCCGTCCGGGTTCAGACCCAGCCCGGAGACCGGCGCGTCCACCCCGGCCGAGGGGACGACCAGCCGGGTCGGAGCCGACGCGGCGAAGGGCCGCGGCGCCGGGGTGGCCGCCCCGCTCGCCGCGGCCGGTCCGGTGGCCGGCCCGCCCGCCCGGTCGGCGGCCGGGACGGCGGGGTCCGCCCGGTTCACGGAGGGCTGGATGCGCACCACCGGGGTCTGCGTGCCCGACAGCGCGACGGAGGCGCCGAGGACGAGGCAGAGCAGGCCGCCCGCGCCGAGCGCGGCCCGGCGAACGCCGACCGACCCGGAACAGCCGGTCCGCCGGGGCCGCCGGCCGCCGGACCACCGGGTCGCGTCGCGCCGGGCCCGGCGGGTGGTCGGCCCGTTGCCCGAGCCGGTGTCCGAGTCGTTGCCCGGCGCCCGCTCCCGGCCCGGGTCGGGGGCCGGCTGCGCCTGGTGATCGGTTCCGGGCCCGGCTCCGGCCCGGCCGGGACCGTCGCCCGGCCCGCGTACGTCGCCGTACGCGGGC
>NZ_JBEXYD010000056.1:0-50963 GCF_040630735.1 Kitasatospora sp. NPDC005748
GTGGGACGGCTCACCGAGGGCGACTGGGTGGTCGACCACGAAGTCGCCCACGGCCTGTCCGACGAACCGGTCCGCGTCCTGGTGGCCTACCGGGTCCGCGAAGGCCTCATCGACCGCGTCGAGTTCCTCGGCTGAGCCGCCTGGGCGTGCGGTGATGTGCGACGTCGCTTGACTTCCCCTGAGCCCCGCAGAGCGGCCGGGTTGGCCGAACGGACCAGGAGCCCGGCATCGCGGCCGAAGCGCCACCGTCCGCGACGCACTGCCGGCGACAGGGCCGCGATGAAGGAGGCAGCCGGCACGATCCGCTTCTCGAAGCGCGGTGGCGGCAGGCGTGTCAGCAGGTCACGGAGGCAAGACGTCTGGTCGGTGACGCAGATGATCGCCAGCGCACCCGCGTCGAGCGCGTCGCCGATGGTCGGTGCCAGCCGTGCCCCCTCGTCACCACCGAGAACACCACGCTCAAGCAGCGGGTCCGCCGGCTCACGACCGACAACCGCACGCTCGACGAGCGGCTCAAGGCCACTCGCTCCAGTCTGCGTGGCCAACACCGCCGCGTCGCCGGCCTCGAGGCCCAGCGGTCCGCGCCAGGATGACCCTCGTCTCCCGGCAGCCGAGGGGGCTCCGCCGGTCTGCCGGCGGGAGGACTGTTTCGGTCAGGTCATCGTGACGACGACCTTGCCGGCCTTCGCGCGGCCCTTCTCGACGTACTCCATCGCCTCCCCGGTCCAGTCGAAGGGGAAGACACGGTCGACCACCGGGCGGATCTTTCCGGCGTCGATGAGCGCGGTGAGTTCGCGCAGCTGGTCGCCGCCGGCCTTCATGAACAGGAACGAGTACGTCACGCCGCGGCGCCGGGCGCGGCGCCGGGTCCTGAAGCTCAGCGCGTTCATCACCAGCCGCAGGGCCGCGTTCGCGCCCAGCTCGCGGGCGAACGCGGCGTCCGGAGGGCCTGCGACGCTGATGACCGTCCCGCCGGGCTTGAGCACCCGCAGCGACTTCTCCAGCGTCTCACCGCCGAGGGTGTCCAGGACGACGTCGTAGTCGTCGAGTACGGACGCGAAGTCCTGCTTCCTGTAGTCGACGACGATGTCGGCGCCCAGCTCCTTCACCAGGTCGGCCTTGGCGGTGCTCACGGTGGTGGCCACCTGCGCGCCCAGGTGTTTGGCCAGCTGGACGGCGATGGTGCCCACCCCGCCGGCGCCGGCGTGGACGAGGACCTTCTGGCCCGGCCGCACGTGTGCCCGTTCCACCAGTGCCTGCCAGGCGGTCAGGGCGACCAGGGGAAGGGAGGCGGCCTCCGCCATGGTGAGTGCGGCCGGTTTGGGGGCGAGGTCGTCCTGGTGGACGGCGATGAGTTCGGCGAACGTGCCGATGCGGTCCTTGTCGGGCCGCGCGTAGACCTCGTCGCCCACCGTGAACCGGGTGACGGACGATCCCACCTGGACCACCACCCCGGCGAGGTCGTTGCCCAGGACGAGAGGGAGACGGTAGGGCAGGATCGCCTTGAAGGCCCCGTCGCGGAGCTTGATGTCGAGCGGGTTGACGCTCGCCGCGTGGATCCGGACCAGGACGTCGCCGGCGCCCACCCGGGGGTCGGGCATCTCACCGGCGTGGGGGCCGGCCGTGTCGCCGTACCGCTCGATCAGGAAGGCCTTCATCGTCGTCTCCGCTTCTCGTCCGGGAGGGGACGGATCTCGGGTCCATGCTGGGCTTCTCCCAGTACGAGACACTCTGTGGTGCTTGTTTCGGTCTTCCGGGGCCCCTCGCCGATGCGGCGCTCTGCGCTCACCGGCTCGGCGTCCATCGCCCTCCGTGCACCCGGAGCAGGTCGATGTGGTCCGTGCCCAGGCGCCTCAGGCTCGCCTCCACCGAGGCGACCATGTTCTTGCGGCTGTTGCCCGTTGTGGAGATGCCGGCTGCGGCGCGGCCCCGAGGGTGAACTTGGTGGCCAGGACGAAGTGGTCCCGGTCCGCGGAGACGAACTTCCCCGTCAGCTCCTCCGACTCGCCGAACTGCTAGGTGTCCGCGGTGTCCAGGAAGGTGCCGCCTGCTTCGGCGAACCGGTCGAAGATCCGGCGTGCCTTCCGGCTCGGCGCCGGCGCCCCAGCCGGTGCCGAAGTTCGCCGTGCCGAGCGCGTACTCGGACACGCGCAGACCCGTCCGGCGTCCAAAAGTCGTGTAACGCATCAGCTGTCCTTGCTCAAGATTCACCAGGGGAGGAAGGGAGGGTGCGGCGGATGCGCTTCACGCCGCGTTCGGCGAGGCGGCCAGGCCCTGCTTGACGTACCGGGTGCTCTCGTCGGCGAGGATCTCGGGCAGGCCCGTCTCGATGCCGTGCAGGGCCTGGGCGGCGACATCGGCGGGGTCGGCCTTCTGGTCGGCGGGAATCCCTGCGGCCATGTCGGTGTCCATGTATCCGACGTGCAGCGCGGAGACGGTGATGCCGTGCGGGGCCAGTTCCTCCCGGGCCGCGCCGGTCAGTGCCCATGCCGCGGCCTTCGCCGCCGCGTAGGACCCCAGGGCCGCCGGATGCAGCCACGACAGCACGGACAGGACGTTGAGCACGGCGCCGCCGCCGTTGGCCTCGATGACCGGGGCGAAAGCCCGTGTCACCGCGAGCGGGCCGAAGTAGTTCGTCTCCATCTCCAGACGCACCGCGTCCAGGCCGCCCGCGATCAGCGGCGTGGCGGTGGAGATGCCCGCGTTGTTGACCAGCAGCGTCGCGTCGGACGCGACGCGGGCAGCGGCCCGGATCGACTCCTCGTCCGTCACGTCCAGCCGCAGCGGGATGACACCCGGCAGGTCCACCGTCTCGGGGCGGCGGGCCGCCGCGTACACCTTCGCTCCGCGCTCCACGAGCTGCGCGGCCAGATGGCAGCCCAGCCCCCGATTGGCTCCGGTGACCACGGCGACCGCGTCCTTCAGTTCCATGTGCGCTCCCAGCGTCGCGGCGGCCCGACCGTTCGGGCCGCCCTCAATTAGATTACGCATCCAATCTAACCTGCGACTAGGATAGATGCCAGTCGACATCCACATGGAGGTGCCCGATGGGCCGCGTATCGCAGGCGCAGGCGCAGGAGAACCGCAAGCGGGTCGTGGAGACCGCCTCACGCCTCTTCCGCGAGCAGGGCACGCACGTCAGCGTCGCCGACCTCATGAAGGCGGCCGGATTGACCCACGGCGCCTTCTACAAGCAGTTCGCCTCCAAGGAGGCCCTCATCGACGAAGCCACCACCCACGCGTTCGAGGCGCTCACCCAGCGCCGCGATGCCGGACTCGAGCAGCAGGCTGGGCAGCGTGAGGCCGCCCGGCGAGCCCTCGTCGACATCTACCTCTCCACGGAGCACCGCGACGACGTGGCAGAGGGCTGCCCCACCGCCGCCCTGGCCGCCGACATGGCGCGCGAACCCGGCGCCCGCGACGCCCACCGCGCCTACACCGAAGGAGTGAGCGACTTCGCCGCGTGGCTCGCCACCGAGGACCAGGACGGCATCGCCCAGCTCTGCACGATGGTCGGCGCACTCGTCCTGGCACGCGCCACCAAGGGCTCCCCGCTCTCCGAGCAGATCCTCACCACCGCGCGCGCAGCCCTGACGGCAACCAGCTGATCCGCACAGCCAGGCTGGTCGGCGCGGTGCTCGAAAACGCAGCACTCGCGACCCAGGCGACGCGACCGAGAACCACCCCGAACGGACGGCACCAGCTCGTGACGCGACGCCGACGCCGCCATGTCTCGGCGCGAAACGCCCGGCCGGCCGCCGCGCGGAGGGCGGTGGCCCCGCCTCACACCCGGCGCGCACGGTCGGATGCGGGCCACACGTAGGACAGGTCGTCCGGTTCGTCCGGGAAGCGGGCCCGGTAGAAGGCCGGGTCCTTGCGGAGCAACGCGGACCGGTGGCTGCGGTGGAACTCCGCGGCTCCGAGCCACGGAGGGAGTTCTCCCGCACCCCCCAGCTCCGCCTGCGAGCGCACGGCGGGCGCCCCGGCGCGCTCCGGCAGGCCGTCCCGGAGGCTGTGCGCGCAGGTGTCCCGGCGCCCCTCGGCGGTCCAGGCCCGGCACATCTCCAGCCCGTACCGGACGAGCGCCTCCTCGTAGCCGGCCCACATCCCTACGGCCGGATGGTGGCGCCAGCCGTACCCGGGGACGGTCAGTCCACGAAGCACCTGAAGGGCCTCCACCCGCTGCTTGCCGAGCCGCCTCGGGTCCAGCACCGCGGCGGACTCAGCGAAGTCCGGGTAGGGCAGGAAGGTCTGCACCCCTCCATCGTGCCGGGCCCCTCCGGAGCGCGCGCGGCAGGGCGGCCGGGCCGACCGGCCGGGTCAGCGGCCCGGTTGGGGCTCGCCGAAGCGCTGGGCGGCCCGTCGCCGGAAACAGCCTGAGCACCTCGTACAGGTGCGGGTCGGATCCGCACGGTCCGCTGGTGGTGACCCTGACGACAACGTCGATCGGGTACCTCTTCGGTCCTCATGTCCCGCTGGCCGTGCGCCGGCTGACAGCCTTCCCTGTGCCCCTTGCCAGGGGTGCATTCACTCGTCGGGTCGGTCGCTCGTGGGCTGCTCCCGATCGCCGCTCTCCTGCCGATCGGCCTTCCGGTCGGTCCGCTGTTCGGCGACCGGCTGTCCGGCGCGGACGGTCTTCGCCTCCCGGCCGCGGCCGTCCGACGGACCGTCCGGGGTCGCGGGGCTGTCGGGAGTCCCGGGGTGGCCGGGGTCGTCGTGGTGGTGACCGGGCACTCCGCCGGAGCCGCCCTGGGGGATGTCGTCCATGGCTCCTCCTCTTCGGGTACCGCGCGCCTGCCCGGGCGGTCCTGCGCCAAACGGGCACCGCGGCAGCCCGCCGGGCCCGGGAGGCGCCGAAGCGGTCGGGGCACCTGCGCCGAACGGGCCCCTCTACCCCGGGCTGCCGGAAAGATTCGGGCGAATATGCGTGCGACCCCGGGGCAACCGGTTGCTCGACACCGACTGCGGAGGTTCCGATGGTTCCCCTTCTTCTCGTCCTGCTGCTGGCCCTGCTGCTCTTCGGCGCCGGGTTCGCACTCAAGATTCTCTGGTGGGTGGCGATTGCCGTACTCGTGCTGTGGCTGGTGGGCTTCGTGGCCCGTGGCACGCACTCCTCGGGCCGGCGCCACCGCTGGTACCGCTGGTAGGTCACATCCGCAGATCAGGCTCGGCGGGGCGCACGCGTGAAGCGAGCGCCCCGCCGCCGTGCGTGCGGCCCCGTCAGCCGACCGCCGTTCCCGCCGGACGGGAGCTGTCGTCCCGGCGGTCCTAAGCGGCCGGCCCGGTGTACTGCCTGGCCGTCCGGCACGTGTAGCAGGTGTTCCAGCGCGCCTGGCGCCAGGGCTGGTCGGGGTCGGTGGGTCGGTGCGGGGCGAGGGTCATCTCGCCGGTGTCCAGGCCGCACAGGGTGAGGGGGCCGCAGACGCCCGAGGCCTCCGCCGGGGCGGCGTGTGCGCGGCGTACCGGGCCCTGCGGGTCGGCCGGGGCGAAGTCCGCTTCCAGGAGCCGAACGTTGGTCGGGGTGTCCGGCTCCAGCACGGTGACGATGTCCATCTCCTCAACCTGGCCGCAGGGACGGTCCGTCGCACCCCGACGGTGGCATCCGGACCAGCCCGGTAGCCCGGTGGGGGGAGCGGAGGGTGCGCGCGCCCCCGGCACCCGGGTGCGGACGCCGCCCGGCCCGCGTCCGTCCCGTGGACCTGCGCCGGCTCCGGCGCCACCCACCCCGACCGGGTTCTCAGCGCGGCAGACGCGTCGGCCCCACCCACTCCCCCACCACCTCGTACCGGCCGACCGCGGTCACCGTGCCGGGCGCCAACACCGTCGGCCACCCGGCCCGCGCATCCCCCTGCCACCCCAGCCCACCGGCCCGCCGGCTGAGCCCCGATCCCTTCGCGACCCCGCACCCAGGTCGGCACGTCGGGCGCGGCCGCGTCAGCCCCGGCAGCTCAAAGCAGCCTCGGGGCGGTGCCGGCTCCGAGCCGGCGCCGCCCCGTTTCCTGACCCGACCTGTGGGAAGACGCGCGGCATGGACCAGTCCCAGGCACCGGTACTCGAAGCACTCGCGGCATTCCACGCCAACCCGCTGACCGCCTTCACCCCGCCCGGCCACAAGCAGGGCCGCGGCGCCGACCCCCGCGTACTGGAGACCCTTGGCACGGGCGTCTTCCGCGCGGACGTCCTGGCCACGGGCGGCCTGGACGACCGCCTCGATACGCGAGGCATCCTCCAGCACGCCCAGGAACTGATGGCGGAGGCCGTCGGTGCCGACCACACGTTCTTCTCCACCTGCGGCAGCTCCCTGTCGGTGAAGGCCGCGATGCTCGCCGTCGCCGGTCCCCACGAGACGCTGCTGGTGGGCCGGGACGTGCACAAGTCCGTCGTCGCCGGACTCATCGTCGCCGGGATCCGGCCGCTGTGGGTCGATCCCCAGTGGGACGCCGACCTGCACCTCGCGCACCCCCCGACCGCCGAGTCCTTCAAGGCGGTATTCGACGAACACCCTGACGCCCGCGGCGCCCTGGTGACCTCGCCCACCCCCTACGGGACATGTGCCGACCTGGAGGCGATCGCCAGGGTGTGCCATGACCGCGGCAAACCGCTGATCGTCGACGAGGCATGGGGCGCGCACCTGCCCTTCCACCCCCGGCTGCCGCGCTGGGCGATGGACGCGGGGGCGGACGTGTGCGTCACCTCCGTCCACAAGATGGGATCGGCCCTGGAGCAGAGTTCCGTCTTCCACCTGCAGGGCGACCTGATCGACCCCGCCGTCCTCAAGCAACGCGAGGACCTGCTCGGCACCACCAGTCCCTCCACCCTGATCTACGCCGCTCTCGACGGCTGGCGCCGCCAGATGGTCCAGCACGGCCGCGCCCTCTACGACCGAACCCTCGACCTCGCCGACACGACCCGCGCCCGGATCGAAGCCCTGGAGGGTCTGCACGTTCACGGCCGCGACGACTTCTGCGCACCGGGCCTCGCCGCCGACCTCGACCCGCTCCAGGTCATCGTCGACATCTCCGCACTCGGCACCACCGGCTACCGCGCCGCCGACTGGCTGCGCTCCCACCACCAGATCACCCTGCACGTCTGCGACCACCGCCGCGTCAGCGCCCAACTCACCCACGCCGACGACACCACGACCGCCGACACCCTCATCCGCGCACTGACCGAACTGGCCGAGAGCGCCCCGGATCTGCGGCCCGCACCCCGTATCCACATTCCCGCCCCCGGGGACCTGCGCCTGGAACAGGTGATGCTGCCGCGCGACGCGTTCTTCGGCCCCACCGAACAGGTGCCCGTCGAGAAGGCGTCGGGCCGAATCACCGCCGAGATGCTCACCCCCTACCCGCCGGGCATCCCCGCCGCCCTCCCGGGCGAACGCCTCAACGACGACGTGATCGACTACCTGCGCAGCGGCGTCGACGCGGGGATGCTCGTCCCCGACAGCGCCGACCCCGAACTCGCCTCCCTGCGCGTCGTGGTCGAGACCTGATCCTTGCCTGAGAGATCCCCATGCCCCCCGACACAGGCCGCACTGGACACGCCGGCCAGGACGGCTCCCGCGGGCTCGACCCGGCCGGCGTCCTGGTCCGGCAGATAACCTCCGCGCTGGCCGCCGCCGGCCACAGCGTCGCGGCGGCCGAATCCCTCACCGGCGGCCGCCTCGCGGTGGCGCTGTCGGACGCGCCCGGCTCCGGCGCGACGTTCCTCGGCGGAGTCGTCGCCTACGCCACCGACCTCAAGACCGGGCTGCTGCACGTCGATGCCGCCCTGGTCGGCGAGGTCGGAGCCGTCCACCCCGAGGTGGCCGCCCAGATGGCCCAGGGCGTGCGCGCCCTCACTCAGGCCACCTACGGCCTGGCCACCACCGGCGTCGCCGGCCCCGCCCCGCAGGACGGCCAACCGGTGGGCACGGTCTTCGTGGCCGTCGCCGCCCCGCACGCCACGATCGCCACCCAGCCCGAGCCGCGCTCCGGGCACCGCGACGACATCCAGAACGACGCAGTCCTCGCCGCCCTGCAGCTCCTCCACGACCTGCTGCGACCCGACTGATCAGCACGGACACAGTTCGGGAGCACAGGCGTGGCGCAGTCGGGGAAGAGTCTGCTCTCCTCGTCCCGGACGTGGGCGGCGGCCTCGTCCGTGAGCTGCTGAAGAAGCGTGCTCATCCGCGGATGGCCGTTGCGCGCCCTCTCCGGCTGCTTGACGAGCTTCTCCTCTGGGGAGCGGCCCTCGATCTCCGCCTCGGCGAGGGCTGTCTTCCCCCTTGGCCGGGGGGACGGACCGGCCGCTCACCCTCGGCCCGTGGAGCGCTTCCCGCCGTGCCCGGACCGTGCCCGACCGTGCTCGGACCGGCGGGCGTGTCTCACCCGAGCGGAGGCGCGTCAGCCAGCGAGAAGCCCGCGGCGGGCGGCCACGCGGGCCGGGAGAGGATCGTCGTCAAGGGAATGCACAGGTACAGGGCCTCCCACAGACGTCGGCAGGCCCGACCGAGCGCCTCGCCCGCCAGCGCTGATTCCACACGCCGCAGATACGCGACCGCATCCTCCACCGTCGCCACCTCCACGACACACCGCGCCCTGCCGGACCGGTCGCGCAGCGCGTTCTCGACAGCCACGGCCAGGTGCTGGCGGTCCGGCGTCTGCGACGGCCGACCGACTGCGGACCGCAGACGACGCGCCACCTCCGCGGCCGCATCGCCGGACCGCCGATCGAAGAGCGGCACCCCGTGGTCGAGGACGGCCGCGGCCAGGACCAGGAGGCCTTCGTCGACCCGTAGCGCCGCTTGCCGCCCCCCATTTCCGGGCTCCCCGCCGTCCGGGCGGCCGGGGGAATCGGTTCGCTGTGCCGTTGCGTACTCCATAACCGCAGGCTGCTGCCGAGTCACACGCCGTGGCCAGCCCAGCGCACCCGTCCAGGTGAGCCGTGCCCCGGACGTCGAAGGGGCCGCGGCGCCGTCTCGCCCGAGCAGGCCTCCTCGCCCACCCGAGGCGCCGCTCGGCACCCCTACCGCCCGCGAGGTCACGGTGGCCCTGGCGCGTCTCCCTCCGACGCACTCGACCACGGGACACGCGGCGCCCGCTACGCCCTGGTGGGGACGCTCGGCCTGGATCCCGTGCCCCGATCACCGCCGCCGCCCGCCGCCGGCACGGGCTCCTCGTCTGGTCCGCCTGACCATCTCCGGGGCGGGCCTCCGGGCTACCGTCCGGCCGTCTTCGGTGCCTCCAACTCGGTGTGGTGGACGGTGAAGCCACCCCGCAGGACCGGGGCGAACGGCGCCGGCGCCATACAGGTGCCGACCACCGGCTGGTACGGCTTCCCGTCGGCCCCCATGTCCATGTTCGCCACGCCCCAGGAGAACCCGAGCCGACCGTCGCCGTGCCCGGTGCCCTGGTAGACGCTCAGGCCTATCCGCTCGCCGGTGTTGCCCACGTCCGACCTGGTGACGACGGCCGTCAGCGTGGCGACCGGGCCGCCGGTGCTCAGGCAGTCCACCTCCGCCTCGGCGCTGTAGACCTCCCCGGTGGCGGCCTTCCGGTGGGAGTAGCGGATGGTGCCCCGGGCGTCGGTGGGCAGCCCCTCGGACGCCTGGGTACCCGGCAGGGGGCGGGTGTACGGCTCCGCCCAGGCATCGAGGGTGAACCGGATCTCGTCGTCCGGAGTGATCGCGTACCAGATCCGGGCCGTACCACTGACGCTCGCAGGACGACCGGGCCGCCCGTCCTGCGGCACGGACGGGCCCGCAGCGGGGCCGGTGGTACCGGTGGCCGACGCCGGAGCGATCCCCGCGAGCCCGGCAAGGGCCAGCCCGGCAGCGGCGGCACCCCGGACGACACGGGCGCTGACGCGGGCACGGCTACGAATACGGAACATGGTGGGCTTCCCTCCTCCAGGCGGCCCCGTCGGCCGCCGTCCTGATGCCCCTAATCCTCGCCTCCCCACCCCCTCCCGCACATGTGCCGATCGGCATGAACGGGGCCGCCCTCCCGGGGTGTTGCACCCTGCCGATCGGCACGGTGCAACGCGCCGGGAGAGGCCCCGGCCACCTCAGCCCCCCCGATGCCCGATCACGCCCCCGCCCGCTCAACGGCCCCGCAGGGATTCCTCCGTCGGCTCGTCGCAGTCGAAGCCGTGGACGCCGTGCGGCGTCGACCAGCCGCCCCTCCGGTGGCGAGCGCACCGGACATTGGTGATCCGGTCAGCTCGGGCCCGGCGGGCCCCGAGGAGGGCTGTCGCACAACCGGAGGTGAGGAAATCCACCACGGGAGGCCGTGGCCTGCTAGAGTGGCTCTTAGTTGCAGTAGTGGTTCCCATGAACTTTGTGTGCGCCTGCTGATGTATCGCAGGCGCATTTTTGTTTCCCGGCTCTTCCCCGGGTGGGTGCTCATCGCGGCGACTCGAAGCACGCACGGTGCGTGCTTCGGACAGCCCCTTGAAGGAGATTTCTTTATGGCTAATGGCACTGTGAAGTGGTTCAACGCGGAAAAGGGCTTCGGCTTCATCGAGCAGGAGGGTGGCGGCCCCGACGTCTTCGCCCACTACTCGAACATCAACGCCAACGGCTTCCGCGAGCTGCTCGAGGGCCAGAAGGTCGAGTTCGACGTCACGCAGGGCCAGAAGGGCCCGCAGGCCGAGAACATTCGTCCGCTGTAGTTTCTGCCACGGCACCCGCCTGGTAGCGAGGGGCCCGCACCGCGTATCTGATGCCCGGTGCGGGCCCCTCGGCATTGCGCCACACGCGCATCCCCGGCCGTTCAGGCCCCTGGCTCCGCCACCGGCGGCCATCCCCACGCGAGACGCCCAGCGCCGCGTCCGGATCGGCGCCCTGCCGTGACAGCTCACGGTTCGAGGTTCTTCGCTCCCGCCCCTTCGCGGTGAGCGCCGACCGTAGGTGACGTGCCGCACGGTTCTACCGTCCACGCTCCGCCCGTCACTCTTTCGGCCCGTTCCCTTGCGGTCTCCGCCGGCGCCTCCGCGCCACGGAGCCTTCCTCGTGACGTGCCGCCCTGAGGAAGGTCTCCCAGATGAACCGCTCCAGTCGCTCCTCATACCAGAACGCCAACTCCCGCTCCTCCACGGGCTCCCGCTCCGGCGGCAGCTCCTTCTACGGCGACCGGCCCGCCGGCGGCCGGTACTCCTCCGGCGGCCGGGGCTCCCGTCAGGGCTCGTCCCCGCAGGGCGAGTTCGCGATGCCGGTCAGCACCACCCCGGCGCTGCCGGCCGTCGAAGCGTTCGACGAGCTGGACATGCCGAAGGCCCTGCTGTCGGTACTCACCCGCCAGGGCGTCACCGCGCCGTTCCCGATCCAGGCCGCGACGCTCCCGAACTCGCTGGCCGGCCGCGACGTCCTCGGACGAGGCCGCACCGGCTCCGGCAAGACCATCGCCTTCGGCCTCGCCGTCCTGGCCCGCACCGCCGGGCGCAAAGCCGAGCCGCGCCGCCCGCTGGCCCTGGTCCTGGTCCCCACCCGCGAACTCGCCCAGCAGGTCACCGATGCCCTCACCCCCTACGCCCACGCGGTGCGCCTGCGGATGGCGACCGTGGTCGGCGGGATGTCGATCGGCCGCCAGGCCCAGACACTGAACCGCGGCGCCGAGGTCGTGGTAGCCACCCCCGGGCGGCTCAAGGACCTGATCCAGCGCGGTGACTGCCAGCTCGACGGGGTCGGCATCACCGTGCTCGACGAGGCCGACCAGATGGCCGACATGGGCTTCCTGCCGCAGGTCACCGAGCTCCTTGAGCAGGTCGCCGAGGGCTGCCAGACGATGCTCTTCTCCGCCACCCTGGACCGCAACGTCGACCGCCTGGTACGCCGCTTCCTCAAGGACCCGGTCACCCACTCGGTGGACCCGTCCGCCGGAGCGGTCAGCACCATGGAGCACCACGTGCTGCACGTCCAGAGCTTCGACAAGAACGCCACGATCGCCCACATCGCCTCGCGTGACGGCGGGGTGATCATGTTCATCGACACCAAGCACGGCGCCGACCGCCTGGTCGACGAGCTGCTCGCCAACGGCGTGAAGGCCGCCGCCCTGCACGGCGGCAAGTCCCAGCCCCAGCGCACCCGCACCCTGGAGCAGTTCCGCACCGGCCAGGTCACCGCCCTGATCGCGACCAACGTCGCCGCCCGGGGCATCCACGTCGACGGCCTGGACCTGGTCGTCAACCTGGACCCGCCGAACGACCACAAGGACTACCTCCACCGGGGCGGGCGCACCGCCCGGGCCGGCGAGTCCGGCACCGTCGTGACGCTGGTGCTTCCCAACCAGCGCCGCGAGATGGCCCGGATGATGACGACGGCCGCCATCACCCCCGTCACCACCCGGGTCACCGCCGGCGACGAGGAACTGTCCCGCATCACCGGCGCCCGCGTGCCCACCGGCATCCCCACCGTGATCGCCGACCCCGTCGCCGAACGCCCCCGCCGCAGCGCGTCCACCAGCCGTGGCCGCCGCGGCCGCCCCGCAGGCGGCTCCGGCGACACCCGGTCTGCCGCGGGCCGCGACAACCGGGGCACCTCCGGCCGCCGCCGCGCGCCCGGGCGCGTGGCCCTCGCCGCGTAGCACCCGCCGGGCCCGGTGCTCACAGCGCACCGGGCCCACGCGGTTCGCCGCCCCGGCGACACCGGCTTCCCGCGACGCCCCGCACGCGCGAGCCGCCGACAGCGCCCCGCCCCGGCGGACCCGCCGGGCGAGAGACGGCGAGGACGGCCGCTGCGCCGGTCAGGACCGGCCTCGGGCGCCGATGTACGGCAGAGGTCGCCTGCTCCCGGCGGCCGGAGGCGACGGCCTGGGACGCTCACGAGTGCGCGACGAAGTCCCACCGGGGCTCCGCGGCCTCCGGGCCGCCCGTGGCACCCGGCCACCGGCGACCTTCTCCCCGCCGGGCGCTGCTCCGCGGCGGTTCGACCTCACGCGAACCCGGGCACGCCCTCCTGGGTGAAGGCCGCCGCAGGGTCCGGGCCCACGAGCAGGACCTGGTCCACGCCGGTACGGCGCAGCAGAGCCGCGACGGGTGCGGTCGGACGCAGCAGGTGAAGCTCCGACCCCGCTTCGCGGGCGCGCAGGTGGGCGCGGATGAGGGCATTGAGGCCGCCGGAGTCGCAGAACGCGACCCGGGACATGTCGACCACCAGCTTCCCGGGAACGGCCGGCGTGTCCAGGACGCTCTCCACGGCGGCGCTCAGCAGTGGACCGGTGGTCTGGTCGAGGTCGCCCGCCGCGTCGAGCACCACGTCGCCCGCGCCCGGTCTCAGGGAGACATCGAGGGCAGGAGGTCGACTCTCCTCGGAGACGGTCACCGTTCACTCCTTGCGGCCCCGATCCCGGCGGCCCGGGGTGCGCCCGCGAAGCGGGAAACTGACCTGACGGCCCGCGTGCGGGGGCACACCACACCGTAGCGGCCGGGGGGCCGGCGGACCACCCGCGTGGGCGAACCGCCTACTGGCGGGTCCCGGGGCCGGGCGGCCTGCGGTGAGCGCTTGTCGCCCACCGCGGGCCGGTCTCGTCGGCCGGGCGGGGCAGACGGTCAGGTATCGGCGTCGGGGGCCTGGCCCTGCTGGGAGCGGCGGAGCTCGTCGTTGATGCGCAGGGCTTCTTCGAGCTGGTCTTCGAGGATGACGATGCGGCAGGCTGCGTCGATGGCGGTGCCCTGGTCGACGAGGTCACGCGCGCGCATCGCGATGCGCAGCTGGTAGCGGGAGTAGCGTCGGTGGCCGCCTTCGGAGCGCAGGGGGGTGATGAGGCCCTGGTCGCCGAGGGAGCGTAGGAAGCCGGGTGTGGTACCGGTCATCTCGGCGGCGCGGCCCATGGTGTAGGCGGGGTAGTCGTCGTCGTCGAGACGGTCGGGGGTGTCGGGGGTATGCGGTCGGATGGTTGCCGTGGTCACTGCACCTCTTCTTGTTGTGTCCGGGGACGCGCTGAGGGGCCCCGGGGCCATTGCGGCTCCCGGGGCCCCGAAGGGTTTTACACCATCTTCCGGCCCTATGGCCGGGTTCCTTGAGTCCGCCTCGCCCCGGGTGAGGGGGCGTGCGGGGATCGCGTATGCGTGACCGGAAACCACCGTCCTTGCCTCGGGGTCCTCGGATTCCGCCCGGTTCATTGCCTCACGGGCCGGGCGATCCTGATGGCGCTACGTCCCTCCGTTCATCCTCTGCACTACCCGGGTTCTGTCCCTGCGAACTGCGGTTACTGCTGTACTGCCAACTACTGCTGCGGCGGTCCTGATGGTCCGCCCGGTCCGGCAGCCAGCCCCGTCGCCCGTCGTGCTCACCTGCTCGGCTTGGAACCCCACTGCCCGGACCTCCCAGCACGCGCGCCCGCAGTCCTGGCGCCTTTACTGAGATACCGCGTCCTGCGACTGCTGGTACTGCCCAACTCAACTTCACCTTCGGGTCATGCACTTACTTGGCCATGCACGTGCTGAACTGCGGTAACGCTGGGTGGCGGCCCCTGATACCTGCGGGCCGCCCGGAGCGGCCACCGGTCCTGTTGCCTTACTGCACATCCCTGGCTTCAGGACCCTGCAACCGCGCCGACCTGCGAACTTGCGTACTGCTGCCCGCCAGTTCGTGTCTGGCGGGTCCTGCTCGACCGCGTCTACGAGAGAAACAGTAACCACGGCGCCAGGCAATGTCTACTTCAGCGGGCATAGATTTTCCGGTTCGTACCGAGGAGGCAGTCTTCTCCCTGCGCGAGGGCCTGGCTCGGCGGCCCGCGCCCGGAGCCCATACCGGCCGGGGCCGGTGGAGGCCCGCACCGGGCGCGACCGCTCCCTCCAGGCGTCACTCTGTCGGAGACATCGGTCGTTGTCATCGGATGGATGACATGCTACAACGGTGTCAGGTGAAGCGCATTGGCACTTGGTTGCCCGGACCACTGGAGGTGTTTCGCGATGTTGATGCGCACCGACCCCTTCCGCGAGCTGGACCGTCTGACCCAGCAGCTCGTCACCCAGAGCGGAACCTGGAGCAGGCCCGCCCCGATGCCGCTGGACGCCTACCGGGCCGGCGACGAGTACGTGATCGCGTTCGACCTTCCCGGGGTGGACCCGGCGGCGATCGACATCGACGTGGAGCGGAACATGCTGACCGTCAAGGCGGAGCGGCGCCCGCGCCCGGAGGTCGAGGGCGCGCGCATGGAGCTCTCGGAGCGGCCGCTGGGCGTGTTCTCCCGCCAGGTGATGCTCTCCGACACCCTCGACCCGGACGGGATCAGCGCCGACTACGACGCGGGCGTGCTGACCCTGCGCATCCCGGTCGCGGAGAAGGCCAAGCCCCGCAAGATCTCCGTCACCGCCCAGGGTCCGGCCCCCAGGCAGATCCGCGCCTGACCTCCTGAGCCTGCCGCCCCGGTCACCCGGATCCTGCGCCCCACCGGCCTGGGACGGGCCTGACCGGCGGATCCCGACCTCACCGCCACCGGGCCCGCGAACGGCAGCAACCCGCGCCCGGGCCCAACCGCCCACCCACGCATCCGGAGAGGCAACCACGATGACTCTTCGACCCGAGGCGTTCCTGGCCCAGGTCCGAGAACGCGGCGAGTACCCCACACCCCGCGAGGCCGATCAGGCCGCCCGCGTGGTCCTGGCCCTGCTCGGTGCCCACGTCGCCGGCCGCGACCGGGCCGAGCTGGCGGCCCGGCTCCCGGAGACCTTCGCCCTGGTCCTCCTCAACCCCCTGCAGGCCGCCCAGCCCCTGGACGCGGAACGGTTCGTACGGGCCACCGCCGCCTGGATCCCCGGAGCGAGCGAGGCGACCGCCGCCTGGGACGTCAGCGCCGTCCTCAGCGTCGTCGCCGACGCCGCGGGCGACGACCTCACCCACCGCCTCCTGCTCCAACTCCCCCCGGGTTACGACCTCCTCTTCGGCCGCCCCGACCCCGCAGCAGGGCCACCGCGGCCACGACCGGGCACACCCGCCCCGACCGCGACCGCATCCTCGGCCGCCACCAGAACAGCCCGAGGGCCGAACGCGCCCTGACCACGGCCAGGGCGTCCTCGGCGCACGACTCGTCGGCGAGGAGCGGTGCGACCTCGCCGACGCCCTCCCCGTCGAGGCCTGCACCGCGACGACCGGCGAACTCCCCCTCCCCCGGCCACTGGTGGCCCTCGTCGTCAGCGCTCCCGTTCGGCAACGCGCCACCGGCCACCGCGGCCTGACACCCCACACCATCACCGCGCCGCGCTGAAGCCGACCATCCAACACCGGCCATGGCCGTGCCCCGGGCTCGCTGGCCCGGGGCACGGCCATGGCCGGCCCTGGTGTCACTGGTCGGAGTAGCTGAGGTCTCCCACCGTCCAACTGCTGATGTCGGCGATGGCGATGCGGTACATGCCGCCGGTGTGCGGCAGCCCGTAGCTGCCCTGAAGGATGCGGGCGACGTGCAGGTGCAGATGCGTCGGCCGCACCGCCGGCACCGCCGTGCCTTCGCCGGCCGCGTCACCAGCGCCGGCCGCGGGCGCCGCGAAGAGTGCGGCGAACGGCTTGAGGTGCTCCGAGCCGGCGAGGACTTCCGCCACTCGCTCGTTCCACAGGCTCTGCGGCGCGAGCCGGCCGGTGATGACCGCCCCAGGCACGACGACGGTCAGGGGCATTTGGTTGCTGTGCTCGGACTCCACCATCGCGGCGATGTCGACGAGCAGCCCATCAGGGTTCGACATGCCACCAGAGGATAGTGCCCGCCGCAGCGCGGCCGCGCGGGCACCCCCGGCCCGCCGTCCGCCGGCACCTCCACCGGGCGCGCCGGGTGCAGGGAGATTCCACTGCCTGTGATCGAAGCATGGAAAAATGTGGTGCAGCCAGCGCAGATATCGGCGGCGGCCTGGCGCCTCCGCCGGACTACGGAGGGAGAAGCATGATCCTCAACTTGTCGGCCGTCGTGTTCTTCGGCGCGGTCCTCGCCGTGCTGATCCGTCAGCGCCGCGCGACCCCGGCCGCCGCGTGCGTCGCCGTCGCTTTCGGGTTCCTGCTCGCCTCCAGCTCGGCCGCGCCCGCCGTTCACGGCGCCCTGGCCGCCGCGCTCACCGCACTCGCGCCCGCCGGCTGAACAGGCCGCTCAACCCGGTACCCCGCAGCTCCGGGTCGCCGCGCGGCCGGTAGCCTCCCGCCCTGTCCGAGATGTCCCAGGCCCCGGAGAGGGCCTACGCCCCTGAGGGGCGCGAAGGAGGGTGGAAATGCAGCAGCCCGCACCGACCGTGGACGGTTCCGTCCTGAGCGGAATCGTGGAGGCGGTCCGCGACGGCGACGACCGGGTCCTGCGCCGACTGCTGGCGCGCCTGGCCGAGCAGGCGACCGCCGCCGACCTCTACGCCCTGCGAGACGCCCTCGACCCGAGCTCCGACGACCCCGTCCCCGGCCGGACGCGGCCGCAATAAGGTCCGACATCCAGACACGGAAACCTGTGCTGGTGAGAGTAGACATTGCACGGCAGTCTGTGTAGTGTTCCTGGCGTTGGGAGAGCAGGACAGCAGAACGGGCAGACACGAACTGCCCGGGCAGTACCGCAGTTCGCAGTACCAGCAGTACCAGCGGTGATGCAGGAGGCGTGCAGGTCGTCAGTACGCGGGACCCGGTCATGACAGAAGGGGTTCGCGGCGGAAGGCGGGTGACCTGCCAGGCGTCACGGGCCCGGTTGTGCGTGGGGCCCGCGGCGGTGGCGGTCGCGCACGCGCAGGACGCAACATCCAGCAGTTCGCAGTACCGGCAGTACGCACGATGTACACCAGAGGAGAAGGGAAGGGTTCACCCCGTCGGATCGCCCGCCACGGCACGCAATCGGAGCCAGGCGGTCACCGCAGTAGCCATCGTCATGGAACGTCATGGAAGAGGTGGTCTTCGGTCACGCATACGCGATCCCCGCGCAATGCCCCTCCCCCGGGCAACGCGGACACCGCAAGCCGGCCCGACAGTCGGCAGCAGTAGTGCAGTAGATGGAGCAGTGAATCCACATATCCCTGGGCCCCGGCGCACACAGCGCCGGGGCCCTCGACCCGTTTACGGGAAGGCAGGTGCTGGCGGAACGCGCCACCCTCGCCAACGGCCGGAGCACGGCGAACCACATATGCGCCGAGACTTCTCGGCTTCACGTCCCAGGCTGTACGAACGACTATCCCGATCGGCGGCGACCCGCCCGGCACGACACACCCGCTCCCCCGAGGACGGCCACCCCGCCGCCTCCTCTGTCGCTCCTCCTCACGCCGGTCAGCGGTCTCCCGGGTGGCAGCGGGCTGTGCGGCCGGCGCTCGTTTCCTCCCGTCGACCTCGTCCTGGAGGTGCGCCGGGCCCTCGGCCTTCCGGTAGGCGCCCGTCACCCTGACTTCCCGGGTCCCGGGCGCTTCCGGGGGTTGCAGGGTCAGCGGTGGGGTTCGGAGCGGGCCAGGCGGGCGGTGGCCGTCTTGAAGACCGGTTGCTTCGACGAGGGGTCGAGGCGGGTGGCGATGAGCTCGTTCGCGGCACGGTCCCGGCGCGGCGGACTGTCGGCGTGGTCGGGGCCGTGGTCCCAGTAGCCGTAGTGGAACGGCAGGAAGAGCAGCCCCTCGCGGATCCCGGTGATCCGGACCCGGGCGGTGACGGAGCCACGGGCGGTGGTCAGGACCGCCCGGTCCCCGTCGGTGAGGCCGTGTCGGCAGGCGTCGGCCCGGGAGCATTCGACCCATACCTCGGGCGCGGCGCGCTGGAGTTCGGGAACACGGCCGGTCTTGGTGCGGGTGTGGAAGTGGTAGATGGTGCGGCCGGTGGTCAGCCACAGCGGGTAGGCGTCGTCGGGCGGTTCCGGGGGCGGCTCGTAGTCGGCAGCCCGGAGGAGTGCTTTGCCGTTCGGGTTCAGGGCCCGGTACTGGGCCTCGGTCGCGGGCTCGCCGGTGTCGAGGTCGCGGCCGTAGGTCTCACAGGTCTCCGGATGGGCCCAGAAGCGGCCCTCGGCGTAGAGCCTCGGCGTGCCGAAGGGGAGAGCGGGTGTCGCGGGCCACTGGGTGCCGCCGTGTTCGCGCAGCAGTTGGTAGCTGAGCCCGGTGTAGTCGCAGGGGCGCCCCTTGCTGCACTGCTGCCATGCGGCGAACGCCGACGGGGCGTCCTGCCAGGTGATCAGTGGACGGCCGGTGCGGGTGCGCAGATCCATTCGGTGGGCGAAGCCGAGGAAGATGTCGAGGTCGGACCTGGCGAGGCCCGGTGGGTCGACGGCCTTCTCCGAGAGGTGGACGGTGCGGTCGGCGTTGGTGAAGGTGCCGGTCTTCTCGCCCCAGGTCGCGGCCGGCAGGACCACGTCGGCGAACTCGCCGGTCTCGGTGGGGAAGATGTCCTGCACGACGACGAACAGGTCGGGCCGGGCGAGGATCCGGCGGATCCTGGTGAGGTCGGGCAGGGACACCGCGGGGTTGGTGGCGCTGATCCACAGGAACTTCAGGGCGCCGGTCTCGGCGAGGCGGAACATCTCCAGCGCATGGGTGGGCGGGCCGCCGTGATCCAGCACCGCTGGGTCGATGCTCCACAGCTCGGCGAGTTCGGCGACGTGGCGCGGATTCGCCCAGTTGCGGAAACCCGGCAGGTCGCCGTTGGCACCGCACTCGCGGGTGTTCTGGGCGGTGGGCTGGCCGTTCATCTGAAGGACGCCGGCGCCGGGGCGTCCGAGTTGTCCGCGCAGCAGGTGCAGGTTGTTGACCTGGACGGCGCTTGCCGTGGCCTGGTGCGATTGGTAGACGCCCTGGAGCACGGTGGAGACGAGCCGGTCGGTGCCCGCGATCAGCTCGGCGGCGCGGCGGATCTCGCCCGCGGGCAGTCCGCAGATGCCGGCCGCCCATTCGGGGGTGCAGCGAGCCACCCGGGCGGCGAGTTCCGGGTAGCCGACCGTGTGCTCCCGCACGTAGGCGTGGTCGACGCGGCCGGTGGCGATGACCTCGTTCAACAGGGCGTTCAGGAGGGCGAGGTTGGTGCCGGGGCGCGGCGCCAGGTGGATCGTGGCTTCCCGGGCGGTCGGTGTGGGGCGGGGGTCGAGAACGAGCAGTGCCGGCGGGTCCGCTCCGTGGAGCCGGTCGAGGACGCGCATCCACAGCACGGGCTGGCACTCGGCGACGTTGTGGCCCCACAGGGCGATCACCTCGGCGTGGTCGATGTCCTGGTAGGAGCCGGGTTGGCCGTCGCAGCCGAAGGACTCCTTGAGGGCCTCGCCCGCCGTGGCGGTGCACAGGCGGGTGTTGCCGTCCAGGTGGTTGGTGCCGATCCCGGCGCGGGCGAGGACGGTCAGCGTGTAGTACTCCTCCAGGAACAGCTGGCCCGAGGTGTAGAAGCCGACCGCGTCCGGCCCGTGGTCCTTCAGCACGGACCGGCAGCGCCCGGCGACGGTGTCCAGGGCGGTGTCCCAGTCCGTAGCGACGAGTCGGCCGCCGCGGCGGACCTGCGGCGCGGTGAGCCGGTCGGGTGAGGCGTTGGCCTGCCACCCGAACAGGTCCTTGATGTCGAGGCGGCCGTGGTTGACCCGGTCCCCGGCCCGGCCGCGGACACCGACGATCCTCCCGTCACGGACCGCGATGTCCATGGCGTCGCCGTTGGAGTGCAGAAGCGACGCGGAAGGCACCCAGCGCTGCACGTCGGCCTCGCTGAGCCCCGGGGCCAGGTGGAGGTCGACCCGGGCGGGCCACGGCGTGCCGGGTGCGTACGGGGTGCGGGGCCCCCAGAGATCGGCGGTCCGGTCCACGGTCGTGCTCCTTCCATCACCGGCCCCGGCGGTCGGGAGGCAACTTCTGCGCGGTGGCACCGGGGCCCTCAGGGGGCGCGGGCGGCGGTCGGTCAGTGGCCGAGAGCGCTGGCGAGCTCCTTCTTGGTCATCTTCGAGCGGCCGTGGATGTTGCGCTGCTTGGCCTCGTCGTACAGCTGTTCCTTCGTCGGCCCCTGGGAGCCGGAGTGCGAACGCTGGCCGCCGCGCCGGGAGGAGGAGGTGTCGTGGGTGGAGGAGCGACTGGCCGTCTTCGACTCGCCGTGCCGGGCCCGTTCCTTGTTCACGGTCCGGGCCGCGATCTCCTCGGCCCGCTTCTTGCCCTCCCCGCGGTCCAGGGCACTGTCCTTGATGTGCTCGTACTGGCGTTCACGCTTCTTGCTCGATCCGGCAGGCATGACTCCTCCTTCTGACGGTGCTCCGCAGCGGCGTCTACCCCGAACGTAAGGGCCGACTCGCGGGCCCGCCCGTGCCCGTCCCGGCGGTGCGCCGTGCCGCGCTGCCCCCGCGCCGGGCCCGGCCACGTGCCGGGGCCCGGCTCCGGCCTCGGGGGCCGGGCCCAGGGACCTGGCCGCGGTCGGCCTCCGTTCGGGTGAGGTGGCGTCGCCGTCGCCCACCGCACGCGCCCGCCGGGGAACGACTGCCCGGTGGCCGGGACCAGCCCGGCCCGGACGGAACGAACGAGAGGGGGCGTTTCATGGGACACGGCGGAAACGTGATCGACGAACTGATGGCCGACCACCGGGAGGTGGAGGAGATGTTCGCCCGGATCCAGGCGATGACGGGCGGCGGCCAGCAGCTGCGGGACGTGGTCGACGAGGTCACCATCGAGCTGGTGCGGCACTCCGTCGCCGAGGAGCAGTACCTCTACCCGGCGGTGCGCGAGCACGTCCAGGGCGGCGACCGGCTCGCGGACAAGGAGATCGCCGACCACGGCCGGGTCGAGGAACTCCTCAAGAAGCTGGAGAACACGAAGACGGACGACCCGCAGATGAGCCCCCTGCTCCGGCGGCTCATGGGCGAGGTCGCGGCACACGTCCAGGACGAGGAGCACAACCTCTTCCCCATGCTGCGCCAAGCGTGTACGCCGGAGCAGCTGAACGACCTCGGTGACAAGATCCGCCGGGCCAAGTCCATGGCGCCGACCCGCCCCCACCCCGCCGCACCCGACAGCCCCGCGGCCAGCAAGCTGCTCGCTCCCGGTGTCGGCCTGGTCGACCGGGCCCGCGACTTCGTCACCGGCCGCGGCAAGTCCTGATCCACCCCCGCGACCGGCCGACGGTCCTGGCGTCGGGGCGGGGCCGTCGCACGGCCCGCCCTGCCCCGACGCCAGGATCGGGCCGGCGTGATGCCCGTCATGCCGCCCCCGCAAGGAAGCGGCCTACACTGGGCGGCCACGAGCTGGGCAGCGCGGCTCCGTACCGGACGGCTCGCACCACCGGCACCGGACCAGGCGAGCGCCTCCCCGAGGGACCGATCCCCGTGCCCGACCTGTCACCCGTCATAGCCTCCTGCACCCGCTGGCTCCTGAACGCCTACCCTCCCCCGGCCGGCGCCTTCAGCCGCGCACTCGCCGAGAGCCAGGCCCGGCAGGCGACCGCCCTGGCAGCCGCCCTGTGCTACCCCACCCCGATGGACGTCCAGCTCCTGGACCTGCTCGGCCCCGGCGGCGCCGACCGGCTCGACCGGCTCGCCGGCCACGACCCCCGTCCAGACGACGCCGCGTGGCGGACCTGGGTGGACGAGACCGTGGTCAGCTGGGCCGCCTGCTTCCTCGCCGACCCCGCCCTCGCCTCGCACGCCCACCAGACCCTCGCCACGACCGAGCACCACACCGGGGCGGGAGCCCTGCGACGCCTCACCGAGCCCGGCATCCGCGACACCGAGGCCGCCGTCCTGCTGCGCCACCCCGACCTCCTGGAGCCCGTCGCCGCCCTGCACCGGAGCCGGCTCGGGGAGCGGCTGGACGTCGAGGGCGCCCCGACGGCGTGATGCCGCCGGCCGACCGAGCGTCCGACATCGGGGCCACCTGGAGCTGGCAGACCGCTGGAGGCCACTGGCGCTGACCGCCGCCGGGGCGCGCCGGTGGGACACGGGCGCGCCCCGGCGGCAGTCGCGGGCCGCAGGCGCCTCCCGGCCGGGTCGGGCCTGTTGGCTGGCCGGGTCAGGCGTGCTGGTCGCTCGCCGGCGTGGCCCGGGGGCCGCCTGCATCGGGGGCGAGCAGTGACCAGTCAGGTCGGGCGAGCTGGTGGCGCAGGGTGTCGAGCCGGGCCAGGTGGGAGTCGAGGGCGGTGGTGACGGCGACCGTGGTGGCGGCCACTCGTGCTTCGAGGTCGTGAATCCGGTCCAGGAGCTCCTGCCAGCGCTCCTCGGCGGCGACGGGATCAGGCGCGGCGTTGGTCGCTGTCATCGCGGAGCTGGGTGGTGTGGTGGGTGAGGGCGTCGAGGCGGGTGGCGAGGTCGTCCTGGCCGGCGCCGAGGTGGGGGCGGACGGCGGCGAGGGGCTCGATGAGGTCGGCGGGGTCGGTGGCGCCGAGGGCGGCGGTCAGGGCGGCCTGGGCGGGACGAGCGCCGGGGCCGAGCGCGGTCGTGGTGATCTGGGCGGCGAGGACCCGCAGCTCGGCGGCGTTGTCACGGGCCCAGGCGGTGACGGTGCGGTCGGCGGCTCGGCGGTCACGGACGGCCTTGACGCGTTCCGCGCCGGTACCGGCCCGCGTCGTGCGGCCTGCGGCGGGCTTGAGGCGCAGGTAGCGGTTCTCGGCCGCCTGGCGGCTGGCGACGCCCATGGGGTGGGCGAGGTCGGCCCAGGTGGCACCGGCCTCCCGGGCGGTCCGCACCAGTCCGGCCTCCCAGCCGGCGAGCTCGGTGCGCAGCTCCCGCAGCAGGACGAGTGCGGCCAGAGCGGGCTCGGGGCCGTCCTGCGCGTCAAGGGCGCCCGGGGGCTGTGTACCGGGGTCGCGGGCGGTGCGGACGGCGTCGTCGATGGCGGCCAGCGCCGCCGCGGCCGCCAGGAACGAGGCGGGTTCGACCGGCCGGGGGCCGTCGGGGGCGGGTCTGCGGGGCTTGTCGTTCATGCAGTCACTCTATAGGCGACGCGGCGACTTGTCATCGGATGGATGACGCGCTACAACGGTCTCAGACGAAGCGCACTGGCACCCGTTCGATCTGTGGAGGTGTTTCGCGATGCTGCTGCGCACTGACCCGTTCCGCGAGCTGGACCGGCTGACCCAGCAGTTCCTGGGCAACACGGGAACCTGGTCGCGGCCGGCATCGATGCCGTTGGACGCCTACCGGGCCGGGGACGAGTACGTGATCTGCTTCGACCTGCCCGGGGTGGCCCCGGAAGCCATCGACATCGACGTCGAACGGAACATGGTGACCGTCAAGGCCGAGCGTCGCCCCCGCCGCGAGAGCGAGGGCGTGAAGTGGGAGCTGTCCGAGCGCCCGCTCGGGGTGTTCTCCCGCCAGGTCATGCTGTCCGACACCCTCGACCCCGCCGGGATCACCGCCGACTACGACGCCGGCGTGCTGACCCTGAAGATCCCGGTCACCGAGAGAGCCAAGCCCCGCAAGGTCGCGATCAGCCACAGCGGAAGCCGCACGCAGATCCAGGCCTGACCCGCCCCGATGCCGTTCCGCGCCGCCCCCGATCTCTCCCCCCTCGATCGAGGGGGCGGCCGGAACACCCCCGACCGCAGGCCGGCCCGCCCGGACCGGCCTGCCCGCAGCGACGCGAAAACGCCATGAACAGCCGGAGCAGCGAACCCTTCATCGTGCGGGCGGACGGCGAGGTCGACCTCGACACCGCCCCGGCCCTGCGCCATGCCCTGGCCACCGCGCTCGAGTCGCACCGGGAGGTGGTCCTCGACCTGTCGGAGGTGACGTTCATGGACTGCGCGGGCCTGGGCGCCCTCGTCCAGGCTTGCAACCAGGCCGACCGCAACGGCAGGCGCCTGATCGTGCGCGGAGCCGGGCGTTGCGTCATCCGCCTGCTGAAGCTCACCGGTCTGCACCGGCGCCTGGCCGTGCCGCCCTGACCGGACACCGGCTTTTGGGGTGAAGGAAGAATCGCGGTGACTCTTCCCTGGGAGGCGTTCCTGGCGGAATCCGGGAACGCGGTGATGACGCCACCCCCAGGAGGCCGAACGGGCCGCCCGGATCGTCCTGACCCTCCTCGGCGCCCACCCGGCCGGTCAGGTGGTATGGCTGCCGCGGGTGAGCATGGCGGCGAGGAGGCGGGCGGCGGCCTCGGCGTCGGCGAGTTCGTCGCCGGTGGGGAGGACGGCGCCGAAGCTGCGGTTGCCGGGGGCGTCCAGGGCGCGCCAGTGAAGGACCGGTGCGAGGTGGCTGCTGGCGTCGGCGAGGAACCAGGCGAGGTGGCCATGGGTGCGGGCGATGGTCAGTGCCAGGGCCGCGAGAGCTTCGCGCAGTGCGGCGAGCCGCTCGATCCTCGACAGCGCCTGGTGGGTGTCGGCGGGGCCGATGGCGGCATCGAGGGCTGCGGCGGTCTTGCGGGCCAGAGCGGAGTCGGTCGCGGTGAGTTCCCAGGTCCCGTCGGTGAGCTGGAGTTCCGCCTCGTGGATGACGCGCTCGACCGCCATGACCATGCTCATGACGGGAAGTGTATCGGCAGGGCCCAGCGCGCCGGTCGGCGGTGTCAGCGGGGACGGGTTAAGCGTGCGGGCAGGTGGGCCGGCCTGATCCGACCGGTCCTTCGAGCGGCCGGGCCGCCTCCCCGACGATCTCCCTCCGGGGGACGTCGGTTCTGTCCGTGTGCACCGGCGCCTCCCCCGGACCAGGTCACGCCCGTCAGATCGACGATCGGCCCGGAGGGGCGGTCCGCGAACGCCTTGGCGAGGGCGTCGTCGAGCATGCCCCGACCGTCCTGTGCCCGGCGGAGCCGCGGCGTGACCGAGCCGCCCAGGTTTCAGAACGCCTCACGCAAGGCCGGCAGCAGGGTGCCCTCGGCCCAGTCGAGGAACGCGGGCTGGCTGTCGCCGCCGACCTGTATGAGGGCCACCTCGTCGAACCCGGCGTCGACGAACGGCCGCACCGCCTCGACGAAGTCGTCGACCCGGTCACCGCACGGAATGGATTCGGCGACGTCCTCGGGGCGGACGAAGCGGCTCGCGGCGGCGAACCCCGCCGTCCCGGGCAGCTCGGCGTTGACCTTCCAACCGCCGCCGAACCAGCGGAACTGCTCGTGGGCCCGCCGGACAGCGGTGTCCCGGTCGGTGTCCCAGCACACCGGAAGCTGACCCACGGCCGGCTTTCCGGCGCCGCCGTGCTCGGCGAACCCGGTGATCAGCGCCTGGTCCGGCTCCACGGCGATCACCAGATCGGCCAGCCGGCCGGCAAGCTCGCAGGAGTCCGGCCCTGATACCGCCACCCCGATCGGCGGCGGCCGGTCGGGCAGATCCCACAGCCTGGCACCCTCGACGTCGAAGTACCGGCCCCGCCGGGTGACGTACCCGCCGTCGAACAGTGCCCGGATGATCTGTACCGCCTCGTCGAGCATCGCCTGGCGCACCGGTACCGCCGGCCAGCCCCGGCCGATCACGTGCTCGTTGAGGTTCTCGCCGCTGCCCAGCCCGAGCCGGAAGCGGCCCTCGGACAGCAACTGCAGCGTGGCGGCCTTCTGCGCCACCACCACGGGGTGGTAGCGGAACGTCGGGCACGTCACGTAGGTCATGAGCGGGATCCGGGAGGTGGCCTGCGCGGCGGCACCGAGCACCGCCCACGCGTACGGGGCGTGACCCTGCTCGTCCAGCCAGGGGAAGGAGTGGTCCGAGATCACCGAGAAGTCGAACCCGCCCTGCTCGGCGCGCACCACGTCCGCGACCAGGTCACGCGGGCCGCGCTGCTCGGTCATCATCGTGTATCCGATTCTCACCATGACCCCGCGCCTGCCCGATCACCGTCACCCTCACACCGAGCCGCCCCGTCCCATCCGGGCCCCCGGATGCCGGCAGCGGCAGCGGCCACCTGCCGGCGCCCGCCCGACGCGGGCCGTGGCTGCGCCACAGGGCGGCGGTCGTCCAGGCCTCGGCGGCACCCCGACCGGAGGACGCTGGACACCGACGGGGGCCTGAGGCGTGTCCGAGGGCCCGTCCTTCAACCGGTCGTCGGCCGGGCGGGCCGCGCGACAACGACGAAGCCGACGGAGATCCACCCTGTGTCTCCGCCGGCCTCGTCACGCGGTCAGGCCACTTCCATGTCGGGCTTCGTCCTCCTCGACGCCAAGGAGGGCGCACCTGGACGGCGTCTCGTCCCGGTCAGGGTGGGACGGCAGGCGGCGGGCGTGCGCTGATGCCCGGGCTCCTCACGTCGACGAGCGTGAGGAGCCCGGCCGTCTTGGGGGGCGGTGCCGATCCCGGATTCAGGGTCCACACAGTGGGACGTGCTCACTCGTGAGGAGTCGACGCCGACTGTTCGGTCTGCCGGAAGCCACTCCCGGCTTCGCGGGTGGCGGCCCAGGAGGCGAGCAGACGCAGGCCCTCGTCGGAGGCGGAGCCGGGTTCGGCGGAGTAGACGGTGAGGGTGAGGCCGGGTTCGGCGGCCAGCTCCAGGCCTTCGTACGCGAGGGTGAGGTCGCCGACCGCGTGATGGTGGAAGCGTTTGGTGCCGGTGCCGTGATGACGGACGTCGTGGGCGCCCCAGCGGGTCCGGAACTCGTCGCTACGGGTGGAGAGCTCACCGACCAGGTCGTGGAGGTCCTTGTCGTGGGGGTCGCGGCCGGCCTCGGTGCGCAGGATGGCGACGGCGATGTCGGCGGCCTGGTCCCAGTCGGGGTAGAAGCGGCGGGAGGCGGGGTCGAGGAAGTTGAACCGGGCCAGGTTGTTCCGGTTGCCGGGTGTGTCGTAGACCTCGGCGTAGAACGCGCGGGCCAGCTGGTTGGCGGCGAGCAGATCCATACGGCCGTTGCGGACGAACGCCGGCCCGGCGGTGACGGCGTCGAGCATCCACTGCAGGCTGGGGCGCGGCGTCCACGGGCGGCCGCCGGTGCGGCGGCGGGGGCGGGCGAGGACGTAGGAGCCGTCGGCGGCCTGGGCGAGGCGCAGCAGGTGGGCGCGTTCGGCGTCGTCGAGCTGCAGGGCGCGGGCGACGGCCTCCAGGACGGCGGGCGAGGCACCGGCGAGGCTGCCGCGTTCCAGTTTGGCGTAGTACTCGACGCTCAGGTCGGCGAGGGCGGCGACCTCGCTGCGCCGCAGGCCGGGCACCCGGCGGCGGGAGCCCGCGGGCATGCCCGCCCGTTCGGGGGTGATCTTCGCGCGCCGCGAGGTGAGGAACTCGCGGACCTCCTGGCTGTTGTCCACGCCTTCGACGGTACGGCGATCCGGGCGGCGCAGGGGTGTACTGCCGGTACGCCCCTCGACGGTGGCTCGCTGCGCTCGCCGGCACCGGGTTTCCTGGATCACGTGGCGCTCTCCGCCTCGGAGCCGACAGGACCGAGCGGACCGAGCGGAGTGTGCGCCCGACCCGTACTCGGCGGCGGCCGGCTCGCCCGGCCGCCGCGCCCCGGAACGCGAAGGAAGATCCCCATGCGCGGCGCAGTGATCCACGCCCCCGGTGACGTCCGCTTCGAGACGCTGGACGACCCGAAGATCCTCCACCCCACCGACGCGGTCATCCGCACGGCCGTCACCTGCGTGTGCGGCTCCGACCTGTGGCCCTACCGGGGCGCGGAGCCGATCGGCGATCCGCACCCGATGGGCCACGAGTACGTCGGCTTCGTGGAGGAGGTCGGCTCCGAGGTGACCGGTCTGCGGCCGGGCCAGTTCGTGGTCGGCTCGTTCGCGACCTCCGACAACACCTGCCCGAACTGCCGCAACGGCTTCCAGTCGAACTGCCTGCACCGGGAGTTCATGTCCACCTGCCAGGCCGAATACGTGCGCATCCCGAACGCCGCCGGGACCCTGGTCGCCCTGGACGAGGTCCCCGGCGAGGAGTTCTGGCCGGGCCTGCTGGCGAACTCGGACGTGATGGGCACCGGCTGGTGGGCCGCCGACGCCGCCCGCGTCCGACCCGGCTCGACCGCGGTGGTGGTCGGTGACGGCGCGGTCGGCCTGTGCGCGGTGATCGCCGCGAAGGAGCTCGGTGCGGAGCGGATCATCGCCATGTCCCGCCACGCCTCCCGGCAGAACCTCGCCCGGGCCTTCGGCGCCACCGACATCGTCACCGAACGCGGCGAGGACGGCATCGCCCGGATCAAGGAACTGACCGGCGGCATCGGCGCCGACAGCGTCCTGGAGTGCGTCGGCACCGCCCAGTCCATGCAGCAGGCGCTGCACTCCGCCCGCCCCGGCGGCAGTGTCGGCTTCGTCGGCGTCCCGCACGAGGTCGCCCTCGACGGGCAGGAACTGTTCTTCTCCCACGTCGGCCTGCGCGGCGGCCCCGCCCCGGTGCGCCGCTACCTGCCCGACCTGATCGAACGCGTCCTCACCGGCCGGATCGCCCCCGGCAAGGTCTTCGACCTCACCCTGCCCCTCGACCAGGTCGCCGAGGGCTACAGGGCGATGGACGAGCGCCGCGCGATCAAAACCCTCCTCACCCCCTGACAGCCCCCGCCCCCGTACAAGGAGCACACGTGCAGATCACCCGAAGCTCGATCGACACCGCCAAGGGCCCAGCGGACTGGTTCACCGGCGACGTCTACATCGATGCCGTCGCCGCCGCGCCCACGCCCTCCCGGGTCACCGCCAACCTGGTGCACTTCATGCCCGGCGCCCGCACCCACTGGCACCGCCACCCGCTGGGCCAGACCGTCTTCGTCACGGAGGGCATCGGCCTGTGCCAGCGCCGCGGCGGACCCGTCGAGGTCATCCGGCCCGGCGACCGCGTCCTGTTCGAAGCCGACGAGGAGCACTGGCACGGCGCGGCGTCGAACCGGCTCATGGTCCACCTCGCGATCAACGAGGGCGACGACGACCACGACGTCGTGCAGTGGCTGAGCCCCGTCACCGACGAGGAGTACACCGCGACTCCGGCCACCCACTGACACGGGCGTCATCGCGGTCACCGGTTACGGCGGCGACGTCGTCGACTTCACCGTCTCGGGACTGACCGCCGCGTTCCACCCTCGCGTCCCGATCGCCCCCGACCGCACGCCCCGCGCACCGCGGCCCCGGGAGCGGCCGTCCGGCAAACCACCGCTCCCTGTCCGCTTCCCCCGACCGACTCGTCGCCGGGTCGCGATCACCCGGGGAGACGACACGGTAGTGACCGGCCAGTACGATCATGGTCGCCATACGGAGCTTCGACAGCAGCGACTCCCCCAGAGCGGCCGGCACCGCGGACGGCCCGGACGGCGGACCGGCGGATACGGAAACCGGGTTCCGGCGCGGCGATGAGTTTTCCGGCCCCGGCAGGTCTATATCTCGACCGGGATCACCGACTCATCGGGAGTACAGACATGGGACTCATCCACATCGAGCTGTTCGCGACCCTCGACCTCGTCGCGCAGGCGCCCGGCGGACCCGACGAGGACCCGGCGGGGTTCCCGTTCGGCGGCTGGCAGGCGCCCCTGCTGAACGAGGCCACCGGCGCGCAGATCGTCGCCGCGTACGAGGGCACCGACGCCCTGCTGCTCGGCCGGCGCACGTACGACATCTTCGCCGCCTACTGGCCGCACCAGAAGGACGGCGAGATCGCCGAGCTCTTCAACCGCGTCCCGAAGTACGTGGCCTCCCGGGGCACGCCCGATCTCCCGTGGGCCGGGTCCACCCGGCTCGGCCCGGACCTGGCCGGCGCGGTGCGCGAGATCCGCGAGCGGCACGAGCACGTGAAGGTCGTCGGGAGCCTGGACCTGGTGCAGACCCTCCTGCGGGAGAAGCTCTTCGACCGTCTCGACCTCTGGGTGCACCCGATCACGCTCGGCGTCGGGAAGAAGGTGTTCGACGGCGGCGCGGTGCCCACGAACCTCACCCTCCTCGAACCGCCGGTCGCCGGTCCGGAGGGCACCGTCTACCTGCGCTACGGGCTCGCCGACGGCACGCCCGCGACGGGCGACATGAGCGCGCCCGACCGCGGTCTCGGCCGCGACGAGTCCCGGTGACCCGATGACCGTCGTCCATACCAACGGGACCGCCCTGGGCATCGAGTCGTTCGGCCGCGAGGACGCGCCACTCGTCCTGCTCGCGGGCGGAACGACGATGCTCTCCTGGCCCGACGCGCTGTGCGAACGCCTCGCCGCCGGCGGACGCCGCGTGGTGCGCTACGACCTGCGCGACAGCGGGGAGTCGACGACCGCGGATCCGCAGGCACCCGACTACACCCTGCGCGACCTCGCCGCCGACGCGGCGGCCCTCGCCGAGACGCTCGGCGGGGGCCCCGCCCACCTCGCGGGCATCGGCGTCAGCGGCATGGTCGCCCAGGTCGCCGTGCTCGACCACCCGGACAGCTTCTCGGCGCTCACGCTCGTCGGCACCCGCCCCGTCGCCCCCGGCCCGCCCGACGACGACCTCCCCGACCACGACCCCGCGACCATGAGCCGGCTGTTCGCACGCCCGATGCCCGACTGGACCGACCGCCGGGCCGTCGCCGAGTTCGCCGCCACCGGCGCCGAGATCCTCGGCGACGACCCCGCCGCCGCCCGCGCGACCGCCGCGCGCATCTGGGACCGCACCCCCGGCACCGCGCCCCCGGTCCAGACGGCCAACCAGCTGCGGATGACGTTCTCCAAGCTCGACTGCCGGCCCCGCTGGCGCGAGCGCCTGCCCGAGATCAGGATCCCCACCCTCGTCGTCCACGGCCGCCGCGACCCGTTCTTCCCCGTCGGCAACGGCGAGGCGATCGCGCGCGCGATCCCCCGGGCACGACTGCTCGTTCTCGAAGACGCCGCCACCGCGATGCCGGACGCGGCCCTCGGCGAGGTCAGCGAGGCGATGCTCGCGCTCGGACAGCGGACGGCCGGTGCTGCGCGGCTCCCGCCTCCGGACGGGTCCGCCCCGCGCGGCGGCCGTCCACGGTGAACGCCCCCACCCACCACCGGTCCACCGCGCACCCGCCAGCCTCGGCGGCCCCGGCGCCACCGGGGTCGGAGGCTGCCCGGGAACGCCTCGGACGGCCCCGGGCTCCTCGGACCCGGCTCGCCGGGCGCCGCACCCCCGGACGGCTCACTCGGCCGGCCGGGTGCGGGGGCGGGCGCGGAACGGGCCGTCGGCGGCGAAGGCGTGGGCGGCGAAGCGTTCGCCCATGCGGCGGTAGGCGGCGGCGGACGGGTGCAGCCCGTCGGGGAGGTCGTCCACGTCGGCCGGGCCGAGGAGGTCGCGTCCGTCGAGGTGGTGCAGGTGAGGGTCGTGGGCCTGCCGGGCCGCGACGATCCTCGCCAGCTCGTCACGGACCACCTGCAGCGACAACGCTCCCCGGGCCAGGTCGGCCGGGTCCCCGAGCGCGGTGATCCTTCCGTCCGGGCTCATCGTCGTCGGGCCGGGACGATCCTCCAGCGCGGGGCAGCTCACCGGGGAGATCACCAGCAGCGGGGTGTCGGGATGGCCGTCCCGGATGGTGTCCAGGAATCCGTGCACCGCCGGGCCGAAGGTCCGCAGGCGGAAGGTGGCCAGGCCCACGATGTTGACGCCGGTCTTGAGGCTGATCAGGTCGGCGGGAAGGTCGCGGATCGTTCGGGCGACGTAGGGGTCCAGCATGGCGTTGCCCGGCTCGCTGAGGTTGGTCACCTCCACGCCCCCGATGGACGCCGCGACCACGGGCCAGGTGCCGGTGGGACCGTCGGCTTCGAGGCAGTGGCTGATGGAACTGCCGTGGTGCACCCACCGGGGCCGGCCGTCGGGAAGGGGTGCCAGGACCTCGCCGTCGGCGCGGAGCGCCACCAGTTCCGTGGGGGTCTGCTGCGGCAGCCACAGCTCGACGTCCTTCATCCCGGCCGGCAGTCCGGCGAAGCGCGCCGTCGCCGGCTTCCCCGGTATCAGCCGCTGCTCGGCCTCGGGGCCCGCCATCCGCATGACGTTGCCCAACGGCGCTCGCTGCCGCCCGACCAGGACGCCGTCCACCGTCAGGTCCAGCATTCCGGTCGGCCGGGGCTCCGGGTCGCCGTCGAGCTGTCCCGTGGACGTGAGCACCTCGAACTCGAGCACCCGCGCCTCGGTGCGGAACACCAGCCGCACGCCCGAGGGCATCACCGTTCCCCCGTAGACCGACGGGTCCTGGTACTGCTCCTTGGTCCAGGCCGGCAGCCGGCGCGGCATCACCCCGGCCGGCGTCCGCTCCAGATCAAGCGCCCCCCGTACCTCGACCGGACCGCCCACCAGCGGATACTCCCGCATCGTCACTGTCACCGCTCCTCGACTCCGGCCCGTCCGGCCGGGCGGGTGCCCGGCCGGAGGCATCGGGCCCCACCACGAACCTAGTCACCGCGACGGTGATGTGGTGTCGGCCGGGTGCGGGTCGTGCCGGTCCGCCGGTCGGATCCCGAGGGGGTACGTACCTGAATCGGCGCCGAGGACGGGGCGGGGCTGCGACGGGGAATCAGCCCGGCGGCGTCCCGTGCCGCGCCGAGGGCGGGCGGGAGGCGCTCGCCGCGAAGGGCAGCCCGGAGTGGTCCGGCACCGGGAAGGCGTTCGGCGTGCCGGTGCTGTCCTGGGCCGTCCAAGGCGTGCCGTTCGACCGGCGCGGGTACTGCCGGACCGGAAACTCCGCGGAGAAGAAAGGACGTTAGCCTCGTCCGGATCCGGTTGCGGATCGTACCCGCCGGAATTGACCAGCCGGCCGCCTGGCGATTCGATCCGGGGGCGTCGAGGAATGCCGTGCGTTTCTCCGCCGCCGTAGCGGGCGGGATATTCGGTGGGTCAATCCGGATGTCGTAGTCGCGATGATTCCGGAGCATGGCCCGACCGCTCCCGGCCGGCCCGTGATAACCGGACGCGGGTTTCCCGGCGAATCGTGCGCCGCCGAGGTGGTCCACGGTGTCGGCCGGATCGAACGGACGCGGGGGCGAGGGGACGTCGCCGCCCCGGAACGCGACCCGGAACGCGACCCGGTCCGCGCCGACCTGCGGGAAGGACGTCCCGCCGGCCGCGATCTGCCCGCCTTCGGCGCAGGTGGCCGTCGACGGGACGACCGCGGTGCCGCCGAAGGCGCCATCCCCAGGGCCTTCGGACATCGCATCCCACCCCCGTGCTCGTAGCGCGTCCGAGCGGGAGTCGGCATCGCCCCCGGTCGGCCCGGAAATGACTATCCACAACATGATCGTCTGCCGTCAAATCATGATCGACGACCCCCGCCGATCTGCGGGGGTGCGGGTCGGGCGTCGGCGAGCAAAGCGTCTCCTTTCCCGGCCAACTGACATGCAGTCAGCATTTTATGTAATATCGGGGCAAAGTGGGCATCGGTCGGCCAATCTTTGCCGATTCGATATCCGGATCCGGGGATTCCCGGTCAGCCGCTCTGCGATCTTGGTGTGGCACGACTTCTTTGCCATCACTATTCGTGGAGAAAACTCTCTTGCCATCGAGGAAGCAGGCCCCGCCCGTTTTTGGGGGCGGGGCCTTCACTACGCGCCGGATGCGGCGGACAGCCGTTCTGGCGGCGCTCGCGCTACTGGTGGAGACGGGGGTCGCGCTCGATGCGCTGACCGCCGACTCCGCCTACGCCGCACCCGCGACCGACCCCAAGGCCACGGCCACCGCACCCGTCAACGAGGCCCCCGACGCGGCCTCCGCCCTGCTCGCCGCCCGGCTGAACGGCCACCGGGTCGAGGTGACCGGCGCCCGGACCGCCACCACCACGCTCTGGGCCGACCCCGCGGGGACGCTGACCCAGGACACCGCGACCGGACCGGTCCGGGTCAAGGTCGGCGACGCCTGGGTCCCGGTCGACACCACGCTGGTGGAGACCCCGGACGGCAAGGTCGCGCCGAAGGTCCACCCGGAGGGCCTGACCTTCACCGGTGGCGACCCCGGCGTGCGCACCGGTGACGCCGTCGCCCCGCCCGCCGGCGCGCCCGGGACCGGTATACCCGCCGCCGGCACCCCCGCCGCCGAAGCCCCCGCGCACGCGGCCGCGGCCGACGCCCGGGCCGGCCGCGACGAGGCCCGGCCGCAGCTGCCCACTGCGCCCGGCCCCGGCTCCGCCTTCGCCAAGCCCGCCGACTCGGCCCCCGCTGCCGCCGCGCCCAACCCCGCCGCCGAGAAGCCCGCCGAGCGCGAGCTGGTCAAGATCGGCGCCGGCGAGCAGCAGGTGCAGCTCGGCTGGCTCGGCCGCCTGCCCAAGCCCAGGCTCGACGGCAGCCGGGCCACCTACGTCGACGCCCGCCCCGGAGTGGACCTCGTCCTGGAGGCCACCCGGACCGGCTTCGAGCAGTACCTGATCGTCAAGGACCGCTCGGCCGTCTCCCAGGCCGGCACCGTCGTGCTGCCGATCGACACCAGCGGCCTGGACGTCGACCGCAAGGACGACGGCTCGATCGAGCTGACCGAGCGTCCGTCCGGCAAGGTGCAGGCGAAGATCCCCGCCCCCGTGATGTGGGACGCGGCGGTCGACCCGCAGTCGCTGGAGCACAACCGCCGCGCGCCCGTCGCGATGGAGCTGCGCGGTGCCGGCGCGGAGGCCGAGCTGGTCTTCACCCCGGACGCCGGCTTCCTCGGCGACCCGGCGACCAGCTACCCGGTGACGATCGACCCGGCGCTCACCGTCGGCGCCTCCTTCGACACCTTCGTCCAGCAGGGCTGGACCACCGACCAGTCGTCCGCCACCGAGCTGAAGCTCGGCAACAACGGCAGCGGCCAGGTCGCCCGCTCCTTCCTGCACTTCCCCGAGGGTCCGTACCACGGCAAGCACATCCTCTCGGCGAAGCTGAACCTGTACAACACCCACTCGTGGTCCTGCGAGCCCTGGTCCTGGGAGGTCTGGGACACCGGCCTCGCCTCCACCGGCTCCCGGTGGACCAACCAGCCCAACTGGAACAAGCAGTGGGCGGTCAGCAACGCCACCAAGGGCAACGAGAACGCCGGCTGCGGCGACGCCTGGGTCGCCCAGGACGTCACCTCGCTGGTCACCGCCTGGTCCGACAACGGCTACGCCAACAACGCCCTCGGCCTGCGCGCCTCCACCGAGACCAGCCCGTACTCGTGGAAGCGCTTCGACTCCTCCCAGGGCGGCCACCCGCCGTTCCTGTCGGTGACCTACAACACCGTCCCCGCGGCGCCGCCGGCGGTCGACGTGTTCCCGGCCCGCCAGGGCAACCCCCGCTTCACCTCCTCGGCCACCCCGACCTTCCAGGTCCTGGCCAGTGACCCGGACAGCGGCGGCAAGGTCGGCGCCGACTTCGACCTCTACCGCGCCGGCGTCCTCGTCAAGCGCGTGTACAAGGAGGTCCCGAACGGCAGCTACGCCCAGGTGAAGCCGGCCGACTTCGGCCTCGCCAAGCTCGACGAGGGCGTGCAGTACTCGATGGGCGCCCGGCTCTGGGACGGCACCGACAACTCGCCGTGGGCCCCGCAGGACGTGGTCGTCGTCGCCGACACCACCCGGCCGGGCGCGCCGTTCGTCACCTCCGCCGACTACCCCGCCGACGAGGTGTGGCACGGCGCCGCCGGCCAGACCGGACGGTTCACCCTCACCCCGCCGGCCGGCACCGACGACGTGGTCGGCTACGTCTACACCTTGGACGGCAAGGCACCGGTGACGGTCGACGCGACCGGTCCGACCACCGCGTCGATCACCCCGCCCACCGACGGCACGCACACCCTCAAGGTGCAGACCAAGGACCGGGCGGACAACCTCTCCGACCCGGCCGTCCACACCTTCCGGGTCGGCCGGGCCGGCGTCAGCTCCCCGGTCGACGGCTCCGAGACCGCCAAGCGCGTCAAGCTCGCGGTCGACGCCCAGACCCAGTACACCCGGGTCACCTGGCAGTACCGCCGCGGCCCCGGCGCCACCGAGTACGACATCCCTGCGGCCCACCTCACCAAGGCCGACAACACCCCGACCGCCGGCACCCGGCCGCGGCTCGCCGAACTCGGAGGTCACGCCAACTGGTCGGTGCTGGAGTCGCTGGGGCAGATCGGCGGCGTCGTACAGGTCCGCGCGCTGCTCTACACGGACCAGGACAGCGACCCGGCCTACCCGACGGCCTGGTCCACCTTCACCGCCGACGCCAACGCCGACGGCGCCACCGGCGTCGAGGTCGGCCCCGGCTCCGTCAACCTGCTCACCGGTGACTACTCGGTGGACGTCACCGACACCGACGAGTTCGGCATGACCACCACGCGTTCCTCCTCCTCCCGCGGCACGACCCGCGGCTGGCAGGAACAGGGCGAGCGGCTGACCGCCAACCAGCAGCAGGTCTCCACCGACACCACCGGCTTCCTGGCCACCCCGGGCACCGCCGTGCGGGCCACCGACCGGGGCCAGGGCGGCTCGACCGACTCGCTGAAGGTCCTGCCGGACGCCAACCGCAGCGGTGACACCTACGCGCTGCTCGGCGGCTCGGGCGGCCTCCAGCTGGGCATGAAGCCCGGCCACACCTACCGGGTCAAGGCCTGGGTGTACGTGCCCTCCTCGACCGGTCTGACCGCGGGCCTCGACGACCGCGGCATGCGGATCGTGGCCGTCCACGGCAAGGCCGGCGCGCTGACCACGACCGTCTCCCGCAAGGCGCCGTACACCGACGCCTGGGCCGAACTGACCACCGACGTCACGCTCGCCGCGGACGCCACCGAGGCGCAGATCCGGCTCTACAACGGGCACTCGGACAACGCCGACAAGCCGGTCTACTTCGACGGCATGTCGGTGCGCGAACTGGTCGCGCCGTTCGGCCCGCAGTGGGCCGGCGGGGCGCACGGCGAGTCCGCCGACTACGTGTCGCTGGCCTTCCCGAGCGCGGACGCCGCCGTCCTCAAGGGCGTCGACGACACCTCGCTCACCTTCGCGCGGGCGCAGGACGGCACGCTCTTCCCCGAGCCGGGCGCCGAGCACCTCGTCCTGAAGGCGACCGGCGACACCTACACGCTGTCCGAACTGGACGGGTCCGCCACGGTGTTCGCCCGCCAGGCCGGCTCGGACGTGTACAGCGTCCAGTCCTCCACCGGGCCGGACGCCGGGTCCACCGCCCGCTACGTCTACGACTCCACCGACCGGCGCTCGCTCGTCAAGCGGGTGATCGCCCCGGTCGAGCCCGGTGTCGACGACGCGAACGGCTGCACCGTCGACCCGCTGCCGCGCGGCTGCGAGGTCACCGACTACGACTACGCGTCCGCCACCACCGCGACGGCCGCGGCCCCGGGTGACTTCACCGACCGGATCCGGTCGGTGAAGGTCTGGTCCTGGAACCCGGTGACCGCCAAGCAGGAGGCGGTCGAGGTCGCGCACTACGTCTACGACGAGCGCGGCCGCCTGGCCCAGGTCTGGGACCCGCGCCTGGCCCAGCCGCTGAAGACCGCCTACGACTACGACGACGCGGGGCGGGTCACCCGGATCACCCCCGCGGGCGAGCTGCCGTGGAACCTCGACTACGGCAGGGCCGCCGCGGACCAGGACCCGGGACGCCTGCTGAAGGTCCGTCGCGCGGCCCTGGCCAGGGGCAGCAAGGACCAGGTCAGCGGTGAGACCGCGAGCAAGGTCGTCTACGACGTGCCGCTGACGCGCGCCACGGGCGGTCCGTACGACCTGGGCGGCCCGGACGTGGCCGCCTGGGCCCAGACCGACGCGCCGACCGACGCCACCGCCGTCTACGGCCCCGAGGACGACCCGGGCACCGGCACCGCCACGGCGGCCAGGCCCGGACCGGACGGCTACCGGCCGGCCGTCGTCCACTACCTGAACGCCTCCGGCAACGAGGTCAACACGGCGACGCCGTCGACCACCCCCGGCGGCGACATCGACACCACCGAGTACGACCGCTACGGTCACGCCGTCCGCACCCTGGAGGCCACCAACCGCGCCATCGCGCTCGGCACCCACCCGGACACCGAACGCCTCGCGGCCGAGCTGAACCTGCCCGCCGACTCCGCGTCCCGGGCCCGTCTGCTGGACTCCCGGACCCTCTACACGCCGGACGGCCTCGACGTCACCGAGACGCTCGGACCGGTCTACCGCGCCTCGCTCGCCGAGCAGGTCGACGGCCAGACCGCACCCGTCACCGTCACGGCCGAGGGCGAGAGCCTGGTCCAGCTGGGCGCCACCGACCCGGTGCGCGTCCAGACCCTGGCCACCTGCTGCGCCGGGGCCGGCTGGTCCGGCGGCGGCCAGGTGTTCCTCGCCGCCGACGCGGTCGGGGACAACGCCTCCTTCCGGGTCTCGGTCCCCGAGGAGGGCACGTACCAGCTCGGCGCGCTGCTGACCAAGGCGGCCGACTACGGCATCGTCCAGCTGTCGGTCGACGGCCAGAACGTCGGTGCCCCCTTCGACGGCTACAGCGCGGCGGTCACCACCACCCCGTTCGCCGCCGGTCCGACCGGCCGGCTCGCCCGCGGCGACCACGAGCTGCGGCTCACCGTCACCGGGAAGAACCCGGCGGCCGTCGCGCCCTCCTACCAGGCGGGTCTGGACCGGGTCACCCTGACCAAGACCACGCTCAACCCCACGCTCGCCGCCGGCACGCCGGTCGTGGCGCGGGACCACAACACCAACACCTACGACGAGGGCAAGCCCGACGGCAAGGCCTACCACCTGGTCACCACCAGCACCGACGGCGCCCGGATCGACGGCTACGCCGACGACGTCGAGCTGCGGGTCACCAGGACGGGCTACGACGCCCCGATCGGCGGCACCGCCGGCTGGACGCTGAAGGCGGCCACCTCGGTGACCACCGACGCGCTCGGCGCCAAGCTGACGGCGACCATCCGGTACGACGCCGCCGGCCGCGCCGTGGAGTCGCGCAAGCCGGGTTCGACGGGCGGCGACGCCGGGACGGTCAGGTCGGTGTTCTACACCGCCGGTGCCAACCCGGAGGACCCCGCCTGCGCCAACCGCCCCGAATGGGCGGGCAGCCCGTGCGCCACGCTGCCCGGCGGCGCGGTCACCGATGCCGACGGCACCCGGATGCCGACCACCCTGCCCGTCAAGCGGGTCACCCGGTACTCGCCGTTCGGCGAGCCCGAGGAGACCACCGAGACCAACGCGGGCAAGTCGCGCAGGACGGTCGTCGGTTACGACGGCGCCGACCGGATCACCTCGACCGAGATCACCTCGGACGAGGGCGTGGCGATGCCGAAGGTCACCACCGAGTACGACCCGGCCACGGGTGACGCGGTGCGGACCACGGCCGACGGCAAGTCGCTGACCCGGGTCATGGACCAGCTGGGCCGGCTGGTCTCCTACACGGACGCCGACGGCGGCACCACCACCACGGAGTTCGACGCCTTCGGCAAGCCGGTGAAGGTCGCCGACCCGACCGGGTCCACCACCTACACCTACGACCGCGCGAAGGAGCCGCGCGGCCTGGTCACCTCGGTCAACGACAGCACGGCCGGCGAGTTCACCGCCGCCTACGGTCCGGACGGCCAACTGGTCGAGCAGACCTATCCCGGCGGGATCGTCCGCAGGGACACCTTCAACGCGGTCGGCGAGGCCACCGGCCGCACCTACACCCGCACCTCCGACAACGCCGTGGTCTGGGCCCAGACCAGCGACGTCTCCACCCAGGGCCAGGTGGCCAGGGACACCAGCTCCACCGCCACCCGCACCTACCGCTACGACCGGCTCGGCCGACTGGTGAAGGCCCAGCAGTCGACCACCACGACCGGCTGCGTGACCCGGCAGTACGCCTTCGACGCCCACTCCAACCGGCTGTCGAAGACCACCCTGCCCTCGGCCCTCGACGGCACCTGCGGCACGACCGGGGCCACCGTCGAGAACCACGGCTACGACTCCGCCGACCGGCTCACCGACCCCGGCTTCGGGTACGACGCCTTCGGGCGGACGGTGCGCACCGCGACCGGCGCGACCAACACCTACTGGGCCAACGACAAGGTCGCCGCCCAGGAGAAGGGGGACACCAGGCAGCAGTGGGCCCAGGACGCCGCCCACCGCCTCACCGCGTTCACCACGGCCAAGAAGCAGACCGACGGCTCGTGGGCCAACGCCACGTCGAAGCTCAACCACTACGGCGACGACTCCGACGAGGTCCGCTGGGTCGTCGAGGACACCACCCAGGGCACCGTGACCCGCAACGTATCGGGCCCGGACACCGACCTGGTGGCCACCACGAGCCGGACCGGTGACGTCCAGCTCCAACTGACCGACCTGTTCGGCTCCGTCGTGCTGACGACCGACCCGGCGCTCACCAAGCCGGTCGTGCTGGACTTCGACGAGTTCGGCATCCCGCAGGACGGCCAGGCCGCCGCGCGGTACGGCTGGCTGGGCGGCAAGCAGCGCTCCGCCGAGGCCCAGGACGGCGACATCCTCATGGGTGCCCGCCTCTACAGCCCGGCGCTGGGCCGCTTCCTCCAGGTCGACCCGGAGCCCGGCGGCAACGCCGGCGCGTACGACTACTGCACCGGCGACCCGGTCAACTGCACGGACCTCGACGGCCACTGGGGCATGCCCAAGTGGCTGAAGAAGACCGTGCACGTGGTGGCCAAGGTCGCCGAGGTCGCGTCGTACATCCCGGGCCCGATCGGCTCCGCCGCGGCCGCCGTCTCCGCCGTCTCGTACGCGGCGACCGGCAACTGGCGCAAGGCCGCCGAGATGAGCATCACCGCGGCGGCCGGCCTGGTCGGCGGCAACACGGCGGTCCGGGCCGGCTTCGCGGCCGCCCGCTACTCGCGGGGCGCGGCGCGCGTACGGCGCGTCTCCTCCCGGGTCCGCTCGGTGTTCCGCCGGACCGGCTGCAACTCCTTCGACCCGGGCACCCCGGTGCTGATGGGCGACGGCGGGCAGCTGCCGATCGGTGAGGTCCAGGTCGGCGACCTGGTGCTCTCCACCGACCCGGCGACCGGTCAGACCCGGTCGGAGCCGGTGCTGTCGGTGATCTACGGGTACGGCACCAAGCACCTGGTCGACATCGAGACCGCGACGGCGGATCCGTCGACGGCGACGGCGAGCGCGACCGGGGACCCGGACACCGCGGCCGCGCTGCGGGTCACCGCCGAGCACCCGGTCTGGGTGAGCGGCAAGGGCTGGACCGACGCCGCGCAGGTGCGGGTCGGCGACTCCCTGGTGACGCCGGCCGGCACCCCGGTCCCGGTCACCCGGGTCACCGACCGGGGCGAGATCGCCGACCAGCTGGTCGTCAACCTCACCATCGGCGACCAGCACACCTACAGCGTGCGGGTCGGTGACGACTGGGTCGTCGCGCACAACAAGAACGCGTGCCACATCGACCTGCCGCACATCCTCGGCGGGCACGGCGCGAAGTCCCGCGTGGCGGGCAAGAGCCGGTTCCGCTCGCGCAACGTCCGCGAGGTCAAGTACCTGATCCACACCACGATCAAGAAGGGCAAGAGCCGGGCCAACACCGGTGGCCGCGACGGCCGGATCTACGAGCACGACTTCGGCCGGATCATCGGCCGGGACGGCAACGGCCGGCACACCACGCGGCTGCGCGTCGTCGTGAAGCAGCACAAGGGACGGAGGACGGCCAGGACGGCGCACCCGTACTGACCGGGGTCGCACCGACCGAACGGTCCCGACCGTGAGACCCGGATCGCCGGGGGCTGGAGCATCAGCCCCCGGCGATCCGCCGTCCCGCCCACCTGCGAGAATGTGAGCATCATGATCGAACTGTCCTTCTCCGCCGCCGACACCGGCGGCGCCGACCGCGGGCCCCGCGGCACCATGGACTTCGCCTCGGCGGACCTCTACGACCTCACCTGCGAGGCGTTCCGGGGCCCCTACACCTTCCGCGTCGAGGGCGCCGACTTCAGCGGCACCGGGCCGGTCCTGGACCTCGCACTCGGCCTGTTCACCGCGGCCGGGGAGCTGGCGGGAGCCGGGCGCGCCCGCTACTCGGCCGCCGGGGGCGCCGGTGAGTACCGCTTCGAACGCCGGGGCGGCAAGGAGACCGTCCGGATCCACCGGGAGCGGGACGGCAAGGGCAGCGCGGAGTACGCCGAGTTCGAGGCCGCCACCCGGGCCTTCCTCGGCGAGGTGGTGCGCGGCCTCTGCGAGCGCTTCCCCGACCTGCGCCGCAACCCCGAGATCCGCCGCCTCCGGGAGGCCGCCGCCGGCGGGTGACGGCGCCGGCCGCGGGCCTTCCGGCCCGTGGAACCCGCGACGATCGCCGGCAACCGCCACCGGGACGGCGGGTCCTCCCCGTGCGGCGCCACGATCAACGGCCTCCGGCCTCGGACTCGGTCGCCGGGTGAGCAGGCCGGCGGGGGCCGGACCCCCTCCAGGTCCAGGCCCCCCGCCGCCCGCCGCCTCGCCGGGGCGGTGGGCGGCCGGCGGCGGGTCAGACGGTTTCGAGGCGCCGGTCCAGGTGCCGTTCGAGGGCGGTGACGACCAGGCGGTGGTCCTCGGCCTGGGGGAGGCCGGAGACGGCCACCGTGCCGACCACCCCGACGCCCTCCACGTGGATCGGGAAGGCGCCGCCGTGGGCGGCGTAGGTGTCGGGGTCGAGCCGGGAGTCCTCCTCGAAGGTCCGGCCCTTGGCCGCGAAGCGCAGGCCGACCAGGTAGGAGGAGCAGCCGTAGCGGTCCACCGTGCGGGCCTTGCGCAGGATCCAGGCGTCGTTGTCGGCCGAACTGCCCGGCAGCGCGTAGTGGAAGAGCTGCTGGCCGTTGCGCCGGATGTCCACCACCACGGGCGCCTCCTCGGCGCGCGCCAGGCCGACCAGCAGGGTGCCGAGCAGCCAGGCGTCGTCGTTGTCGAAGTGCGGCAGGCGCAGACGGCGTTCCTCGTCCTCGACCCGCTGGATCAGGGCCGCGGCCTCGTCGGGGGTCATCGGGCGACCCTCTCGGTCAGGGTGACGGTGCGGCCCTCGGCGGCCGAGCGGCGGGCGGCCTCCAGGACGGTCAGCGCCGCGACGGCGTCGCGCGGGTCGACCGGCGCGGGCCCGCCCTCGCGCAGCGAGCGGACCACCCCGGCGTAGAAGGAGGGGTAGTCGCCGGGGAGCGAGGGGTACCCGGCGGCGCCGTCGGTGGTGCCGAGCAGGCCGTACCCCGACGCGGGCACCTCGCCCCAGCCCGGGCCCGGGCGCTGTCCGGCGCGCAGCGCGTCCTCCTGCGGGTCCATGCCGTCCACGGTGTACGCGGAGCGGTCGCCCAGGACGCGCAGGCGCGGTCCGAGCCGGCCGGCGAGCGCGCTCATCCACAGGTGGGAGCGGACCCCGCCGGCGTGGGTCAGCGCCACGAAGGCGTCGTCGTCCACGGCAGCGCCGGCGCGGCGGACGTCCACCTCGGCGTACACCTGGACGGCCGGGCCGAAGAGGGTGAGCGCCTGGTCGACCAGGTGGCTGCCCAGATCGTAGAGGATGCCGCCGGCGTCGACCGGGTCGGCGGACTCGCGCCAGCCCTCCTTCAGCTCCGGCCGCCAGCGCTCGAAGCGGGACTCGTAGCGGTGCACGGTGCCGAGCGCGCCGGTGTCGACCAGCTGCCGGACGGTGCGGAAGTCGGTGTCCCAGCGGCGGTTCTGGAAGACGGTGAGCAGCAGGCCGCAGGCCTCGGCGAGCTCGACCAGGCCGGCCGCCTCGGCCGCGGTGGCGGCGAGCGGCTTGTCCACCACGACGGGCAGCCCGGCCTCCAGGGCGGCCCGGGCGAGCGGCACGTGGCTGCGGTTGGGGGAGGCGACGACCAGCAGGTCGAGAGCGCAGGGAGCGGCCAGCAGCTGCTCGGCGCTGTCCACGACGCGGGCCTGCGGGTGGTCCTGGCGCAGCTGCTCGCGCCGCTCGGGCGCGGACGTGACCACGGCGTCCAGGCGGAGCCCGGGCGTGGCGGCGATCAGCGGGGCGTGGAAGGCCGCTCCGGCCAGGCCGTAGCCGACCAGTCCGACGCGGAGGGCGGGGTGCCCGGGACCGGGGGTGCTCTCGAAGGTCATGCGAACCAGTTAAACAACGGTGTTTCCTAAGTGCAAGCCCCACCGCCCGGCCCCAGGCAGAATGAGCCCATGACGACGCCGCCCCCCGGCCCGGCCGGCCACCACCGACCGGCCGGCACCAACCTGGCCGGACTGCGCGACCACAACGCCGCCCTCGTCCTCGGCCTGCTCCGGGCCGCCCCGCAGGGCGGCAGCCGCGTCGAACTCGCCGCCCGGACCGGCCTCACCCCGCAGGCCATCGGCAAGATCACCGCCCGGCTGCTCGTCGAAGGCATGATCGTCGAAGCCGGCCAGGCGGCCTCCACCGGCGGCAAGCCCCGCACCCTGCTCCGGCTGCGCGCCGAAGCCGCCTGCGCCGTCGGCGTCCACCTGGAACGCGACGAGCTCACCGTCCTGCTGGTCGACCTCGCGGGCCGCCACCACCACGTCCGCACCGAACCCGTCGAGCGGGGCCTCACCCCCGCCGACGCCGTCCGCCTCGTCACCGCGCGGATCCACCGGGCCGCCGCCGACCTGCCGCCGGGCGCCCGCCTGCTCGGGGCCGGCATCGGCTGCCGCGGACCGCTCGACCACGCCGCCGGCGTCCTGCACTGGTTCACCCCCCTCGACGCCCGGGACCCCCCGGGCTGGGACCGCTACCCGCTGCGCGACGAACTCGCCGCCCGGCTGGACGGCCTGCCCGTCGTCGTCGACAAGGACACCAACACCGCCGCCCTGGCCGAGGCCCCGACCACCCCGCGACCCGGTGGCGGTCTCGCCTACGTCCACCTCTCCGCCGGCCTCGGCGCGGGCCTGCTCCTCGACGGGACCCTGCACCGCGGCACCCGCACCAACGCCGGCGAGTTCGGCCACCAGACCGTCCAGCTCGACGGACCGCCCTGCGACTGCGGCAACCGCGGCTGCCTGGAGGTGCTCTGCCTCGCCGAGCTGCGCCGCGGCGACCACGCCGCCGCGGCCCGACTGCTCGGCGTCGGCGTCGCCAACCTCGTCCGACTGCTCGACATCGACCGGGTGGTGCTCGGCGGGCGGGCCGTCCTGTCCGCCCCCGACGTCTACCTCGCCGGCGTCACCGCACAGCTCGAGTCCCGGATCCCGGTCCCCGACTGGCAGCCCGTCCCGGTCTCCGTCAGCACCGCCGGCCGCCTCGCCGTCGCCGCCGGCGCCGCCGAACTCGTCCTCGGCCCACTCTTCGGCCGCCGGACCTGACGGCCTGGGCTGGCCGCAGTGGCTCATGGCGGCCGGCGGCGGCCACGACCTCCTGCGTCAGCCGTGGCCCCCCGCAGGGCGCCGTCGCCGTGTCCCGGCTCACCGCGGCCACGGCGGAAACCCCGGCCTCGGACTGATCGCCACCGGACCGGCACTCACCGCCCAGATCCGTGGCGTCGTCGCGGCCCCGAACGGCAACCGTCACCCGCCCGCGCGCGACGGCCCCCGCATCACCCCCGAAACTCTCACCTGGTCCGAGCGCCGCATCCGCGCCCGCGAAGGACTCGAAACCGGCAGCCCCGTCCCCCAGCACGCCCTCCACCTCGCCGCCCGCACCGCGTACCGGCTCATCACCGACCTCCTGACCGGCTGCCCTCATCTCCGCCGGGCGAGGCGGTGCCGACGTTCGACGGGTTCGGCGGTATCCGGGTGCCAGTGGTCCTCCGGCGCTCCGGGGCCCGGTCCCGGCGATCGCCGGGACCGGGCCCGAACCCACGCAGGGTCAGGCCCGGTCCTCCGACTCCGACTCCGCCTCGGCGACCCAGGCGGGCAGTGGCTCGCGGCAGGCCAGCCAGGCCTGCGGCACATCCGCCAGACCGGTGCGGGCGGCGACGACGCCGCCGGTGATGGCGCAGGTGGTGTCCACGTCGCCCAGGCCCTCCGCCGTGGTCCAGAGGGCGTCGGCCAGGCTGTCCAGGTGATGCGCGGCGGACCACAGGGCGAACGGGACGGTGTCGCTCGCCCGGACCCGCTGCCCGTTGCCGAGCAGGTCGGCGGCGCGCCAGGGCTCGGTGGCGGCGGGCAGCCCGGCGGCCCGGCGCAGCCCGTCGCGAACGGCGCCCGCCGGGGTGCGGTCCGCGACCTCGGCCAGCAGGTCCGCGCCGCCGGGCGCCGTCCCGGAGCGGCCACGCGCGGCGAGGGCCGCTCCCAGGGCCACGGCCACCGCGCCGGCCACGCCCTCCGGATGTGCGTGGGTGACCTCGGCGGACAGCGCCGCCTGCTCGGCCGCCTCGTCCAGGTCGGCGCAGAACCAGGCGCCCAGCGGAGCCACCCGCATCGCCGCGCCGTTGCCGAGGCTGCCCTGGCCGTCGAACAGCGCCCGTGCGGCGGTACGCCAACTCGCCGGGTCCGCGCCGAGTTCGGGCAGCAGCACGTGCATGCCGTACCCGTACCCGCGCCCCTGGTCCGCCCGGTAGGCGGCCGCGAAGGCCTCGGCGAGCCGCTCCTGGTGGACCGCGTCGAAGGCGGTCAGGATCCCGTAGACCGACAGCGCCATCGCGGTGTCGTCGGTCCAGTGCCAGGGCCCCTCCTCCGGGGTGCGCCGGGCCCGGATCTGTTCGAACGCCTCCTTGGGCGAGCGGAAGAGGGGGAACCAGCGCTCCCCGAATCCGTCCCCCAGGGCCAAACCTTCCAACGAGTCGCGAGCAGCGGAGATGGTCGTCATCCCGGCATCCTGACAGCCTCCTCGGTCCTGCCGCAGCCGGTTTCCGAGCGGCGGCACCAGCGGCCGGTGCCTGCCGGTTCCCAACCCGTCGCCGTCGCCGACGCGGTCCCGGCAGCACCGCGCCCTCGCCGCCCTGCCGCCTCGTGCCGACTTGACGACCCAGTGGCCGAGCGAAGCCCGGCCCGTCCACGAGCGCCCGGACAGCACCGGCCGCCCGGGCAGGGGTCTGCCTCAGGCCTCGCGCAGCCAGTGGTCGAGCACGGCGTAGTCGGCCTCGGTCAGACCCCGCCGGGGGTCGACGCGGTGGAGAAGGGCCCGACCGCCGTGGTGCGCCGACATCCAGGCCCGATCGATGTCCGTGATCTCGTCGTCGACCCAGGCGAAACGGCGGCCGGCCGCCCAGTCGAGCAGGGCGCGGGTCTTCCAGTGCAGGCCGTCCTGCTCGTCCTGCTCGTCCTGGTCGGTCGGCTCGGGCCAGGTCACCACCGGCAGTTCCGGCAGGCCGATCAGCGGTGCGACGTACTCGTTCGCCTCGGCCATCCAGGTCGTGGCCCACACCAGTTCGCACGGCAGCGCCGCCAAGCGGCGCCCATGCGCGGGATCGATCCTGGCCAGGAGCGGATTCGCGTCCGCCCCCCGCAGTCCGGTAGCCGTCCGAAACGTCGGATAACCGTCCGGAAGCTCCTGCGCGGTGGCCCCGAACGGGATCAGCGGTCCGTCGACATCCAGGAAGAGCAGCGGACGCTGTGCAGAACTGGTCATCGCTGCACGGTAGCCCTGTGGCGCAGCGACCCGGCGCAGGTGCTCGTCGAAGAAGCGGCGGGGGGTCGCCGCCCATACGGGCGAGCGTCACCAAGGCGGTGAGCGCCATGTCGCACGCCTCCTTGCGTACGTCGTCCCAGTCGTGCGAGAAGCTCTTGCGGGGGTTGGCACCGAGCGCGCCGAGCACGGCCTCGGCGACCTCCCCCGGCACCGGCTCGGCAGGCGGCGCCCCGACGGGCCGACTGTTCGAGGCCTTCGCGAAGGCCGATGGCCGGACCTTCGTCGAAGCACTCCTCAGCTGCGCGCCGCCCGGTCGGCCAGGGCGCGGATCTCGCCGGCGATGGTGCGCCAGACCGATTCGGGCAGTTCGTGGCCGACCTCCAGCAGCAGCAGCTTGCGAGCGTTCGGGATCCGGGACGCGATCGCCGTCGCGGCGGCGGGCTTGATCAGGGGGTCGTCCGCGCCGTGCAGGACCAGTGTCGGCCGCCGGATGCCGCTGATCGGCCCGCCGTGCCACTGGGCGCCGACCTGGCGGCTCTGCGCCTGCTGGTCGTGGACGCCCGCGTCGGCGGTGCGCTCGGCGGCTTCCCTCGCGGCGTGCTCGTCGAAGGGGCGGGCCCGCGAAGCGAGCAGCCGGGAGACCTCGACACTGGCGGCGATCGCGCCCTCCCGGGTAGCGGGGAACCTCAGCTTGGCGAACTTCGCGAGGGTGCCCATCCGGATGAACCGCATGGTCTTCAGGCCCGCGACATCGCCGGGAACCGCGGACATGGTCGTCACGGTCCGCACCCGGTCCGGGTGCCGCAGGGCCACGCGCTGGGCGATGGCGCCGCCGAGGGAGACGCCCAGCAGATGCGCGGATTCCCAGCCCAGCGCGTCCATGACGGCGATCGCGTCGTCCGCCATGTCCTCGGCCGTATAGGCCTCGCCGCGCTTGCGGAACAGCGCGGAGACGGGGTTCCTGGTGGCGGCGGGCGGCAGGTGGGTGGATTCGCCGCCGTCGCGCTGGTCGTAGCGGGCGACGGCGAAGCCCGCGTCGGCGAGCAGGTGGCACAGGCCGTCCGGGATCCAGAGCCGGTTGACGCCGAGACCGGTCATCAGCAGCAGCGGCTCCCCGCCGGTCCCCTCGGTGAGCCGGTCGTACGCGAGCTTGACCGGCCCGTTCCCGGCGAAGCGGACCGGGGTCCACGGGTGCGCAGTGGACTCGGACATGGCGACCTCCCAATAAAGTGCGATCGATGTTCGCAGTTTTAGTATAGGGGGCGCTCACAGGCAGCAGCACGACAACGGATGAGAGCAGGTGCACGAGTGGCCCAGGAGCCCGTCATCGTCTGGACCCGGCCGGAGCGCGGCACACGCGGGCCCGCCGCCGTGCACACCCGTGCGGAGTTGGCCGAGGTTGCCGTCCGACTGGCGGACCGCGGCGGCCTCGCGGCCGTGTCCATGCGCCAGGTCGGCGCGGAACTCGGCACCGGCCAGGCGTCGCTGTACCGCTACCTCGGCTCCCGCGACGACCTCCTCGACCTGATGACGGACGCGGTCGCGGGCGAGATCGGCCTGGACGTCCCGCTGACCGGTGACCCGATCGAGGACCTGGTCACCCTCGCGGTCCGGGCGAAGGACGCGCGGCTGCGGCACCCCTGGCTCGTCGACGTCCCCCCGGAGCCCCTCCGGATCGGCCCGAACGGGATGGACTTCCTGGAGTACGCGCTCCAGGCGCTCGCCCCCGCCGGGCTGCCCGGCCGGACCAGTATGGAGATCGTCGCCGTACTGAACGCCCTGACCGAGCAGTTCTCCCGCGCCGAGTTGCAGACCGACCGCGGACTCACAAGCCGCCAGGGGGCGCAGGCCGCGTACATCGGCGAGACGGCGGCCCGCGGCGGGCACCCGCACCTCGCAGCGGCCCTGGCTCAGCAGTCGGAAGCGGACCCGGCGGAGGACGGGCAACAGCGGTTCGAGCGCATCATGCGGCGGGTACTCACCGGCCTCATCACGCAGGGGGCCGACTCCTGAGCTTGTCCTACCTTCCGCGCGTTCAACGACCCAGCGGTAGACCCGAGGCCTGACCCATGGGGCACTCCGCGGCGGGCTCGGTCCGCTTGGGGACCCCGTCGGGCAGCCAGGAGCCCCTGAGGCCACGGCGTTCGAGCGCACGGGCCGCTTGCAGAGCCGTCGCCGCACCTGCCCCGCGCTTCCGAACGTTCGGCGACGCCACCGATCGGTCCCGGCGTAGGCTCTCCGATGATCACAGCAGTCACGAGAGGTGGACATGGGCCAGAAGATCATTCGGTTCTCGGACCTGACCGGCAAGCACGTCGAGAACGACGGCGACCTGGTGCGCGTCGTGGTGCGCCAGCACCCCGATCTGGAGGGCGGGCCGGTCGAGATCGAGGCGCTGGCGGAAGAGCTGGCCCCGGTGGAGGAGCTGGCGCTCGACCTGGTGACGATCGAGCTGCACTTCCCGGACGCCGAGGAGCCGGAGACGGTCGTCCTGGAGGCCGAAGCGTTCAACCGGCTTGCCTCGGCCGCTCCGATGGCCGACGTGCTGCGCGGCGCCAAGCGGGTGGCCCGGACCGTCCCGAGCCAGGCCGCGGTGCCGACGGGCGCCAGGGAGCGGGTCAACTACGCCAGCCTGGCGCACGCCGGTAGGCCGCACAAGGGCCGCACCACCGACGCCGAGAAGCAGCTCGTCCAGCAGCACCTGGACGAGGTCAACGCGCGGCTGGCCGCCGAGGGCACCCGGACGATCGACCTGGGCAACGCCGAGCACGTGGCACGGTACGGCCTGGAGGCGCTGGCCCACGAGCGCGGCACGACGCTCGGCTGACAGTGATGATGTTCGTGGTGATGTTGCTGGCGGGTCTGACCCTTCGGCTGACTGACGCTTCGGCTGTCTTGTTTGGGATTTGTCG
>NZ_JBEXYD010000057.1:0-44067 GCF_040630735.1 Kitasatospora sp. NPDC005748
GGGCATCGCGAGGTAGACGTAGCCGGACTCGACCAGCGGCCGCATGAAGCGGAACAGCAGGGTGAGCAGCAGGGTGCGGATGTGCTGCCCGTCGACGTCGGCGTCCGCCATCAGGACGATCTTGTGATAGCGCAGCTTGGACTCGTCGTAGTCCTCCTGGATGCCGCAGCCGAAGGCCGAGATCAGCGCCTGGACCTCGGTGTTCTGCAGCACCTTGTCGATCCGGGCCTTCTCGACGTTCAGGATCTTGCCGCGGATCGGGAGGATCGCCTGGATGCGCGGGTCACGGCCCTGCTTGGCGGAGCCGCCGGCGGAGTCGCCCTCGACGATGAAGATCTCGCACTCGGCCGGGTCCTTGGACTGGCAGTCGCTCAGCTTGCCGGGCAGCGAGGCGGACTCCAGCAGGCCCTTGCGGCGGGTCAGGTCCCGCGCCTTCCGGGCGGCCACGCGCGCGGTGGCGGCCTGGATGGACTTGCGGATGATGTCCGAGGCCTCGTTCGGGTTGCGGTCCAGCCAGTCGTTCAGCTGCTCGTGGACCACCCGCTGGACGAAGGTCTTCGCCTCGGTGTTGCCCAGCTTGTCCTTGGTCTGGCCCTCGAACTGCGGCTCGCCGAGCTTGACCGAGATGATCGCGGTCAGACCCTCGCGGATGTCCTCGCCGGAGAGGTTGTCGTCCTTCTCACGGAGCAGCTTCTTGTCCCGCGCGTAGCGGTTGACCAGGCCGGTCAGCGCCGCGCGGAAGCCCTCTTCGTGGGTACCGCCGCCGTGGGTGTGGATGGTGTTGGCGAACGAGTAGACCCCCTCGGTGTACGAGGAGTTCCACTGCATCGCGACCTCCACGGAGATCGTCTTCTCCTTGTCCTCCGCCTCGAAGTCGATCACCGAGGGGTGGATCACGTCGCCCTTGCGGGAGTTGAGGTGGGCGACGAAGTCGGCGATGCCGCCGTCGTACCGGTACGTGACGGAGAGCGGGTTGCCCTCCTCGTCCGCGTGCTCCGGCCGCTCGTCGGTCAGCGAGATGGTCAGGCCCTTGTTGAGGAACGCCATCTCCTGGAAGCGCCGGGAGAGCGTCTCGAAGGAGTAGACCGTGGTCTCGAAGATGTCCGGGTCGGCCCAGAACGTGACGGTGGTGCCGGTCCGCTCGGTCGGCTCCCCCTTCACCAGGGCGGCGGTCGGCGCGCCCATCTTGTATTCCTGGGTCCAGAGGTGCCCGTCCCGGTGGATCTCCACCGCGAGACGGGTGGACAGGGCGTTCACCACCGAGACGCCGACGCCGTGCAGGCCGCCGGAGACGGCGTAGCCGCCGCCGCCGAACTTGCCGCCCGCGTGCAGGACGGTGAGCACGACCTCGACGGCCGGCTTCTCCTGGCCGGGGACGATGTCCACCGGGATGCCTCGGCCGTTGTCGACGACGCGGACCGCGCCGTCGGCGAGGAGCGTGACGTCGATGGTGTCGGCGTACCCGGCCATCGCCTCGTCGACGGAGTTGTCCACGACCTCCTGCACCAGGTGATGCAGGCCACGCTCACCGGTCGAGCCGATGTACATGCCGGGGCGCTTGCGGACGGCGTCGAGGCCCTCCAGCACCTGGATGTTGCTTCCGGTGTAGGTGCTCTCGGCCGCCTGCTCGGTCTGGTCTGGGGTCTGGCTGGGGTTGCCGGAATCGGCCACGAAGCGCCCTCTCTGGCACAGCACGGGCCGCATCCCCGCCCCGTGCGGGCGAGCGTGCGACCACGGCGTTTCGACTCGGTTGCCACTAGCAACAGTGTTTGGCTCTCAGTCTACCGGTAGGACTGACAGAGATGGGCTTTTGGCAGCCCCTGAGGGCAGATACGCCGCCCTGATCCCCTCTGCACATGTCCCGATACTCGCCCCGGGGGCACAGAGCGCCTGGAAGGGCCGTCAGGGGTTCCGGAAGATTCCGGTCCGCTCGACCTCGGGCACCCGCGGTCACCCCCAGGTGTCGCCCGGCCCCTTGCTCCCCGGCGCGCGCAGCCGGCCGTAGCCGCGGGCCGGCGCGGCCGGCCCCAGCACCTTGATCGTCTTGACCGTGCCGCGACCCAGCTCGTGATTCAGACGTGCCACCAATTGCCTTGCCAGCCAACGCAGTTGGGTGGCCCACGCGGTGGAGTCGCACTGCACGGTGAGCACCGCGGCCGCGTCGTCGTAGGAGGTGGGCTCGCAGTGCGCCGAGATGTCGGGGCCGACGATCTGCGCCCAACGGCCCATCACCCCGCCGACCGCCGCCGAGGACTCCCACCCGCGCTCGGTCAGCAGCCGGTTCAGCGCCGCCCCCAGCGGCACCGGGTCACGGCCGTCCGAGCGCGCCCCGCTGCGCAGCCCGTACCGCTTCGCCTCGCGCTTCTCCCGGACCTGCTCGCCCCGCTGGCGGGCCTGCGCCCGGGCCGCCCGCAGCGCCGAGCGGGCCAGGTCGGCGCCGGTCGGTGCCGGGCCGCCCGGCTGCCCGGCCTCCGGCTGGTCGGCGGCCGGTGGGAGGGCGGTGAGCGGGAGGGCGGTCAGTGGGAGGGCGGTCAGTGGGAGGGCACCCGGCTGAGGGGTCTTCCCGGTCGGATCGCTCATGGCGATCTCCTTTCCCCAGCCTGTGGACAACGGTCGCGGCTACGCGCCGGTGAGCCGTCCAGCGTACGGGAGCGGACGGGGACGGGGGCACGCCGGACGGCGGGTCGAAGGGGCGGCAGGTGTGGAGGTGCGGTGGAGGAACGGGGCGCGCGGCCGCCGTCCGTCAGGCGTCGACCCGGCGGACCGCGCCGTCGGCCACCGAGTACCGGGCCCCGGCCAGGGCCTTCGGCACGTCCTCCGCGACCGCCGCCGTGACCAGGACCTGCTCGCCGCCGGCGACCAGCTCGGCCAGCCGGTCGCGGCGGGTGGCGTCCAGCTCGGCGAAGACGTCGTCGAGGATCAGCACCGGTTCGCCGCCGTCGGCGCGCAGCAGCTCGTAGGAGGCCAGCCGCAGCGCCAGCGCGAACGACCAGGACTCGCCGTGGCTGGCGTAGCCCTTGGCCGGCAGCGGCCCGAGCCGCAGGCCCAGCTCGTCGCGGTGCGGCCCGACCAGCGTCAGACCGCGCTCGACCTCCTGCTTGCGGGCCGCCCGCAGGGCCTGGAGCAGCTGCTCCTCGGCCTGCTCGCGGCTGGTCGGCAGCTCGCCCTCGAAGGAGCTGCGGTACTCCAGCACGGTCTCGCCGCCGGCGGGCGCGAGCTGCCCGTACGCGGCCGTCACCAGCGGTTGCAGGGAGGCGACCAGCTGGATCCGGAAGGCGGTCAGCTCGGCTCCGGCACGTGCCAGGTGGCCGTCCCAGACCTCCAGGGTGGAGAGGTCCGCGCCCTTGCCGCCGCCGGAGCGGCGGGCCATCGCGGCGGTCTTCAGCAGGGCGTTGCGCTGCTTCAGCACCCGCTCGTAGTCCTGCCGGACGCCGGCCAGCCGGGGCGCCCGGGCGGTCAGCAGCTCGTCCAGGAAGCGCCGGCGCTCGCCCGGGTCGCCCTTGACCAGGCTGAGGTCCTCGGGGGCGAACAGCACGGTGCGCAGCAGGCCCAGGACGTCCCTGGGCCGGACGTTGTCGGAGCGGTTGATCCGGGCGCGGTTGGCCTTGCCCGGGGTGATCTCCAGTTCGACCAGGGTGCTGCGGCTCCCGGCCACCACCGAGGTGCGGATCACCGCCCGCTCGGCGCCGAGCCGGATCAGCGGGGCGTCGGTGGCCACCCGGTGGCTGCCCAGGGTGGCGATGTAGCCGATCGCCTCGACCAGGTTGGTCTTGCCCTGGCCGTTGGGCCCGACGAACGCCGTCACGCCCGGGTCGAGGGGAACCTCGGCCCGGGCGTAGGAACGGAAGTCGGCGAGCGACAGATGCGCGACGTGCATGGCTGTGGACTGCGCTCGCCTTCTGTGGACGTCCCGGGTGGGGCGGACTACTTCGACTCGACCGCGTGGCCGCCGAACTGGTTGCGCAGCGCGGCGATCATCTTCATCTGCGGCGAGTCGTCCTGGCGGGAGGCGAACCGGGCGAAGAGCGAGGCGGTGATCGCGGGCAGCGGCACGGCGTGGTCGATCGCGGCCTCGACCGTCCAGCGGCCCTCGCCGGAGTCGGCGGCCCAGCCCTTGAGCTTGGCCAGGTGCTCGTCGTCGTCCAGCGCGCGAACGGCGAGGTCCAGCAGCCAGGAGCGGATGACCGTGCCCTCCTGCCAGCTGCGGAAGACCTCGCGCACGTCGGTGACCTCGGGGGCCGCCTCCAGCAGCTCCCAGCCCTCGGCGAAGGCCTGCATCATCGCGTACTCGATGCCGTTGTGGACCATCTTGGCGAAGTGGCCGGCGCCGACCGCGCCCGCGTGCACCGAACCGAAGTCGCCCTCGGGCTTGAGGGCGTCGAAGACCGGCTTCGCCTTGGCGACGTGCTCGGCGTCGCCGCCGTACATCAGCGCGTAGCCGTTCTCCAGGCCCCAGACGCCGCCGGAGACGCCGCAGTCGACGAAGCCGATGCCCTTGGCGGCCAGCGACTCGGCGTGCTTGATGTCGTCCGTCCAGCGGGAGTTCCCGCCGTCCACGACCACGTCGCCGGGGGAGAGCAGCTCGGCGAGCTCGTCCACGGTCGCCTGGGTGGCGGCCCCGGCCGGAACCATGACCCAGACCACGCGCGGGCCCTGGAGCTTGGTCACGAGCTCCTGGAGGCTCTCGACATCGGAGATGTCGGGGTTGCGGTCGTAACCGATGACGGTGTGGCCGGCGCGGCGGATCCGCTCGCGCATGTTGCCGCCCATCTTGCCGAGACCGATGAGGCCGAGCTCCATGACCAAGTCCTTACCTGGGGTGACGTGCCTGCCTGCGGCGCCGTTGCCGCGCTGCCCTGAGCCTACGCGCTGAAGCGCGAGGGCCTCCCCGTGGTCGGGCCGACCGGGGGAGGCCTTCCACAGGCTGGACGCCCGGGCTGTGGACAGCCCGGGCGACGCGCGCTCGTGACACCGGCGGGGCGGCCGGAGCCGCCCCGGGCGGTCGGTCAGCCGGAGAGGCGGACCGGCATGATCAGGTACTGGTAGGCCTCGTCGGCCTCGGTGTCCACCGAGGCCTTGCCGCTGAGCAGCGCCGGCTTGGTCGGCGTGGTGAAGCTCAGCTGGGCGTAGGCGGAGTCGATGGCCTTGAGGCCCTCCTCCAGGTAGCCCGGGTTGAAGGCGATCGAGATGTCGTCGCCCTCCAGGTCCGCGTCGATCCGCTCGGTGGCCTGGGCGTCGTCGCCCGAACCGGCCTCCAGCGTCAGCACGCCCTGCTCGAAGTTGAGCCGGACCGGGGTGTTGCGCTCGGCGACCAGCGAGACGCGCTTGAGCGCCTCCAGGAAGGGCTGGGTCTGGATCGCGGCGACGGCGCTGAACTCCGTCGGGAAGAGGCTGCGGAACTTGGGGAACTCGCCCTCCAGCAGCCTGGTGGTGGTCCGGCGGCCAGCGCCCTCGAAGCCGATCAGGCCCTCGCCCGCGCCGCCCGAGGACAGCGCGATCGAGACGGTGTCGCCGCTGCCCAGGGACTTGGCGATGTCCTGCAGCGTCTTGGCGGGGACCAGCGCGACCGCCGAGATGTCCGGCTGCTCGGGCTTCCACAGCAGCTCGCGGACGGCGAAGCGGTAGCGGTCGGTGGCGGCCAGGGTGATCCGGTCGCCCTCGATCTCGACCCGCACACCGGTGAGCACCGGGAGGGTGTCGTCGCGGCCGGCGGCCACCGCGGCCTGGCTGACCGCCGAGGCGAACACGTCACCGGACACGGTGCCGGTCGCGGTCGGCATCTGGGGCAGGGCCGGGTACTCGTCCACCGGCAGGGTGGGGAGGGTGAACCGGGAGCTGCCGCAGACCACGCTGACCCGCTGGCCGTCGGTGGAGATCTCCACAGGCCTGTTGGGAAGGTTGCGCGAGATGTCGTTCAGCAGCCGGCCGGAGACCAGCACGGTGCCGGCCTCCTCGACGTCCGCCTCCAGCTCGACCCGGGCCGAGACCTCGTAGTCGAAGCCGGACAGCGCCAGGCTGCCCTCCTGCGCCGTCAGCAGCAGGCCGGCCAGCACCGGCACCGGCGGCCGTGCCGGGAGGCTGCGGGCAGCCCAGGCCACCGCCTCCGCGAGGACGTCACGCTCCACCCGGAACTTCACCGGTAACCGCCTCCTGGATCGAGCGCTCCCGCTCGCAAAGTCTGGTTGGTCTGATCTTGGTCGTCGGTGCGGTGGGCCGCCGAGCTCTGCCACTCCGCATCCGGTCGCAGAGGACAGTCTGACGTACTCCACCGACAGACGGGGCAGACGGGCGGAAGCAGGCCGAACAGATGTCGGGGAGCGGTTGTCCACAGATTTCGGCCCCACCTGCTTTCAAGCCCTTCAACTGGTCTATAGGTGTAGTGGTAGTAGTAGGGCCTGTGGAAACCGTGGATAACCCTGTTCGTGCAGGTCAGGACCGGTTTTTTGTCCACAGGAGGTGTGGACGGCGGCTGTGGACGAACAGGGCCCGCTGTGGACAGCGGAGCGTTACCCACAGGGCACGTTGGGTATCCACAGGTTATCCCCAGCGCTGTCCCCAGATCCGGGCCCGGTTATCCACGGGGGCCGGTCAACATTTCGTGACGCCTTTCACACCAGGGCATGAACGCAGGCCCACGGTTGTCGAACTGTGGACGCGGCTGTGGACAACCTGGGGATAACCGCCGCCGCCCTGGGGACAACCGGTGGACAACTCGAATGGCCCACTGACGGCCCGCCAATTGTCCACAGCCTGTGGATAACTGTTGTGCACAAGTCCACAGGCACCTGACCTGCGCGGAAGAGCGTAGCGGCGCGCGGCCTGTGGAGGAATTCTGGATAACTCGCGGGCCGGTGGCCTGTGGACGGTGGAGAACCGGCTCCGCCTGTGGACAACGGCCCTGCGCGCCCGGGGTGTTCGAATCACCGGTCAGATGTTCGGCGCGGGCGGCGGACTGGCGGAGCGTCCGTCGGGGCATTCCTGCCCAGCCGATCGGCGACGCACACCTCCGGATATGCCGAAAGGGCGTCAGGATCGCTCCTGACGCCCTCGCAGGGGTGTGGACGGCCCGTCCGGCCGGTCCGGCTAGCTCTTGATGCGGTTGGTCAGTTCGGTGACCTGGTTGTAGATCGAGCGCCGCTCGGCCATCAGCGACCGGATCTTGCGGTCGGCGTGCATCACCGTGGTGTGGTCGCGGCCACCGAACTGCGCGCCGATCTTCGGCAACGAGAGGTCGGTCAGCTCCCGGCAGAGGTACATGGCGATCTGGCGCGCCGTCACCAGCACCCGGCTGCGGGAGGATCCGCAGAGGTCGTCCACGCCCAGCCCGAAGTAGGCGGCGGTCTGCTGCATGATGACCTGCGCGGTGATCTCCGGTCCGGCGTCCTCGTCCCCGCCGGGGATGAGGTCCTTGAGGACGATGCCGGCCAACTCCAGGTCCACCGGCGCCCGGTTGAGGTTGGCGAAGGCGGTGACCCGGATCAGGGCGCCCTCCAACTCCCGGATGTTGCGGGTGATCCTGGACGCGATGAACTCCAACACGTCCGCCGGGGCGTTGAGTTGCTCCTGGATCGCCTTCTTGCGCAGGATCGCGATCCGGGTCTCCAGCTCCGGCGGGGTGACGTCGGTGATCAGCCCCCACTCGAAGCGGTTGCGCAGCCGGTCCTCCAGCGTGATCAGCTGCTTGGGCGGCCGGTCGGACGAGAGGACGATCTGCTTGTTCGCGTTGTGCAGGGTGTTGAAGGTGTGGAAGAACTCCTCCTGCGTGGACTCCTTGCTCGCCAGGAACTGCACGTCGTCCACGAGCAGGATGTCCATGTCCCGGTACCGCTTGCGGAACGCGTCCGCCTTGCCGTCCCGGATCGAGTTGATGAACTCGTTGGTGAACTCCTCCGACGACACGTAGCGCACCCGGGTGCCCGGGAAGAGGCTGCGCGAGTAGTGCCCGATGGCGTGCAGCAGGTGGGTCTTGCCCAGCCCGGACTCGCCGTAGATGAAGAGCGGGTTGTACGCCTTGGCCGGGGCCTCGGCGACGGCCACCGCCGCCGCGTGCGCGAAGCGGTTGCTCGCGCCGATGACGAAGGTGTCGAAGAGGTACTTGGGGTTCAGCCGGGCCGCGGGCTCGTCCTTGCGGGAGCCGCCGGCCGGGGGAGCGCCGGGCGGGGCCGGCACGCCGGGGACGGCCGGGCGGTCGGTGGCGCGCTCGGGGCCGGGCTTCTCCGCGGGCCGGCCGGGGGCCGGGCGCCCGCCGGGACCGCGCCGGGCACCGCCGGTCCGCGGGTGCTCGCCGGGGCCGGGGCCGTAGGCGCCGCCGAAGAGGTCGCCCTGGGTGGTCGACGAGGGGCCGTGCGCCGGGCGGGGAGCCGGGCGCTGGGCGGGCGGCTCCTGCTCGGGGTAGCCGGAACCGTGCTCGGGATAACCCTGGTGGCCCTGGTGACCCTGGTGGCTCTGGTGGCTCTCCCAGGGCTGGTTCTGCGGCGGGGCGCCGTAGCCGCCGCCCGGCGGCCGGCCCGAGCCGTACGCCTGGGCCTGGTGCTCCTGGTAGCCGCCGCCGTCGTCGTACCGGTCGTGCTCGTAGCCGGACTCGGAGTCGTAGCGGCGCTCGTAGCCCTGGTGCCCGTAGTCGCCGCCGTCGTCGCGCTGGTACGGCTCGCCGGCCGGCGGCTCGTCCTGCGCGGGGGTGGTGGGGACGGCGTTGGCGTCGACCATCACCGCGATCCGGACCGGGCGGCTGAGTTCGCGGCTGAGCGCCTCGGTCAGCTGGGGCAGCAGTCGCCCCTCCAGCACCTGCTTGGCCCGCTCGTTGGGGGTCGCCAGCAGGGCGGTGTCGTGCATCATCCACATCGGCTGGGTGCGCTGCACCCACTGCTTGTCCATCTCCCCGACGTCCGGGTCGCTGACCAGCCGCTCGACGACTCTCGCCCAGACCGGGACGAGGTCGCTGTTGACATCAGCCACTGGTGCACGCTTTCTCGGTTCCCCGCGGCTCCAGCAGGGGTGGTGGATCAAGAGACTGTGGATCTGTGTCCGTTGACGAAGAACAAAACCAGACAAGTCCTGCAACGGTAGTCAGCGAACAGAGCCGGATCAAGTCGTTGTCCACAGGCTGTGGGCGACGGGGGCCGTGAGCGCGGCCCGGGGCGTCCGTCGTGAAGGGCTGGTTTGACCCTCGCGCCCCGTCCCGCGTACCGTAACCAGGTCGAGTTGTCGATGGCCGCTGCCGCATGTCCGCGGGTCCACCCGCTCCATAAGGCGCGCAGCACGGGCGCCGTGGATTGCCCTGAACCCCAGCCGAACTGGGAGGACGGGTCGGATTTCCGTATCAGGGGAGATCACGCGGACGCACGGTGACGGCCAAGCGACTTCCCGTCATCCTACGATTCACCTCAGGAGCCCCCGAGTGAGCAAGCGCACCTTCCAGCCGAACAACCGTCGCCGCGCGAAGACCCACGGCTTCCGGCTGCGTATGCGTACCCGCGCCGGCCGTGCCATCCTGGCCGCCCGCCGTGGCAAGGGCCGCAGCGCCATCTCCGCCTGATCCGCGCCAGAGTCTGTTGTGCTGCCCTCCGAGAATCGGCTGCGGCGGCGCCAGGACTTCGCGACCGCGGTGAAACGCGGTCGCCGGGCCGGCCGGCCCCTACTGGTCGTCCATCTCAGCAGAGACGGCGACCTCACGGGGCAGGCCGACCGGGCCAGCGACTCCCGCCCGCACGTCGCCGAGGGGACTCCTTCGGCGCGTGCGGGTTTCGTCGTGAGCAAGGCCGTCGGTCCGGCGGTCGTCCGTAACCTGGTCAAGCGCCGACTGCGCCACCTCGTCCGTGATCGTCTCTCCGGGCTGCCCGCCGGTAGCCTGATAGTGGTGCGTGCGCTGCCCCAGGCCGCGTCCGCCTCGTACCAGGACCTGGAACGCGACCTGGACGCGGCGCTCAAGCGGCTGCTGAAGGCGGAGCCCGCCGTGACGGCGCCGACGGGAGCAGGTCGATGAAGTACCTGCTGATGGGTCTGATCAGGGTCTACCAGTGGACCATCAGCCCGCTGCTCGGCCCGGTCTGCCGCTATTACCCCTCCTGCTCGCACTACGGCTTCGAGGCCGTGAAGGTGCACGGGGCGGTCAAGGGCGGCGGCCTGACCGTGTGGCGCATCCTGCGCTGCAATCCGTGGACGCCCGGCGGGGTCGATCATGTTCCGCCGCGCAAGCACCCGGTGTGGCACCGCCGGCTGCGTGACCTGCTGAACCGCGGGTCCGCCGCCGATCAGCCGGTGGCCACGCCCCCCGCCGGTCCGGACCCAGAGGGCCCGGCGACCATTGGTCCCGTGGGGCCGATCCCAATGTCCAAGGAGCCTGACCGGTGACCTTCTCCTTCCTGAACCCCCTGTACACAGCGGTGTCCTGGATCATCGTCCAGTTCCACTCGCTGTACAGCCACGTCTTCGACCCGAACGGTGGCTGGGCCTGGGGTCTTGCCATCGCCTCGATGGTGGTCGTCATCCGGATCTGCCTGATCCCGCTCTTCGTGAAGCAGATCAAGGCGACCCGGGCCATGCAGGCGATCCAGCCGAAGATGAAGGCCATCCAGGAGCGCTACAAGAACGACAAGCAGCGCCAGTCCGAAGAGATGATGAAGCTGTACAAGGAGGCGGGTACCAACCCGTTCTCCAGCTGCCTTCCCATCATCGTGCAGGCGCCGTTCTTCACCGCCCTCTACGGCGTGCTCGCCAAGGTCGCCAAGAGCGAGCCGATCGGCGTCATCCACGGCGACCTGCTGACCAGCGCCGGCCAGGCGCACATCTTCGGCGCCCCGCTGTCGGCGACCTTCCTCGGCAGCAGCGAGGTCAGCGTCAAGATCGTCACCGCGGTGATGATCATCCTGATGTCGCTGTCGCAGTTCATCACGCAGCGCCAGCTGATGACCAAGAACGTCGACCTCACGATCAAGACGCCGTTCATGCAGCAGCAGAAGATGCTGATGTACGTCTTCCCGATCATGTTCGCCGTGATGGGCATCAACTTCCCCGTCGGTGTGCTGGTCTACTGGCTGACCACCAACGTCTGGTCGATGGGCCAGCAGCTGATCGTCATCCGGAACAACCCGACGCCCGGCAGCAAGGCCTGGGACGAGCGCCAGGTCCGGCTGAAGAAGAACGGCCGCCTCAACCCGGACGGCTCGGAGATCAAGGGCGCCCTCTGGGGCATGCTGCCCCCGAAGAAGACGGCCGCGTCCGCCGAGGCCGTCGTCGAGGACGCGGTGCAGGTGCGCCGCCAGCAGCCGCGCAAGCAGACCAAGTCGCAGCGCCAGCACACCGGTGCCACCCCGACGGCCAGCCTCACCAAGGACGCCCCGGCCCCGGCCGAGGAGTCCGAGGCGGCGGTCCCGGCCGAGCCCGCCGGTGCCAAGCCGACCGCGACCAGGCCCTCCGGGGCCAAGCCCGGCCCGGCCCGGCAGGGCGGCCGGCAGCAGCCGAAGCGCGGTGGGCAGGGCGGCCAGCGGCCGAAGAAGAAGTCCTGACCGACCGGCCCCGGACCGTCCCAGCGGCCCTCTGAACCTCGTTCCCGGCCCACCATCCGGGCCCATCCCCGAAGGAGTCCATCAGTGACGGAAGGCACCACCTCCGCCGTCGAGGTCGAGGCCGCTTCCAGCGCCGACGAGAGCCTCGTCTCCCGCCTGGAGCAGGAGGGCGACATCGCGGCGGACTACCTGGAGGGTCTGCTCGACATCGCCGACCTCGATGGGGACATCGACATGGACGTCGAGGGCGACCGCGCCCTGGTGTCCATCGTCGGCGACGGCAATGACCGCGCCCTGCAGCGCCTGGTCGGCCAGGACGGCGAGGTGCTGGAGGCCCTGCAGGAGCTGACCCGGTTGGCTGTCCACCGGGAGACCGGCGAGCGCAGCCGCCTCATGCTGGACATTGCCGGCTTCCGCGCCCGCAAGCGCACCGAGCTGGCCGAGCTCGGGGCCCAGGCCGCGGAGCAGGTCAAGAGCTCGGGGGAGCAGGTCAAGCTGCGGGCCATGACGCCGTTCGAGCGCAAGGTCGTGCACGACGCCGTCGCCGCGGCCGGTCTGCGCAGTGAGTCGGAGGGCGAAGAGCCCCAGCGGTGCGTGGTCGTGTTGCCGGCCTGACACCGGGGAAGTCGATGACCGGCCGCTTCGGCGACCGGTGACCTTCAGAGGACTCGACCCCGTCCGCCTCGTGCGGGCGGGGTCGTCGTCCCTTCGCGGGGCGTGGCCCGGCGAAAGATGTTTCACGTGAAACAGTGCGGAGAGCGGGTCGGTGGATCCGGGGAGCGGAGAGGTCGAGATGGACACGGAGAGCGCGGCAGCCGGGGATCCGGCGGCGGGTGCCGGTAGTTCGGCCGCTGAGGGCCCGGGCGCCGAAGGCGCGGCGGCCGAGGGGCTGACCGCCGCCCCGGCCGTGGCTCGGGAGGTCTTCGGTGACCGCTACGAGGCGGCGGTCCGCTACACCGAGCTGCTGGCCACCGCGGGAGTCCAGCGCGGGCTGATCGGCCCTCGCGAGGTGCCCCGGCTCTGGGACCGCCACGTGCTGAACTGCGCGGTGCTCGCCGAGCTGCTGCCGCCCGGGTCGACCCTGTGCGACGTCGGCTCCGGGGCCGGGCTGCCCGGCATCCCCGTCGCGCTGGCGCGCCCGGACGTCTCGGTGACGCTGCTGGAGCCGCTGCTGCGCCGTACCACCTTCCTGGAGGAGGTGGTCCGTGAGCTCGGCCTGGAGAACGTCACCGTGCTGCGCGGGCGGGCCGAGGAGATGGTCGGCAAGCTCGCGGTGGACGTGGTGACCGCCCGGGCGGTGGCACCGCTGGACCGGCTCGCCGGCTGGGGCATGCCGCTGCTGCGCCCGCACGGCCAGATGCTGGCGCTCAAGGGGGACAGCGCCGAGCAGGAGCTGGCCGACTCGCGGGCCGGGCTGGCCAAGCTGGGCGCGGTCGAGTGGACGGTCATCTCGGTGGGCGAGGGCACGCTGGAGACCTCGACCCGGGTGATCCAGGTGAAGGCGGGGGAGAGCCCCGGCGGGGTCAAGGCGGCGACCCGGCGGGCCCGGGCGGCCCGGGCCGGGCGCAACGCCGGAGCCCCGCGCACCGGTGAGCGGAGCCGGGGCGGACGGCGCCGCAGCCGCTGAGCGGGCGGGAGCGGGAACGGGCGGGTGGTCTTCGGACCACCCGCCCGTTCGGCGTTCCGGCCGCGCGCGGTCGTCGTCTCCGGCACCCGGGCCCGCGCCGAAGGAGCCGGCGGCGGGCCCGGTGACGCCGGAGCGACCGGCGGGCGGCCGACCGGGTGACTCCCGGCCACCGGAGTGTCGCACCGTCAGAATTCCGACATTGCGGGCATGGTGTTTCACGTGAAACGTCGCTCCCTGCTTTCCGGAATCCTCAGTCGCAGCCGGGCGGCGACTGTTGCCGCTCCGGTTTCACGTGAAACACTGACCCCCATGCAGGACTCGGAGACCATCGACCAGATCGATGACACGCCCATCGCACGGGCTGCCCAGGCTGCGGTACAGGCGATCGGCCGAGCGGGCGAGGGTCTTCCCCGACCTGTCGCGACCCGGGTGATCGTGGTGGCCAACCAGAAGGGCGGGGTGGGCAAGACCACCAGTACCGTCAACATGGCGGCCTCGCTCGCGATGCACGGACTGCGCGTGCTGGTGGTGGACCTCGATCCGCAGGGCAACGCCTCCACGGCGCTCGGCATCGACCACCACGCCGAGGTGCCGTCGATCTACGACGTGCTGGTGGAGGGCAAGCCGCTGGCCGACGTGGTGCAGCCGGTGGTGGACGTCGAGGGGCTCTTCTGCGTCCCCGCCACCATCGACCTGGCCGGCGCGGAGATCGAACTGGTCTCGCTGGTCGCCCGGGAGAGCCGGCTGCAGCGCGCCATCGCCGCCTACGAGCAGCCGCTGGATTACATCCTGATCGACTGCCCGCCCTCGCTCGGCCTGCTGACGGTCAACGCGCTGGTGGCCGGCCAGGAGGTGCTGATCCCGATCCAGTGCGAGTACTACGCGCTGGAGGGCCTCGGCCAGCTGCTGCGCAACGTCGAGCTGGTCCGCGCGCACCTCAACCCCACGCTGCACGTCTCCACCATCCTGCTCACCATGTACGACGCCCGGACCAGGTTGGCCGCCCAGGTGGCCGAGGAGGTCCGGACGCACTTCCAGCAGGAGGTGCTGCAGACCGCGATCCCGCGCTCGGTCCGGATCTCCGAGGCGCCCAGTTACGGTCAGACGGTGATCACCTACGACCCGGGTTCGACCGGCGCGCTCTCCTACCTGGAGGCCGCCCGCGAGCTGGCGATGCGGGCGCCGGGCATCGGTACCGGCGGCACGCTGGTCGGTCAGCAGCGGGCGGGTCAGCAGCAGGGCAGCGAGCCGGGGCAGCACGCCCCGATGGCACAGCACGGCACGACGGAGGGCAATCGGTGAGTGGTCGCAGGGGTCTGGGACGAGGGCTCGGAGCGCTGATCGGACCCGCCGCACCGGCGGCCGACGGCGCGGCGACGCAGGCCTCGGCGGCCACGGTGGTGTCCCCCGGGACGGTCTCGCCGGGCGCGGTGCCGCTGCTGCCGACCGGGCGGGGAACGCTGGCGGCCAAGGCGGCCGCCGAGAGCCTGCGGGAGCAGGCCGAGCGGGAGCAGACGGCCGCCGCACCGGAGCTGGCACAGGTGCCCGGCGCCCGGTTCGCCGAGCTGCCGCTGGACTCGATCACGCCGAACCCGCGTCAGCCGCGCGAGGTCTTCGACGAGGACAAGCTGGCCGAGCTGGTCGCCTCCATCAAGGAGGTGGGCCTGCTCCAGCCGGTGGTGGTGCGCCAGGTCGCGCCCGAGCGCTTCGAGCTCATCATGGGCGAGCGGCGCTGGCGGGCCTCCCGGGAGGCGGGCCTGGAGCAGATCCCGGCGATCGTCCGGGCCACCGAGGACGACAAGCTGCTGCTGGACGCCCTGCTGGAGAACCTCCACCGGGCGGAGCTCAACGCGCTGGAGGAGGCGGCCGCCTACGACCAGCTGCTGCGGGACTTCTCCTGCACGCACGACGAGCTGGCGGACCGGATCGGCCGCTCGCGCTCGCACGTCTCCAACACCCTGCGGCTGCTGAAGCTCTCGCCGGGTGTGCAGCGGCGGGTGGCGGCCGGGACGCTGACCGCCGGGCACGCCCGGGCGGTGCTCGGGGTGCCGGACGCCGAGGGCCAGGAGGAGCTGGCCAAGCGGATCATCGCGGAGGGGCTCTCGGTGCGGACCACCGAGGAGCTCGTCATGCTGATGAGCGGCCAGGAGCCGAAGCCCAAGCGCTCGGTCGGACCGCAGGCGGGCAAGCTGCTCTCGCCGGCCTTCAACGACCTGGCGAGCCGGCTCTCGGACCGCTTCGACACCCGGGTCAAGGTGGAGGTCTCGCAGCGCGGCGGCAAGCTGGGCAAGGGCAAGGTCGTCCTGGAGTTCGGCTCGGTGGAGGACCTCAACCGGATCCTGGACAGCCTCGCGCCGGGTGAGGACGGGCTGCGGCTGTCGCAGGGCTGAGCCGGGGCCGACCACGGATCTCGACGGGTGCATGTTCCACGTGAGCGGCTGTTTCACGTGAAACATGCACCCATCGGCGTTCAGGGGGAATGCTCGACTGTGGAGTGGACGAGGAGGTGCGGGGCATGGGACGCCGGATCGTTCCGCTGACGCTGGACAACCTCAAGGACCTGCCGACGACCTGCCGCTCCTGCGTGTTCTGGGAGCTGGATCCGGTCACCGGCCGGGCGGCCGTCGAATCCGGGAAGTCGGAGGCGGAGAAGGAGGGCTGGATCTCCGCGGTGCTGCTGGAGTGGGGTTCCTGCGGCCGGGTCGTCTACGTGGACGACGACCCCGCCGGTTTCGTGCTCTACGCCCCGCCGGCGTACGTGCCGCGGTCGCAGTCCTTCCCGACCAGTCCCGTCTCGCCGGACGCCGTTCAGCTGATGATCAGCCGCGTGCTCCCGGGCTACCAGCGGCAGGGGATCGGCCGGGTGCTGGTGCAGACGGTGGCCAAGGACCTGATGGGGCGCGGGGTCCGGGCGATCGAGGCCTTCGGCGCGGTCGGCCGGCAGTCGCCGAGCTGTGTCCTGCCGGCGGATCATCTGCTGGCGGTCGGCTTCAAGACGGTCCGGCCGCACCACCGCTACCCGCGGCTGCGGCTGGAGGCACGCACCACGCTGTCCTGGCGCGGTGATGTCGAGGGCGCGCTGGAGCGGCTGCTGGGCGGAGGCCGGAAGGAGCCCGCGCTGCGACCGTTCTGAGCCGCGCTGTCCGGGGGAACCGGGAAGCCGGGAAGCCGGGAACGACGATGGCGGCGCCCCCGGGGTGGGGGCGCCGCCATCGCGGTGTGTCGGCCGGACCGGGCTCGGGGGCCCTGGGCCGACGGCCTAGAGGAAGTCGGCCAGCTCGCGCAGCAGCGCGGCCTTCGGACGGGCACCGGTGATGGACTTCACCGGCTCGCCGCCCTTGTAGACGATCAGCGTCGGGATCGAGATGACGTTGTACTGGGCAGCCGTCTGCTGGTTGGCATCGACGTCGAGCTTGGCGATGGTCAGCTTGTCGGAGTGCTCAGCCGCGATCTCGTCCAGGATCGGGGCGACCTGGCGGCACGGGCCGCACCAGGTGGCCCAGAAGTCGACCAGGACGGGCTTGTCGCTGTCCAGGACGTCGGCCTTGAACGTCGCATCGGTGACGGTAGTGGTGGCGCCGGCCACGGGAACTCCTCGGGGTGGTGCGGAGGGGGTGCTGCCAGGAGAACAACGGGCGGGCCCGTTCTGTTTCTGCCCGGCGGGGGTGGGGGTGTGTCACGTGGAACACCCCCACCCGGGGTGGGTCGGTGGGGGTGCTCAGACCGCCACGGTGGCGGCCGCGGCCTCCAGGTCGGCGAGCGAGGCCAGGTAGCGCTCGGCGTCCAGCGCGGCGGAGCAGCCGGTGCCGGAGGCGGTGATGGCCTGGCGGTAGGTGTGGTCGACGACGTCGCCGGCACCGAAGACGCCCGGGATGTTGGTCCGGGTCGAGGGGGCCTCGACCTTCAGGTAGCCCTCGGCGTCCAGCTCCAGCTGACCCTTGAAGAGGTCGGTGCGCGGGTCGTGGCCGATGGCGATGAACAGACCGGTGACGGCCAGCTCGCGGGTCTCGCCGGTGGTGGTGTCCCGCAGGGTCACGCCGCTCAGCTTCGGGTCGCCGTGGATCGCCTCGACCGCGCTGTCCCACTCGAAGCGGATCTTCTCGTCGGCGAAGGCGCGCTCCTGCATCGCCTTGGAGGCGCGCAGGGTGTCCCGGCGGTGGATGATCGTGACGCTGCGGGCGAAGCGGGAGAGGAAGGTGGCCTCCTCCAGAGCGGTGTCACCGCCACCGACCACGGCGATGTCCTGGTCGCGGAAGAAGAAGCCGTCGCAGGTGGCGCACCACGAGACGCCGCGACCGGAGAGCTTGTCCTCGTTCGGCAGGTCGAGCTTGCGGTGCTGCGAGCCGGTGGTGACGATCACGGCGCGGGCCCGGTGGACGTTGCCCTCGGAGTCCGTCACGGTCTTGATGTCGCCCGTGAGGTCGACGGCCACGATGTCGTCCGGGATCAGCTCGGCGCCGAAGCGCTCGGCCTGGGCGCGCATGTTGTCCATCAGCTCGGGGCCCATGATGCCGTCCCGGAAGCCGGGGAAGTTCTCGACCTCGGTGGTGTTCATCAGCGCGCCACCGGCGGTGACGGCGCCCTCGAAGACGAGGGGCTTGAGGGCGGCACGGGCGGTGTAGAGCGCAGCCGTGTAGCCGGCCGGGCCGGAACCGATGATGATCACGTTACGGACGTCGCTCACTGCATCTCCTGGTTCGCATCGCGACCCGCGCTAGGGCGGGGAGGGCGGTCCTGCTCCGCCGCCCGGGACAACGACTGACCAGTCTCTCGCATTCCCAGGCCGATCGGCACCAGGCGCCCGCAGTGTGGGAGTGCCGGGCCGCACCCGGCGTGGATCGCACGGGAACGGTGCGGGCGCGGCGGGCGGCCGGAGCCGGTCTCCCGGCGCGCCCGCAGCCCATGGGTGCGCCTTTTCGGCGGTCCTGCCGCGGGCCGCCGGTCGGCGCGCCGGTCAGGGGGCCGGGACGGTGCGGTGCAGCAGCACCGGGCCGCAGTCCGGCGCGCGGAGGTAGACGTCGACCCGGTCGGCCCTGCCCGCCACCCCGTACACCAGCAGCTCGGCCGGGTCACCGGCGTAGCTGCCGCGCTCGGAGGCCAGCAGCGGTCCGTCGGCGGGGGCCGGGCAGGCCGGGGCGCTGCCGCCCTGGCCGAGGCCCGGTCCGCCGTCGGTGGGTGCCGGCGCGGACGAGGCGGAGGGCTTGCGGGTCGCGCCCGGGCCCAGCCCCGGTCCGCCGTCGGCCGGTGGCGCGGCGGACCCGGACGTCTCGGCCCGGCCGTCGGGGGTCGCGCCGCTACGGGCGAGCAGCTGCTGCACCTGGGCCGCCAGCCGGTCGTCCTGGTACGCGGTGCCGCCGGTCGAGAGCTGCGCCTTGGGGCCGGCCGAGGGAGCCGTCGCGGCGGCCCGGGCGGAGGCGGTGTCCGCCGTCTGCCGCTCGGCCGGCCGCAGCAGCAGCGAGCTGCCGAGGCTGACCGCGAGCAGCGCGGCCGCGGCGCCGAGCAGGATCGCGGCCCGTCGGCGGCGCGGGCGGTGGCGGCCCGGACCGGTGGCGGAGGTCGCCGTGGCCGGCCGTCGGGGCGGCCCGAGGGGGGCTGTGGCAGGGCGCGGGGCGGCGGCCGGGCCCATGGACCGGGAGGGGGCCCCGGCGCCCGTGTGGGGGCCTTCGGGAGCCGTGGCGGGGGGCGTACCGGGGTCGGCCGCGTCGGCGTCGGCCGCCGCGGCCGCGAGGGCCGCGTCCAGCCGCGCCGCGATGTCGGCGGGCATCACCGGGGCCGGTGCCCCGGCCAGCAGGGTGGCGAGCCCGGCGAGCGCCTCGGCGGTCTCGCGGCAGTCGGCGCAGCCGGCCAGGTGCGCCCGCAGCGCCTCGGCGGCCGCGGGCTCGACCAGTTCCTCGGCGAGGTCGGCGAGCTCGTCGACGGAGGGGTGCGCTCCGACGGGGTCGGGGGAGGAGAGGGGGGCCGTCATCGCGTGCTCGCGTCTCCTTCCAGAAGGGGCCGACCGGTGTCGGGGCCTGTTCCTCTGACGGTCCTGGCCCCGGGCGGGTTCCCCGGGGGCGCGGCGCGGCCGCCCGGGGCGGTTCCCGACGGTCCGGCACCGTCCGGAGAGGCTGCTCCCGAGGGCCCCGTTTCACGTGAAACATCGGCTGCTCGTGAAACGCCGGCTGCACGTGAAACATCGGCGCCGCGGCCCTCGCGCAGGTGCCGCACCAGGGGCAGCAGACGGGCCCGGCCGCGGGCGCAGCGGCTCTTCACCGTGCCGACCGGCACGCCCAGCAGCTCGGCCGCCTCGGCGACCGGGTAGCCCTGCATGTCGACCAGGACCAGCGCGGCCCGCTGCTCGGGCGCCAGCTCGCCGAGCGCCGCCGCCACCTCCCGGTGCAGCTCGGCGCGGACCACCGGGGAGTCGGCCGGTTCGGCGGAGCCGACCATGGCGTCGAGGCGTTGCGGGTCGTCGTCGAGCGGCTTGGTGCGCCGCGCGGCGGTGCGCCGGGCGCGGTCCAGGCAGGCGTTGACGACGATCCGGTGCAGCCAGGTGGTGACGGCCGAGCGGCCCTGGAAGGTGTGGGCGGCGCGGAAGGCGGAGACCAGCGCGTCCTGGAGGGCGTCGGCGGCCTCCTCGCGGTCGCCCAGGGTGCGCAGGGCGACCGCCCAGAGCCGGTCGCGGTGGCGGTCGACCAGCAGGCCGAAGGCGGCCCGGTCGCCGGCGACGTGCCGGGCGAGCAGCGCCGCGTCGTCGTCCGTCCGGTCGGCCCCGTCCGCCACTGCCACCCCTCGCCCGTTCCGTGTCGTGCCGCCCCGCCCCGTCGGCCGGGGCGCGGCGTCCTGCCGTGCCCGTCCGGTCGGGCTCCGGTCAGCCGGAGACCTTGACCTCGGAGACGTAGGCCTTGTACTTGCCGTCCGTATCCTTCGGCAGGCTGGTCATCCAGAGCAAGAGGTAGCGGGTGGTGACCGGTTTCTCCAGGGCGTAGTCGAGCGTGGTGCCGCTCTGCTTGCCGACCGCCGTGAAGTCGCCCGGCTGTGCCTTGGCCGGGTCGCCGGCCGCCTGCGGGCCGGGGATCCGCAACTCCGCCGTGGTGCTGCCGACGAACTGCGCGCTGACCGAGCTGACGGCCTGCGGGGAACCGAGGTCGAGCAGCAGGCCGATGCCGTCCCGGAGGGCGGGCTTGGGGCCCAGCTGGTCGTTGTACCAGGAGCTGACCCAGGACGTGCCGGGGTCGCCGTCGAAGGCCTTGGCCGGGGAGTACTTGTTCTCGCCCGACGGGCTGAACGCCTGGGCGTCCTTGATCTGGATCGGCACCGGCGGGTGCGGGGCGGTGTGCGCGGTCGGCGACGTCCCGGAGGGCGAGGGGTCGACGGCGGCCACGGAGGTCCCGGGGTTGCGCAGGTGGTCCACCAGCTGCCAGGAGGCGACGCCGATCGCGCCGAGGGCCACCGTCCAGGCCGTCACCTTGAGCGCCCGGCGCAGCCGGCGGCGGGTGCGCCGGACCGGGGCCTGACGGGCCGGGGCGGGCGCCGGTCCGGCGCCGGGGGCGGCCACCACCCGGGTCGGGTTGGGCGCGGTGGGCAGTGCGTGGGTGGTGTGCCGGGGCGGCGGGGTGAAGGCGGGCAGCTCCGGCTCGGGCGGGCGGATCCGCGGCATCAGCGCGATCGCCCTGGCCAGCTCCTCCGGGGTGGAGATCGGCTCCGCGTGGTGCGGCGGCTGGTCGAATAGGGCGCGCGCGGCCAGCTCGGACAGGCCCTTGTGGACGCCGGCCCGGACCTGGTCCGGCGGGACGTCGCGGAGGTCCTTCGGCAGGCCCTGGAGGTCGTAGCGGTCCTCCGGGAACGGCCAGCGGTGGGTGAGCGCGGCGAACAGCAGGGCGCCGATGGCACGGGTGTCGGTGCGCTCGGCGTCCTCGTCGGCGCCCTCGGCGGGCAGACCGCGCAGGGCGGCGTCGACGGCGATGCCGTTGATCCGGTACTGGCCGCTGTCGGTGCGCAGCACGCAGCGCGGGGTGAGCCGCAGATGCGCCTGGCCGCGCCGGTGGGCGGCGGCCACCGCGTCGGTGACCTGGCGGACCATCTGGTAGGCCTCGTGCGGCTCCATCGGGCCGGTGACGAGCAGCTTGGCGAGGTCGGAGGCGTGCGGCAACCACTCCCGCACGACGTAGACCAGCTCGCCCTCCTGGACGGCGTCCAGGACCTGGACGAAGCGCGGGTCGCCGAGCAGCGCGGCCGACTTGGCGGCCGCCAGCACCGCCCGGGCGCGCTGGTGACCGGAGGCCATCAGGTGGACGCCGACGGCCCGGCGCAGCTTCTCGTCGACCGCTCGCCAGCTGCTGAAGGTCTCGGTGTGGGAGATGCACTCCTCCAGCCGGTACCGGTGGCCGACCTTGTCGCCGCTGTGCCGCAGCGGGGCGGGCAGGGTCCGCGGGAGGGTGGCGGTGTCACGGGGGTCGTGGGTCGGCTGCGGGTCCTGCGGGGGGCGCCCGGAGGGCCGGCCGGCGGGCGCCGCGGCCGGCTTGGGCCCGGCCTCGCGGGCGGCGAGCTCGGCCCGGATCTCGTCGGCGGAGAGCGGCGCGGTGATCTCCGAGGTCTCCTCGCCGGCGGGGCGCGCGGGCTTCGCCCGGTCCTCGTCGGCGTCCTCGGCGTCCTCGCCGGACGTGGTGGACGGGGCCGTCTCGGCGAGCTCGTCGATCGCCGCGGCCAGTGCGGCTTCGTCCGCCGCCCCGTCAGCTGCTGACGTGTCGACGACCGCCTTGGTGCCATCAGCCACCGTGGTCCTGCCTCCCCTTGTGTCGCCCCGGCCTGAGAGAGTCGCTGGAGCGCTCGGGCCGAGGCCCTGTGCTCCAGGACAATTGTGCCCACTCTTCTCCACCGAGTACGACCGCTGAAAGGTACCCGCGGTTGCGTGCCGGTGGAGAGATGTGGTGCAGATCCGACACTGGGCCGCCGGCTCGGTCCCGGGCGATCCCGGACACCGACGGCGGCCCAGCACCCGCCCGTGGGGGCGGAGAGTCCGGTCCGTCCGGTTGGCGCCCGGTCAGGGCGCCGTCCGGACGGACCGGTTGGTACGAAGGGTCAGCGACCCAGTCGGCCGCGCACCATGCCCAGCATGGCGTTCAGCTCCTCGATCCGCAGCTTCTTCGCGATCAGCACGAAGACGGCCAGCTGGACGCCGCCGGCCAGGACGATGGTCAGCACACTGCCGGTCCAGCCGTCGATGACCTGCTGGACCGCCAGGCTGACGCCCAGCCCGACCAGGGTGGCCGGCACACAGGCGGTGATCAGCCGGGTGTAGGTCTTGCCGATCCGCTTGGTGTCCAGGCCGCCGATCTTCTTCTTCAGCTTGGGCACCGCCACCGTCACTCCGACGGCGTACGCGAGACCGTACCCGAACGCCATGCCCGTCACGACCCACTCGGACGGCAGGACGATCCAGCAGAGCAGGGAGAACACGGCCTGGCAGGCCGCCACCCAGACGGTGTTGGAGAACGGCGTCCGGGTGTCCTCGTACGCGTAGAAGCCGCGCAGCATCACGTACTGCGCCGAGTACGGGATCAGGCCCAGGGCGAAGGCGGAGAGCATCAGACCGACGTTGGTGGCGTTGTCCAGGGCCACCTCGTTGCCGCCCACGGCGTAGATCGCGCGGCCGATCGCCGGGCCGAGCGAGAGGAACAGGAACGCGGCCGGGACGACCGCCACCGCGGTGCTGCGCAGCCCGTGCGAGAGGTCGTCGCGCACCGCGCCGGCGTCCTCGTCGGCAGCGGCCCGGGAGAGCCGGGGGAGTACCGCGCTCATGATCGAGACGACGATGACGGCCTGCGGCAGCTGCCAGATCAGCAGGGCGTTGGAGAAGGCGACGAGACCCACACCGCCGTGGCCGCCCTTCGCGGCGGAGTCCCCGGCCGAGGTGGCGAGCTGGGTGATGACCAGGTAGCCGGCCTGGTTGGCCAGCACGAAGAAGAAGGTCCACTTGGCCAGCCGGGCGGCCTTGCCCAGGCCGTGGCCGCGCCAGTCGAAGCGCGGCCGGTAGTGGAAGCCGGCCGCCCGCAGGTACGGGACCATCGACAGCGCCTGGACGGCGAGGCCGACCAGGGTGCCGATCCCGAGCAGCCGGACGCCCTCGGGGGAGATCGTCTCCGGGCTGACCTGGGTGGTGCCGGCGCCGCCGTAGACCCAGAGGTAGGCGGAGAAGGTGAAGATCACCACGATGTTGTTCAGGACCGGGGTCCACATCATCGCGCCGAAGCGGCCGCGGGCGTTGAGGATCTGCCCCATCACCACGTGGACGCCCATGAAGAAGATGGTCGGCAGGCAGTACCGGGCCAGGGCCACCGTGGTGTCGGCGCTGGCGGCGTTGCCCATGAGCGGGTGCGCGATCAGCTGCACCAGCAGCGGAGCGCCCAGCACGGCCACGAAGGTCACCCCGGCCAGGCCCACCATCACCAGGGTGAGCAGCCGGTTCGCGTAGGCCGTGCCGCCGTCCGCGTCGTTCTTCATGCTGCGGACCAGCTGCGGCACGAAGACGGCGTTCAGGGCGCCGCCGCCGATCAGGATGTAGAGCAGGGTGGGCAGGGTGTTCGCCGCGTTGTAGGAGTCACCCATCACGCCCAGGCCGATCGCGGCGGCGATCACCATGGTGCGCAGGAAGCCGGTGCCGCGGGAGACGAGCGTGCCGGCCGCCATGATGGCGCTGGAGTTCAGCAGGCTCGACACCTTGCCGCCGGTGGCGGGGGCGGGGGCCGGTGCGGCGGGCGCCTCGGCGGCCAGCTCCTCCAGCGGCTCCACCGCGGGCGGCAGCTGGACCGCCGCCACCTGCATGGTGGCCTCCTCCTCGGAGAGCGGCGGGTCGAACTCGATCGGCGGCACGAACGGGCGCTGCCCCTCCGGACCGTCGCGGTAGCCCTGCGGACCGGGGTGGCCCGGGTTCCCGTGGTACGCGCCGGCCGGGGGGAACGGCGCGGAGGACGGGAACGGCGACGGTCCGACCGGCGGCTGGGCCGTCATCGGGGGAGCCGGCGGCTCCGGAGCCGGCGGCTGCTGGGCCGGCGGGCGGGCCGCGGCCTCGGCGGACCGGCCGCCGAACAGGCCGTCCACCCCCACGTACTCGGTGCTCTCGGAGTCCCAGGCCGAATGCGCCGGGCCGGGCTGCCACTGCTGCTGGTGCGGCTGCTCCTGGCCGCCCCACTGGCCGCCGACCGGGGCCGGCTGCTCCCAGTGGGGCGCGCTCTGCTGCCAGGCCGCCACCGGCTGCTCGGCCGCGCCCTGGTGGGCCGCGCCCTGCTGCACCGGGGTGTCCCAGCCGGGCTGCACCGGCGGGACGGGCGGGGCGAACGTCGCCGGGGGGACCGGCGTCGGGTAGCCGCCGTTCTGCGGCGGCAGCTGCGGCGGCACGTCGTACGCGGCGACCGGCGGCTGCGGCTCGGCCGGCCGGGCGGCCCGCAGACCGTACGGGTCCTGGCCGTCCTGGGGACCCTGGTACGCGTCGGCCGCGTACGGGTCCTGGGCGTAGGTGTCGGCCACGTACCAGTCGCCGGACGGCGACTCGGCACCCGGCCGGCCCTCACCGCGGCCCGGCGGCCGCTCCTCGCTGCGCCCGGTCATGTCACCTCTTCGATGTCGTGGGGGAGGCCGCCCCGGAGAAAACGGGCGGGTATCGGCGGTGTCAAGGACCAACCTTCTCATCACTGGTGGTCCGATCCCGGCCATCTGCGGTGCTGCCGCGCGGTGTCTGCGCGGCTCCTCCACGCTCCGGCCCCTGGCCGTCCCCGTCCGCCGCCGCAGGCTCCGCCCGGTCCGCCTCCTCCTCGGGCCGGGCCGGCCGGTCGGCTGCCCCGTCGCCGGCCGCCGGGGCGTCGTCGAGCGGGTGGTCGTCCAGCGGCGCGTCACCGTACGGCTCGTCGCCGTCGTCCTCCACACGGCGCTTGCGCTGGCGGAAGAACCGCAGGGCCGCCAGCAGGAGCAGCACCAGACCGCCGCCGAAGACGTACAGCACCCCGTTGGTCACCGAGGTGACCTCCACGGTGAAGACCTGCGCGTCGCCGTACTTCTGCGGGTTCGGCCCGGTCGTCCAGAGCTGGGCGGTCACGGACACCGGCCCGTTGTTCTGGGCCTCGGCCGGGAACCGCAGGGTGACGCTCTGCGAAGCGGGCAGCACCAGCTCCTCGGCGGGCCGGATCTTGAGCCGGTTGGCCTGGCCCGGGAGCAGCACCAGCTTGAGGTTGGTGACCGGCTGGGTGAGGTCGTTGCGCACGCTGACCTGGAGCACCCCGGTGTCACCGGCGAAGGTGATGACGTTCTTCTTGGGGACGTACACCGCCTTGGTCAGCTCGCTGAGGTAGCCCGCCACGCCGTCCCGGTAGACGGAGCCCTCCGGCGCCTGCGCCCGCCACTCGGTCGACATCGAGCGGACCATCGCGGCGCTGAACGGGCCGCGCACCCGCTGGGGCAGGGTGAGCACGCGCATCAGGGTGTCCAGATCGCTCTGGATCCTGATGGTGTCGGTCAGCGCCGAGGACGGCAGCTCCGAGGCCCGGGCCTGCGACGGGTAGTCGGTGGCCGCCGGGACGGCGGTGTTGGCCTTCGGATCGGCCGCGGCCTGGGCGAGCGTGTCCAGCTTGACCGGGTCCACCCACCTGCCGGCCTGCGCCGCCAGCACGGCGGTGGCGAGCGCCTTGGCGGTGCCGGCGGTCAGGTCGCGCGGCGGCATCACCAGCAGACCGCGCGGGTTCTGCGGCTCCTGCCGGGAGATCACGAAGGTCTCGGCGAGGAAGCGCTGGACCGCCAGGGTCTGCTCCTGCGGCGTGTTCAGGTCCCGGTCGAACAGCGCGGAGACGGTCTCGTCGGCCACCACCGCGTTCTGTCCGCTGCCGATCGGGCGCACGGCGGTCGGGGTGTACTTCAACGCGTCCGGCTCCGGCAGGCTCGCGCCGTTGACCAGCACCAGGGAACTGCCGGTGCGCTGGGCCATCGCCGCGATCTGCTGGTCCAGGTAGCCCTGGTAGGGCCAGGCCACGTCCGAGCGGGTGTCCACCGCCAGCCGGCCCTCGACGGTCAGCCGGCCCGCCGTGGCGGCCTTGCCGAGCGCGGCGTCCACCCCCGGGAGCTCGGCGGCGTTGTGCGCGATCGAGGCGAGGTCCGGATCGGCGTACGGCAGCGACACCACCTGGCTGCCCGCCTTCGCCACGGCGGCCCGCAGCTTCTCCAGCCAGGCCGTGGCGGCCGCCGAGCCGCTGCCCGCGACGGTGTTGTCCTCCTTCGCCGCCTTCTTCTCCGTGCCGGGCTTCTGCACCCGGTACTGCTTGGTCATCGCGAACGCGGTGTCCAGCAGGTCCGGGTCGACCACCCAGGTCAGGTTCGGCAGCGTGGCGCCGGTCTCCACCAGCTCGTAGAGCCGGCCGCCCGGCGCGAACTCCGCCGCCAGGCTGTCGTCGCGCAGCACCGGGATGCTCTGGTCGTTGTCGGACATCGTCTGCGCGGCCAGCACCGGGGCGTGGACCAGCGGCCAGACGGTGGTGAGCTTGGAGGGCTGCGCCTCGGCCGTGGACGGGGTGTAGGGCAGGAAGGTGCGGGCGATGCCCAGCGGGCGGTCGTGCTGGTTGTCGCCGGTCGAGCCCCAGACGTCCACGGCGAGTTCGTAGACGCCCTCACCGCCGGACAGCTGGAGGTCGGCCACCGCGACGCTCAGCGTGAACGGCTGGCTCTGGCCCGGGCCCAGCTCGTTCAGCGCGTACTGGGGGCTGTCCAGGTCGACGCCGTCCGCGCCGACCGGATTGGTCCGGCCCGCGGTCACGGTCAGATCGCTGCGGGTGGTCAGCGGCCGGCCCTGCCAGGGCTTGCGCACCGCGGCGTGGGCCGACTTCAGCACCGACTGACCGGCGTTGGTGACCTGCCCGGTGATCGTCACGGTGCCGTTCTGGACGGCCACCGGCTTGTTCACGCCGTCGATGGTCATCACCACCGGGTACTCGGCGGAGACCGCCGTCCCGGCCGCCGGACGGCCGCCCCCGGCGGGCGACGCCCCGGTCGCTCCGGCCGGCACGGCCGGGAGCAGCGCCAGCGCGGCGCCGAGGACGGCCGCCAGCCGCCGGACGGCACGCGCCGGGCGGCGCCCCGGGCCCCGCCCGTCGGCGCCGCCTCCGGTGCGTTCGCAGGCCCGCCCAGGGTGTCCGTCCGCCTCCAGGCCCGAGTGCCGTGCCGGCTCGCCCACGCGCTTCGCCCTCGCCGTTCTCGATTGCTCGCTGCTTGATGCTGTACTGCTGCGGATGTCCCGCCGGCCGGAGAGGACCGGCCGTGGATCGGTGGATCGATGGATCGGTGGATCGGTGGATCGGTGGTGAGGAACGCGTCCGCCCGACGGTCCGGTCGGCCGTGCCGGCGCGCGGCACCGCGGCTCCTCGCCGGTGCCCGAGACTCGCTCCACCCGGCATGGTAACGATGCGGCGGGTGGTGCAGTGTTGCGGGCCTTGGAGTGAGCACCGGAAAACGCGCGGGCAGCGGGGCCGCCGGGCCACGTACCCTTGTGAGCCGTGTCCACTGCCAATGAGCCCACCGCCCACGAGTCCGGCGCCCATCATTCCAGCATCGCCACCCAGGCCGTCCCAGGGCTGAGCGAGGCGCAGACCCGGGGGCTGCAGGAACTGCTCCGGGTGTCCCCGGTCGCCGACGAGATCGCCCGCCGCTTCCAGGCCGCCGGGCACCGGCTCGCGCTGGTCGGCGGCTCGGTCCGGGACGCGCTGCTCGGCCGCCTCGGCAACGACCTGGACTTCACCACCGACGCCCGTCCGCACGAGGTCCTGAAGCTGGTGAAGGGCTGGGCGGACGCCGTCTGGGACGTCGGCATCGCCTTCGGCACCGTCGGCGCCCGCAAGGACACCCCGCAGGGCTCCTTCCTGATCGAGATCACCACGTACCGCTCCGAGGCGTACGACCGCACCTCGCGCAAGCCCGAGGTCACCTACGGCGACACCATCGAGCAGGACCTCGTCCGCCGTGACTTCACCGTCAACGCGATGGCCGTCGACCTGCCCGACCGCGGCTTCGTCGACCCGCACCGCGGTCTGGACGACCTGGAGGCCCGGGTGCTGCGCACCCCCGCCACCCCGGAGGAGTCCTTCTCCGACGACCCGCTGCGGATGATGCGGGCCGCCCGCTTCGCCGCCCAGCTGGACTTCGAGCCGGCCCCCGAGGTGGTCGCCGCGATGACCGCGATGGCCGAGCGGATCACCATCGTCTCCGCCGAGCGGGTCCAGGCCGAGCTCAACAAGCTGCTGGTCGCCGCCCACCCGGTGAAGGGCCTGCGGCTGCTCGTCGACACCGGCCTGGCCGACCACGTGCTGCCCGAGCTGCCGGCGCTGAAGCTGGAGCGGGACGAGCACCACCGGCACAAGGACGTCTACGAGCACTCGCTGACCGTCCTGGAGCAGGCCATCGACCTGGAGCAGGACGGCCCCGACCTCACGCTGCGCCTCGCCGCGCTGCTGCACGACATCGGCAAGCCGCGGACCCGGCGCTTCGAGTCCGACGGCCGGGTCTCCTTCCACCACCACGAGGTGGTCGGCGCCAAGATGACCCGCAAGCGGATGCGTGAGCTCAAGTACTCCAAGGAGCTCACCGAGGACGTCTCGCGCCTGGTCGAGCTGCACCTGCGCTTCCACGGCTACGGCGGCGGCGAGTGGACCGACTCGGCGGTGCGCCGCTACGTCACCGACGCAGGGCCGCTGCTGGAGCGCCTGCACAAGCTGACCCGCTCCGACTGCACCACCCGCAACCGGAAGAAGGCGGCGGCGCTCTCCCGGACGTACGACGGGCTGGAGGAGCGGATCACCGAACTGAAGGCCCAGGAGGAGCTGGACGCCGTCCGCCCCGCGCTGGACGGCAACCAGATCATGGAGCTGCTCGACCTCAAGCCGGGTCCGCAGGTCGGCAAGGCGTACAAGCACATGCTCGAACTGCGTCTGGAGCACGGCCCGCTGGAGCACGAGGAGGCGGTCGCCGCCCTCCGTGCCTGGTGGGCGGCCCAGCAGGGCTGAGCAGGGCGCGGCACGCCGGAGGGGTGGCCCGGGGACTCCCCGGACCACCCCTCCCGCGTCGTGGCGGTGGGCCGTCAGCCGTTGATCCCCTGGAGGCAGAGGACGTAGCTCAGCGCCGCGGTGGACGCCTCGCGGGTGTAGCTGCTGTCCGAGTTCGGCACGTTGTCGCACGCCTTGTCGTCGCTGGAGGCGAGGATCTTGCGCAGCACCTTGTACTGGGCCCGCGAGTCGGAGCAGGCGAGCATCGTGATCCGCGGGTTGGGGTCGTGGGTGGCGCCCGTTCCGTTCTCGTTGCGCAGGCAGTCGCCGGCCTTGGCCCGGTCGATGTCGCTGGGCACCGAGGAGGCCCCGGCCGGGGAGGACGGCTTCGCCGCACCCGGCGTGGTGATCTCCGGGATCGGCGGCAGCGAGAAGGACGGCATCGGGGGCATGGACACCGTGGCCGGCGGCGGCAGCACGATCGGGTGGTACGGCGTGGCGCTGCGGTGGTTCGCCCCGAGCAGCGCGCCGGTGGTGATCAGGATGACGAACGACGTGATCGAGAGGATCGGCAGCAGCAGCATCAGCATGTGCGGCCGCTTGGTCAGCGGGACGCCCGGGTCGAGCTGCGGGCCGTGGGTGCCGGGGGCGGGCGGCGGCAGGTCCTTGATCTTGTTGTGCGCGGCCAGGTTCCGCAGCAGGGTGATCGGCGTGATGATCGAGGACAGGTAGCCCCACCAGCCCTGGACCAGGGTGCGGGCGGACATGTCGCGGACCACCGCGGTGCCGCAGGTGCGGCAGAACGGCCCCGGCTGCTTCAGGAACCGCATGACGATGATGATGCCCTGGTGCCCGCGGACGGTGGTCTCCACCGCGGGGAAGCCGCCGCAGAACCGGCAGACCGGTCCGCCCTGGGGCGGCTGCTGCGCGTACCCCGCCTGCTGCTGCGGGTAGCCGTAACCGGGCGGTGCGGGCTGTGCGGGCACTCCGTACCCGGGTGCGGCCGGCGGCGGCGCGGCGGGGTAGCCGTAGCCGGGCGGGGCCGCGGGCGGCGGCTGGGCGCCGTACGGATTGCCGGCCGCGTAGGGGTTGGCGTCGGCCGGCGGCGGGGCGCCGTACGGCATCTGGGGAGGTGGAACGGACAAAGGGGGTCCCCCGTGGAAGGTGAGCGGTGAGGAGAAGGGGTCAGGACTTCTTGACCGGCGGCACACCGGTGGTCAGCGGACCGAGGCAGAGCACGTAGCGCTTCTTGTTCCAGCGCCGCCCGCTCTTGCCCGAGACGGTGCTGGTCGTTCCGACGGTCTGCCTGCAGCGGCTGGTGTCGGTGCTGTCGAACGTGGCCAGCACCTTGTAATTGGCCTTGCTGTCGGTGCACTTGACGATGTCGACACTGCGCGAGCCGCTGGCCTTGACGCAGTCGCCCGCCTTGGCGCTGCTGACGCTCGGGCCGCTGACGAAGTAGCCGACGACCAGCGCGGCGCCGCCGACCACGGCGACGCCGGCCTTCAGCTTGGCCTTGGTCCCGGTCTTGCGCGCCGGCTCGGCGGGCGGTTGCCCGTACGGCGGCTGCTGGCCGTACGGGGCCTGGCCGCCGGGCGGCGGACCGTACGGGGGTTGCCCGTACCCGGGGGCGGCCGGGGCGGGCGGCGGCGCGGCCGGGTAGCCGTAGGCCGGCGGCTGTCCGTAGCCGGCGGGCGCCGGCTGGGGCGGGCCGTACTGCGGAGGCGGAGCACCGTACGGCGGTCCGCCCTGGGGCGGAACGCCCGGCCCGGGGGCCTGCGGATAGCCGTACTGGGGCGGCGGTCCGTACGGACCGGGCGGTGTGCTCATCAGGTTCTCCCCCGAGACAGAGTGCTGTCGCTCCGACAGATCTGACGTACCTTAGCGACTCACCCGGACGGGGCAGGTTCCGAGGGTGCGCGGTCTCAGGACACCCGGTCGCCGGGGAGCGGTCCGGTCCGCCGGGCCGCCCGCAGATAGCACACGGCGGCGAGCGCGTAGACCAGGGAGACTCCCACGACCACCCCGACCGAGCGGCCGGAGAGCGGCAGCACCAGCGCGGTCACCGTGGCGGCGGCCACGAAGGCGACGTTGAACAGCACGTCGTAGATGGCGAAGACGCGGCCGCGGTAGTCGTCCTCGACCGACTCCTGGACGACGGTGTCGGCGCAGATCTTGGTGCCCTGGGTGACCACGCCGAGCAGCAGCGCCGCGATCAGGCACGGCACCAGGGAGAAGCCCAGGCCGAGCGCGGGCACGAAGACCACCGGAGCCGCCAGGCAGAGCGTCATCCAGCCGCCCAGCCCGAGCCGGCGGGTGCACCACGGGCTGATCACCGCGGCGAGGAAGAAGCCGGCGGCGGAGAGGCCGACCGCCTGGCCCAGGGTGACCAGTCCGGCGGCGCTGTCACCCGGGTCGTTGAAGGTGTAGCGCGCGAGCATCACCAGGACGACGATCAGCACGCCGTAGCAGAACCGGGCCGCGGTGACGGCGGCGAGGGCGTGCACCGCGGGCCGGCAGTCCCGGACCAGATGGGTGACGGCCGCGCCCAGGTCGCGGGCGGCCAGCACCAGCGCCCGGCCCAGCGGCGGGCGGTCGGTGCGGTGCTCGGGCCCCAGCAGGTCCCGGTCCATCCGGCGGGCCGCCAGCGCGGCCGACAGGTAGAGCAGCGCGGCGACGGTGACCAGCGCCGCGTCGGCCCTCGGCCCGGGGGTCAGCACCTGGTGCAGCAGGAAGCCCAGGCCTCCGCCGGAGGCCGCGGCGACCGTGCCCAGGGTGGGGGAGAGCGCGTTGGCGGTCACCAGCTGGTCCTGCGGGACGACCCGGGGCAGCGCCGCGGACAGGCCCGCCAGGATGAACCGGTTGAGCGCGGTGACCAGCAGCGCGGAGGCGAAGAACAGCGCGGTCGGGGCCTCGGCCAGGAGCAGGCCGCCGGTGACCAGGCCGAGCCCGAACCGGGCCAGGTTGCCGTAGAACAGCACCTGACGGCGGCGCCAGCGGTCCAGCAGCACGCCGGCGAACGGGCCGATCACGGAGAACGGCAGCAGCATCACGGCCAGCACCGAGGCGATGTCGGCGGGGGAGGACTGCTTCTCCGGGGAGAACACCACGTAGGCGGCGAGCGAGACCTGGAAGACGCCGTCGGAGAGCTGGGAGAGCACCCGGGCGGTCAGCAGTCGGCGGAAATCTCGCCCGCGGAGCAGGCCGAGGAGCGTGGCGCGGTGCGCGGTCTGGTCGGTGCTGCCGTTGTCCGTGATCGCCACCCGCCCAGACTGCCATGGAACCGGTCCGTGTTTCACGTGAAACATTCGCCGGAAAACGGTGAACGGGCCCACGGCGGACCGTGGACCCGTTCAGCGCGTGTCCTGTGCTCAGCGCCCGGAACCCGGGCGCCCGACGATCGGGATCGTCATCGAGCTCAGCGCTCGACCTCGCCCTTGATGAACTTCTCGACGTTCTCGCGGGCCTCGTCGTCGAAGTACTGGACCGGCGGGGACTTCATGAAGTACGAGGACGCGGAGAGGATCGGGCCGCCGATGCCGCGGTCCTTGGCGATCTTCGCGGCGCGCACGGCGTCGATGATGACACCGGCGGAGTTCGGGGAGTCCCAGACCTCGAGCTTGTACTCGAGGTTCAGCGGGACGTCGCCGAACGCGCGACCCTCAAGGCGGACGTAGGCCCACTTGCGGTCGTCGAGCCACGCCACGTAGTCGGACGGGCCGATGTGGACGTTGTTGGCGCCCAGCTCACGGTCCCGGATCTGCGAGGTGACGGCCTGCGTCTTCGAGATCTTCTTGGACTCCAGGCGCTCACGCTCGAGCATGTTCTTGAAGTCCATGTTGCCGCCGACGTTCAGCTGCATGGTGCGCTCGAGCACGACACCGCGGTCCTCGAACAGCTTGGCCATCACGCGGTGCGTGATGGTGGCGCCGACCTGGGACTTGATGTCGTCACCGACGATCGGCACGCCGGCCTCGGTGAACTTGTCCGCCCACTCCTTGGTGCCCGCGATGAACACCGGGAGGGCGTTCACGAAGGCGACCTTGGCGTCGATGGCGCACTGGGCGTAGAACTTCGCCGCGTGCTCCGAACCGACGGGCAGGTAGCAGACGAGAACGTCGACCTGCTGGTCCTTGAGGACCTGGACGACGTCGACCGGGGCCTCGTCGGACTCCTCGATGGTCTCCCGGTAGTACTTACCGAGGCCGTCGAGGGTGTGGCCGCGCTGGACGGTGACACCGGTCGGCGGCACGTCGCAGATCTTGATGGTGTTGTTCTCGCTGCTGCCGATGGCGTCGGCCAGGTCGAAGCCGACCTTCTTGGCGTCGACGTCGAAGGCGGCGACGAACTCCACGTCACGGACGTGGTACTCACCGAACTGGACGTGCATCAGGCCGGGGACCTTGCCGGCCGGGTCGGCGTCCTTGTAGTACTCGACACCCTGCACCAGCGACGCGGCGCAGTTGCCCACGCCCACGATGGCTACGCGAACCGAACCCATTCCGGTTGCTCCCTGTGATCTCATGAGGGCCGCCGGTGCTCGGCGGCGCTCGTCCTGCGTTTTCGATGAATGCCTGACGGGCGCGAGGCGCCCACTCCTACCGCGCGGCACAGGGCGGACGCGGTGTCAGCGCTCCTGGTCGGAGCGCCCCGGGCGGTCGTACGGTGGCCCGGGCGGATCCGGGGATCCGGCCTCCTGGCCACGGCCGTCCGAAGTCTTGTCGGATCCTGCGGTACTCGGCCCGCCGGTGAGCGGTCCGGTCCGGCCACTGCGGTTGGCCCGCTCGGTCTCGATCAGCTCGTTGAGCCACCGGACCTCGCGCTCCACCGACTCCAGGCCGTGCCGCTGCAGCTCGACGGTGTAGTCGTCGAACCGCTCGCGGGCCCGGGCGAGCGAGTTGCGCATCCGTTCGAGGCGCTCCTCCAGCCGACTGCGGCGACCCTCCAGGACGCGCATCCGCACGGCCCGGTCGGTCTGGCCGAAGAACGCGAAGTGGACGCCGAAGTGCTCGTCCTCCCACGCGTCGGGGCCGGAGTCGGCCAGCAGCTCCTCGAAGCGCTCCTTGCCCTCGGGGGAGAGCCGGTAGACGATCTTGGACCGCTTGCCGTTGAGCGCGGTGGCCGGGACGTACTCGTCGTCCGGGTTGTCCTCGACGAGGAAGCCCTGGGCCACCAGGCTCTTCAGACACGGATAGAGCGTTCCGTAGGAGAACGCGCGCAACGTTCCGAGCAGGACGTTGAGCCGCTTGCGCAGCTCGTACCCGTGCATCGGGGCGTCGTGGAGCAGGCCGAGAACGGCGAACTCCAGCACTCCTGAGCGCCTGCCCAATGCCGTCGTCCTCCTTCCTCCAGGCCGGGTCCTGGCCCGCCGTCTCCGGCGGTATGCCGTGCCGATGTATCGGCTCGATATATCGAGAACAGTAAACCTGGGTCCCCGGTCGAGCAAGGGGGGCACGCGTGAATGTGATCACAAGGCGACGCGCAGGTGTGCTTGGCAACGGGCATGTAATGATCTGCCGCCGTTTTGCGGGCATTGATACCTGATGCCCGATTAGGTGCGGTTCTCGGCTGCGTACGCTGTCGCGTGTGCACGAGGACCACCTCCGGGGTTAGGGCGGTTGCGGGCATCGGACGTGAACCCTGCCTTCAGGCTCGACCGCCTGGCGAGGAGTAGCTGGAACATGAGCGAACGACGGCGGAGGTCTGCCGACGGTGGCGGGCAGCCCCCGGGTGACAACGGCCGCCCGGGCGGCGCGGGACAGGACGGGCCCGGCCCGGACGGTCCCGGCCGCCGGCGTCCGGCGGGTGTCCGGGAGACCGCGCAGCAGCCCCGGATGACCCGGGCCGAGATGCGCAAGGCGGCCCAGAGGGGCGGCAAGCGCGCCGGCGGCGCGGCGGCGGCCGGTGCGGATGACCGCGGTGGCAAGCCCGGCAAGCCCGGCAAGCCCGGCAAGAAGCGGTTCATCGACTACCCGCGCTTCGGCAAGCAGGGCGTCCGCCGCTGGCTGCCGTCGTGGAAGCAGTGGCTCACCGGCTTCCTGGTCTTCTTCGCGACCTGCGTGGGCGGGGTCTGGTACGCCTACGCGTCCACCACCGTCCCGCAGATCCACGACCTGGTGAACGACCAGAACAACATCTACTACTGGGCCGACGGCTCGGAGATGGCCCGCAAGGGCGAGACCAACCGGCAGATCGTCGAGCTCGCCGACATCAGCCCCAACGTGCAGAACGCCGTCATCGCCGCGGAGAACGCCACCTTCCGCACCGACAGCGGCATCGACCCCGTGGGCATGATGCGCGCCGTGTACAACATGGCGACCGGCGGCGAGACCCAGGGCGCCTCGACGATCACCCAGCAGTACGTCAAGAACGCCTACCTGAGCCAGGACCAGACGCTCAGCCGCAAGGTGCGCGAGTTCTTCATCACCCTGAAGGTCAATCAGGAGACGGAGAAGAACGACATCCTGCGGGACTACCTGAACGTCAGCTGGTTCGGCCGCGGGGCCACCGGCATCCAGGCGGCCTCCCAGGCGTACTACGGCATCGACGCCAAGGACCTCGACATCTGCCAGAGCGCCATGCTGGCCGGTCTGCTCAAGGGCGCCGCACTGTACGACCCCACCATTGCGGCGAACAAGGACCGCGCCGTGGAGCGCTGGACCTGGATCCTGAACCGGATGGTCACCACCAAGAACGCCACGGCGGAGGAGCGGGCCAAGTGCACCGCGTTCCCCGAGCCGATCCCGCGCAAGCCGCCGACCAACATGAACGGCGAGATCAGCTACCTGGTCGACACCGCGAACAAGTTCATGATGTCCAAGGACCCGACGATCACCCAGCAGTCGATCGACAAGGGCGGCTACAAGATCTACACGACCTTCGAGAAGGACAAGGTCGACGCCCTCAAGAAGGCCGTGGACGACGTCAAGGGCGAGACGCTCAACGTCCAGAAGCGGCCCGAGAAGGACAACTTCGTCCAGTTCGGCGCGGCCAGCGTCCGCCCCGGCGACGGTGCGATCGTCGCCATATACGGCGGCGACGGCGTGGAGAACCAGCACTTCGACAACAACGCGGACGCCAAGGGCGTCCAGGTCGGCTCGACCTTCAAGCCCTTCGTGCTGGCCGCCGCGATGCAGGTCGGGGTGCAGACCGCGAAGGACGACAAGGGCCAGCCGAAGCGGATCAACGCCGACAGCCGCTACCTCTCGGACGACCTGTCCGAGATCCGCAAGCCGGACGGCTCGCTGGTGATCGGTGACGACGGCAAGCCGTACCGGCAGAAGAACGAGGACGCCGGCAAGCGCGGCTACGTCTCGCTGCGGGCGGCCATGCAGAACTCCTTCAACGTCCCGTTCGTCCAGCTCAACCAGGACGTCGGCGGCCAGAACGTGGCCAACATCGCCGAGGCGATGGGCGTGCGCAAGGAGAGCTTCGCCGACCCCAAGACCCCGACCTTCGCGCTCGGCACCTCCACCGTGAGCCCGATCCGGATGGCCGACGCGTACGCGACCCTGGCGGCCAGCGGCAAGCAGGCCGACCCGTACTCGGTGACCAAGGTCGAGGTGAAGGGCACGGCGCGGCCGGGCTTCAGCAAGCCCGAGCTCAAGCAGGCGCTGGAGCCGGCCGTCGCGGACAACGTCACCGACGTGCTGGTGAACGTGGCGAAGAACGGTACCGGCTCCAAGAGCAACGCGCTGGGCCGCCCGGTGGCCGGCAAGACCGGTACCACCGACGAGAACAAGTCGGCCTGGTGGGTCGGCTACACCCCGCAGCTGGCCACCAGCGTCGCGATGTGGCGCGAGGACCCGACCAAGCACGAGCGCCTGTCGCTCAACGGCACCGGCGGCAAGGACTCGGTGCACGGTGGTGACACCCCGACCGACATCTTCACCCGGTACATGAAGGCCGCCCTGGCCAACGAGAAGAAGATGGACTTCCCGACGCCGCAGCCGGTCGGCACCCAGGTGGACTCCTCCGGGGCGCCGAGCACGGCCTCGCCCTCTTCCTCGCCGACGATGACCGAGACCACGGCGCCCACCGCGCCGGACCCGGGCGCGCAGCAGCCGACGCAGCCCACCAACACCCAGCCGGCCTGTGTGCCCGGCGTGGACTGCCCGGGCACGGTGCCGACCCAGGCGCCGACCAAGACCCAGCCGCCGACCGGCGGTGGCGGCAACGGCGGTGGCGGATCCTCGCCCACCTGCCTCATCCCGGGGCTCTGCACCACCCCGCAGCCGACGTCGTCGACCGCGTCGACCGGGCCCGCGCCCAGCAGCACCAAGCCGACCAAGCCGACCATGTCGCCCAGTCCGACGGGTGGTGCCCAGCAGGGCGCGGCGGCGCCCTGACGCCCGGCGCCGAGCGGCGCGAGACGTGCGAACGGCGGTGGCGGACCTCCTCGGAGGTCCGCCACCGCCGTTCCGTCGTTCCCGGCCGGGGGGCGCGGCGCCGCCCTGCCCCGCCCTGCCCCGCCCTGCCTCGTCCCGCCGGTCCCCGCCCCGCCGGCACCGGCATTCTCGTCATTTGGCCATGAATCGCCGGATCGGCCCCGGGCCGCTCAGGGGGCCTCCTCGTCCAGCCGGGGGAGGTGCGGCAGGATGTCCGGCATGACGTCGAGCGATCGTGACGAACCCGTCGGCCACATCGGGCCCATCGAGGATTCCGGGCCGGCTCCGGCGGTGCCCGCGAAGGTCGCGCCGCCCGCCACGGTCGCCCCGCCCGCCAACACCGTGGTCGTCCCGGCGGACGAGGACCCGGTGGCCGCGGCCGGCAGCGAGGTGTTCGGCGGCCCGCCCGGCCGCCGCGCGCTGCTGGGCGTCTCCTGGTGGATCCCGGCGCGCTTCCTGGCGCTGGTGGTGATCGTGGTCTCGGTGCTGGGCATGGCGCAGAAGCTGCCCTGCTACGACGCCGCCTGGTTCCAGCCGGGGTCGCCGCAGTACATCCACGCCTGTTACAGCGACATCCCGCACCTGTTCTCCGGGCGCGGCTTCGCGGCCGGCCTGCACCCCTACGTGGACCGGATCCCGGGCACCTCGGGCGATCTGCAGTACCTGGAGTACCCGGTGCTGACCGGGTTCTTCATGCAGATCGCGGCCTGGCTGACGCCCGGCGGCGGCTCGAGCCAGCAGCAGGAGCAGTGGTTCTGGGCGATCAACGCGGGCCTGCTGATGGCCTGCGCGGTGGTCGCCGTGGTCGCGCTCTCCCGCACCCACCGGCGCCGCCCGTGGGACGCGCTGATGTTCGCGCTGGCGCCCTGCCTGCTGCTGAACGCCACCGTCAACTGGGACCTGCTGGCGGTCGCGCTGGCCGCCGTCGCGATGGCCTGGTGGTCCGGTTCGCGGCCGGTCTGGGCCGGTGTCTTCATCGGCCTGGCCACCGCCGCCAAGCTCTACCCGCTGCTGCTGATCGGTCCGCTGCTGCTGCTCTGCTGGCGGGCCGGGCGCTGGCGCGAGTTCCGGGCGATGCTCGGCGGCGCGGTCGGTGCCTGGCTGCTGGTCAACCTGCCGATCATGCTCGCCAACTGGCGGGGCTGGTCGACCTTCTACGTCTTCAGCGAGCACCGCACCGAGGACTACGGCTCGTTCTGGCTGATCCTGATGCAGAGCCGCGGCGTCGGCCTGGCCAACCTCGACCTCTTCATCGGCATCCTGATGGTGCTCGCCTGCCTGGGGATCGCCTGGCTGGCCCTCTCGGCGCCCCGCCGCCCGCGCTTCGCCCAGCTGGCCTTCCTGGTGGTGGCCGCGTTCATCCTGGTCAACAAGGTCTACTCGCCGCAGTACGCGCTCTGGCTGCTGCCGCTGGCGGTGCTGGCCCGGCCGCGCTGGCGGGACTTCCTGATCTGGCAGGCCTGCGAGGTGCTCTACACCCTGGGCATCTGGTCCCACCTGGGCTTCGTCACCGGGCCCAAGCAGCACGGGATCGGCGAGTCCTGGTACCACTTCGCCATCGTGCTGCACCTGCTCGGCACGCTGTACCTGTGCGGCATGGTCATCCGCGACATCCTGCTGCCCGACCGCGACCCGGTGCGCTGGGACGGCACCGACGACCCGTCCGGCGGGGTGCTCGACCACGCCCCGGACGTCTTCGTGGTCGGCACCGCCCGACAGCTGCGGGAGGCGGCGAGCTACGCCGGCTACGCGCCGGCCGGCCCCGAGCTGTGGCTCGACGACGAGCCGCACGCGCCGGAGACCGCCGGCAGCGCCAAGCCGTAGGGCGGGCCGGGAGCCCGTCCGCCCGGACGGGCTCCCGGCCGCGTGCTCTAGCGGTCCACCACGCGGTCGAAGTGCGTGGTGGTGTGCCGGACCTGAAGGACGAGTTCGTCGCCGACCACCGGCGGCTTGGTCTCGTTGTCCAGCAGGAGCAGCGAGACCTGCATGTGCGGCGGCTCGGCGAACCAGAGCTGCTTGCCGGCCCAGTTGAACGGCGACTTGGTCTTGTTGACCGTCGCCAGACCGGCCCGGGCGATGCCCTTGGCCCGCGAGGACATGCCCTGGACGTACTTGGGCGCCTCCAGGCCGATGCCGTGCGCGGTGCCGCCGGCGACCACCAGCAGGTGGCCGTCGGTGGGCGCCGGGTGCTGGCGGTAGCCGTAGCGGTCGCCCTTCGCGACCGGGGTGACGTCCAGCACCGTGGCCCGGACCTCCAGCGCACCGTGGTCGCCGAGCCAGAGCCGGGTGCCGATCCGGGCGCGGAAGACGGTGCCGGGGTAGCGCTGGGCCAGCTTCTCCATGCCGGCCGCGCCGAGGTGGCTGACGAACACGGTGTGCACGGGGATGCCGGCCGCCCGGGCGGTGTCCACCCAGTGGGCGACCTCGTCCACCGGGTCGGAGCCGTCCGGCCGGTCCATCGGCAGGTGCAGCGCCAGGCCCTCGAAGGAGACGCCGTCCAGCTCGGCGGCGACCGCCGGCAGGTCGGCCGCGCTCACCCCGTGCCGGCGCATGGTGGTCATGCACTCCACCACCACCCGGGCGCCGTGCAGCGCGCGCAGCCCGTCCAGGCTCGCCACCGTCCGGATCACCCGGGCGTGCGGCAGCGGCAGCACCTCCTCGCCGACCCGGTACGGGGTGAGCACCAGCAGCTCGCCGCCGTACCAGTCGGCCGCGTCGGCCGCCTCGTAGGCGGTGCCGACGGCCATCACGCCGGTGCCGAGCAGGGTCGCCTCCTCGGCGAGCCGGTGGTTGCCCAGGCCGTAGCCGTTGCCCTTCGCCACCGGCACCAGGCCGGGGAACTCGGCCAGGACGGAGCGCTGGTGGGTGCGCCAGCGTTCGGTGTCGAGGTAGAGCGACAGCGTCATCGGGTCATCTCCCAGGGGGTGTTGGGCACGGCGGGCAAGCGGCTCAGCGGCGCGACATGTAGAGGTCGAGCGCCTTGTGCAGCAGCTTGTTGAGCGGGAAGTCCCACTCGCCGAGGTACTCGGCGGCCTGGCCGCCGGTGCCGACCTTGAACTGGATCAGGCCGAACAGGTGGTCGTTCTCGTCCAGCGTGTCGCTGATGCCGCGCAGGTCGTACACCCCGCCGCCGAGCGCGTACGAGTCGCGCATCATCCGCCACTGGATCGCGTTGGACGGCTTGACCTCGCGCTTGTGGTTGGCCGAGGCACCGTAGGAGTACCAGACGTGCTCACCGACCACGAGCATCGTGGTCGCGGCCAGCGGCTCGCCCTCGTGGTAGGCGATGTAGAGCCGCATGCGGTTCGGGTCCTCGGAGGTGAGGGCCTTCCACATGCGCTGGAAGTAGGCCAGCGGGCGCGGGGTGAAGCGGTCGCGCTCGGCGGTCACCAGGTACAGCTGGTGGAAGATCGGCAGCTCGTCGTAGCCGCCCTGGACCACCTCGACGCCGCTCTTCTCGGCCTTCTTGATGTTCCGGCGCCAGAGCTGGTTGAAGCCCTTCTGGATGTCGTCCAGCGAGCGGTTGGCCAGCGGCACCTGGAAGACGTAGCGCGGCTGGACGTCGCCGAAGCCGGCGCCGCCGTCCTCGCCCTGCAGCCAGCCGGCCTTGCGGAGCCGGTCGGCCACCTCGAAGGCGCGCGGCTCGTACCAGTCGGCCTCGATGTCGCGCAGGCGCTTGGCCTGCTTGGCGGCGATGGCCTCCTTGATGGTCGGCGCGTTCCACCGGCGGATCACCACCGGCGGGCCCATCTTCACCGAGAAGGCGCCCTGCGACTTGAGGTGCGCCAGCATCGGGGAGAGCCAGCGCTCGATGTCGCGGTCGAACCAGTCGATCACCGGGCCCTCGGGCAGGTACGCCAGGTAGCGCTTGACCTTCGGCAGCTGGCGGTAGAGCACCAGCCCGGCGCCGACGATCTGGTTGGACTCGTCGATCCAGCCGATCGACTCCGAACGCCACTCCGCCTTCACGTCGCCCCAGGACGGCACCTGCATGTGGCTGGCAGAGGCGCGGCTCCTGATGAAGGCGAGGTGCTCCTCGCGGGTGATCGTCCTCAGGCGCAGGCTCATGCTCGGTGCTCCTCGTCGGTCGGGCTGCGGGCGGCCCCAGGTTCTCGGGCTGACCCTATCGTCCGGGGCACCGGCGCCCACGGCTGCGGGCGTGGCGGCGCCCCCGTCACCTACCTGTCTCACTGATGAGGTACGTGACGGGGGCGCCGAGAGTTCCGGCGGCGCCGGAGGGGTCGGGGTGGTCTGGGCCGGTCTGGGCCGGTCTGGGCCGGTCGGGGCAGGTCGGGACGGTCGGTGCGGTTCGCGGGGCTAGCCCCAGAGGCCGCCGTGGGCCACGCCCAGGTAGAAGCCGAAGGCCGAGGCGGTGAGGCTGATGACCAGGACGAAGCGCTCGGCCGTGGTGACGGAGACGAACTGCCCCCAGAGGCCGGTGACGATGCCGAGGAGCCCGGTCCACGAGCTCAGCAGATGGAGGTTGTGGAAGAACGACGTCGTGAAGGCCAGCACGCCCAACAGCAGGGTGATGCCGACCAGGGTGTTCTCGCGGGGGTGCCGGTTGCCGTCGGTGTTCAGGGTGAGGGCGGGGAACCGGTGGAAGGTCTGGGCCATGTGTCCCACCTCCTGGCGGAGAGACGAACGAGCAGGAAACCCGTTCCGTCCAGATTGCGGTGGTTGGGGCGCGGATCACAACCCCTATGCATTTTGTTCGGCCGTCCGGGTGCGGGTAGGCTGTGCCGTCTGCACTGGTGTAGTTGTGCCCCCTTGCGCCCTCTTCCGGGTGGACGGGGGTCGAGTGTCGGACCGGACCACTACGGTGGGCCGGTGTCGTCACTGACTCCGGTGCCGACGCTGCACAACCCTCCTGCCACGGAGAGACCGTGGCCGCTGAGTCCAAAGGAGGTGGGTTACACATGCGTCACTACGAGCTGATGGTCATCCTCGACCCCTCGGTCGAGGAGCGCGCTGTCTCCCCCCTGATCGAGAACTTCCTCACTGTCGTCCGCAACGGCGGCGGCAAGGTGGAGAAGGTCGACACCTGGGGTCGTCGCCGTCTGGCTTACGAGATCAACAAGCAGTCCGAGGGCATCTACTCGGTCATCGACCTCAAGGCCACGCCTGAGGTCGTCAAGGAACTCGACCGCCAGCTTGGCCTGAGCGAGTCGGTTCTGCGGACCAAGGTCCTGCGCCCGGACACCCACTGAGCCACCTCTGAGGCCCTCGGGCCTCGGGTAGCTCGCGTCCGCTGTTTCACGTGAAACAGCGGTGAACGGAACTCTTCCGGAGAGGTCATCACCACCATGGCAGGCGAGACCGTCATCACCCTCGTCGGCAATCTCGTCGACGACCCCGAGCTGCGCTTCACCCCGTCGGGTGCGGCGGTCGCGAAGTTCCGCATCGCGTCCACTCCCCGCACCTTCGACCGTCAGACGAACGAGTGGAAGGACGGCGAGAGCCTCTTCCTCACGTGCAACGTCTGGCGGCAGCCGGCGGAGAACGTCGCCGAGTCGCTGCAGCGCGGCATGCGCGTCATCGTGCAGGGCCGACTGCGCCAGCGGTCTTACGAGACCAAGGAAGGCGAGAAGCGGACGGTCTTCGAGGTCGAGGTCGACGAGGTGGGCCCGAGCCTGCGTTCGGCGACCGCGAAGGTCACCCGGGCCAACCGGTCCGGCGCTCCCGGCGGCGGCGGCTTCGGCGGCGGCCAGCAGGGCGGCGGCGGCCAGGGCGGCGGTAACTGGGGCGGCGGTGGCGGCCAGCAGGGCGGCAACTGGGGTGGAAACTCCGGTGGCCAGTCCGGCCCGTCCGACGACCCGTGGGCGTCCAGCGCTCCCTCTGGTGGCAACAGCAACCAGAGTGGCGGCAGCTGGGGCGCTCCGTCCGGTGGCGGCTTCTCGGAAGAGCCCCCGTTCTAAGAGCTGACAGATTTCGTGCGGCCCGGCGCCGGCGTCGTGAGACGCCTGCCGGGCCGTGAACCCCAAATGGAGCACACAATGGCGAAGCCGCCTGCTCGCAAGCCGAAGAAGAAGGTTTGCGTCTTCTGCAAGGACAAGGTCAACTACGTTGACTACAAGGACACGAACCTGCTGCGGAAGTTCATCTCCGACCGCGGCAAGATCCGTGCCCGCCGGGTGACCGGCAACTGCACCCAGCACCAGCGTGACGTCGCCACGGCCGTGAAGAACAGCCGTGAGATGGCGCTGCTGCCCTACACCAGCACCGCGCGCTAAGAGAGGGTGACCAAGTAATGAAGATCATCCTCACGCACGAGGTGCCGGGTCTCGGCTCCGCCGGCGAGGTCGTCGAGGTCAAGGACGGCTACGCCCGCAACTACCTGGTCCCGCGTGGCTTCGCCATCCGCTGGACCAAGGGCGGCCAGAAGGACGTCGACGCCATCCGTCGCGCCCGCAAGATCCACGAGATCCAGACCCTTGAGGCCGCCAACGAGGTCAAGGGCAAGCTCGAAGGCGTCCAGGTCAAGCTGGCCGTTCGCTCGGGCGAGGCCGGCCGTCTGTTCGGTTCGGTGACCCAGGCCGACGTCGTGGAGGCCATCA